>JBOGGU010000078.1:0-46028 GCA_050744085.1 Acidimicrobiales bacterium
CCGACCAACTGGGGCACGATCTAGTCCTAGGGCTGAACGCCCTGCGCTGCAAAGTGCTCACCAGCTGGCGGCTCGGTGACCAGCCTCCCTCATTTGGCTCACGAGGTTGATCGGTCCCCATTAGCGCAGCGCCTTCTCTAGGACCCTGGCGGCTGAGCTGGGCGAGTCGACTAAGACAGCGCCTAGTGCCCTGACCTCGGAACGTCAGGAGGCCTGTCAGGGCCCGGGCCGGGCGGAGGCCAGCACCTCGTTCCAGGGAGCCCCCCAGTAGGGCACCAGGCGCGTCCAGCCCATGTCAGTGGCTCCGACGATGGTCAGGGCACTCCCAGGGACACCGCGGGCAACCTCGGCCACCGATAGGCGCGGCCGTCGCTGGGTCGAGTAGGTGACGCTCGGCACGGCTCGCCTGGCGTTGGGCACGAAGAGCTGGTTGCGCGGATAGGTGACCGAGCGCACCGGGACGTCGTGCTCGCCGACCAGGGCGCTGATCAGCTCCAGGGTGCGCAGGTCCTCGATGCCGGCCAGGATGACCTTGGCCCCGAAGTAGCTGAAGAAGCCCTCCGCGGCCACGCCCCAACGTGCCCGGGCCTGGGCCAGGTCCTGGAAGCAGACCAAGGTGACCAATCCCTGGCTGGCGCCCTCGGCCACGATCTGGGCCAGGTCGGGCAGCGGGGCGATGTTGGCCACCTCGTCCAAGGCGAAGACAACCGGGGCTGCCCCTGGGCCCCGGGCGTAGGTGGCGCGGCGTACCTGGTCCAACAAGCCCACCACTATCGGGGCCACCAGGTCCTGGTCGGTGCCCGGTGAGGCGATGTACAAGGTATCAGAGCTGCGCACGAAGCTCCACGGGTCGAAGTCGGGCACTGCGGCGTTGTCCAGGGCGGCCTGGGAGCGATAGGCCCGCAGCACTCCCGCCGCGGTGGAGAAGATCCCCGAGCGCTCCCGGTGATCGGTGGCAGCCATGCCATCCAGCACCGCTGCGGCCAGTGGTGCCCCGGCTCTGGAGCGGATCACCGCCAGGGGCTCGGACAGCTCCCGGCGCAACACCCAGGCCAGCACCCAGCCGATCTCCAGACTCGCCAGCCCGGCGGCGTGCAGCAGCGGGGCCAGCAAGGCGTCGGCCCGCTCTCGCCAGTGGCTCTCGAAGAAGGTCCCATCGGGGGGCCGGGCCGCTTGCACCAGGGCGTGGGCCATGGCCACCGCGGCGTCCCAGTCCTCACAGCCACTGACCGGAGACCAGTGTGCCGCGACCAGTGGCGGGGCGGGAGCGGTTCGGGCCAGCGGGTCGAAGACCCAACAGCGCCCCCGGCGAGAGCGCACCCAGGCGGTGACGTCGGCCACATCGGTCTTGGTGGAGGTAGACACCACCGCTCCGGGGGCCCCGAGCACGCAGGGGATCACAATGGCGGATGTCTTGCCCGAGCGCGGTGGGCTGAGCACCATCGCGCAGCGTTCGAACCCGGCGGTCGCCGGCCAGTTCCCCGCTCCCGCACCGAGCACCAAGCCCCGCCAGCCCGGCGCGAAGCGCTGCTGGGCTGACTTCGACTTGGAGTGCGATCTGGTCCTCACATCGGACCTCCCATTTCCAGGCCCTCGGGTTCACGGCCCCGCTCGATTCCGAGCTGAGCCCGTGCTGTTTCGATTACCACCATGGTGGCCTCCCAGGCGGCTCGTTGCAAGCGATCTGCCGGGGGCGGCCCGATCGGGCTGGCGGAGTCGGTGATGGCATGGGCGGCTCGGTAGGACTCGATGCCAACCGCGGCCTGTCGCCAGGCCCGGCGCTCGGCGCCCCCCAGCGGAACCGGGCCCAGTGCCGCTCGCAGGTAGTGCGAGGGACACAGCTCGGCCACGGTGGCGATGGCCGAGCGGGCTTGGCCGATGGAGCCCCTCAGCTCGGCGTAGTGGGCCAACTCGGAGGCATTCTCCTGCTGCCAGCCAGCGCGGGCGGCGGCCAGGGCATCCAGGGCCGGGCGGCGGGCATCGGATCGCTCCAGCTCGGCGCGGGCCCAGCGCCCCAGCTCGACAGCGCCCCCCGTCTCCACGGCGGCCCCAAAAACGGAGCTGAGCCGGTCACGCTGGTTGGCCCACGCAGCGATCCGGGCGGTCGGGTCAGGGACGAGGGTGGGGAGCAGAGTCTGGAGCAACCGGGCATATTCGGCCTCCATGGCCACCAGGCCAGCCGGGCTGAGCTCCCCCGCCAGGCCATCGCTGGCCAAGGCCTTGGCCCTGGAGGCTGACAGCGCCCGCTCCAGCTCCCCGGATGGGTCGGCCGGCTCGGGGACCCCGGCGTGGGAGTCGAGATCGTGCTCGGCACCCACCACGTAGATGTGGCTGGAGAGCCTCGCCCGGCTCATGGCCACGTAGCCGGCCTCTCGGTAGAGGGCGTCGGAGCCCAACACGAAGGTCCGGTCGAAGGTGGCTCCCTGGGCCTTGTGGATGGTCATGGCGTAGGAATGGGCGAGGTGGCCGTCGCCCAGGTAGTGGGCGGGGACCTCGACGTTGGTGCCGTCGGCGCGTTCCAGGCTCATGGTGTCGTTTGGACCGAGGGCACTGACCTTGGCCCGGGTGCCGTTCAGGATGCCGATCCGAGCGTCGTTGCGAAGCCCGATCACCTCGTCGCCCACCGCAAAGGTCCGGCCCCCGACCTGGCGCTCCTCGTCACCGAGGAACCCTGCTCGGGCCATGTGCGACCGGGCCTCGGAGTTGAGGGCCTCCACATCAGCTCGGCGCAGGGCCAACATGGTGACCGAGGCTCCGCTGGCCTTGGCCTCCCACCAGTCGGCGACCATTGCCGCCCGAACAGCTGGGGCCGAGGCGCCGAGCACTATGCGGGCCTGGTCGTGATAGGCGCCCAGCGCCACCGACACCGACCCGGACCGCAGCTGGGCCAGGGCATCGCGCTCCCAGGCCTCGGCCTAGCGGCGGTTCTCGGTCAGGGTGATCGCCCCTTGGCGAGCGGCGATGGCTGCCAGGGCACCCCCGGCTTGGATCTCGGGGAGCTGGCGGGGATCGCCGACCAGAACCACCTTGGCACGGTCGCGCTCGGCGGCGGCCAACAGGCGAGCCAGCTCCCTGGTGCCCACCATCGCTGCCTCGTCCACGACCACCACGGTCCCCGGTGCCAGGCGGGCCTCGGGGCCGGGGCGCTCCAGGTCGCCCAGCAGCCGGGCAAGGGTGCCGGTGGGCATGGCGGTGGCCGCGCCCAGCTCGGCAGCGGCCCGGGCGGACAGCGCAGTGCCGATGACCGCCAAGCCAACTTGGGACCAAGCCGCCCGGGCAGCCTCCAGGGCGAAGGTCTTGCCGGTGCCCGCCCGACCGACTACCACCTCGATGCCCGCTCCCGAGGTGGTGAGGTGGCGCACCATGGCCGCCTGCTCGCTCGACAGGCTGGGTCGGGCGTCGAGGACGCTCGCCAAGGCTTCGCCGCTGACCTGGGCCAGCCCGGCGTGGGTGGCAGCCTCGGCTTGGGCCAGGATGGCCGCCTCGATGGCCAACAGCTCGGCGGTTGACCACCGGGCCCCCCCGGTGGCCCGGTCGGGGGCTGCGGGGAGTGCGACCACCTCGGGGTCGGCCAGCAGCTCGTCGGCGACTTGGTAGAGCTCGGCGAGGCAGATACCGTCGGGGGAACTGGCGGCGATTGCCCGCAGCAGGGACCGACGGTCGAAGGAAGAGTCCTGGGCGGTCAGCCCGCTCGGGCCGAGTAGCTCGACGATCACCTGCGCCTTGGAGGCTCCTAGTCCGGCCTGGCGTGGGTGCTGGCAGAGAGCCGTCAGGGTTTCGGTGTCGATGCCCACCTCGGCTGCTCGCCGGGCCCATGCGGCGCGCAGGGACTCGGGGGTGATGGTGCGGTCCTTGGGGGCCCGGGTGCGGTGCGCTGCCACCTGGGCGGCAGCCGCGGACTGGTTGCCGTGCGCGGCCAGGTCGGCTTCGACCTGTATTCGTCGGGTCGAGAACGCCCGTAGCTGGGAGGTGGCGAACCCGGCTGGCTCGGCCATGCCGGCTTTGACCGGGCCCCATCCCAGGCCGAGGCTGCGGGTCAGGCGAGCCCGCAGGGTGGCCTGGTAGATGAACCCTGCAGTGCGGGCCTGGGCGTACAGGCGCTGGGCGTCGAGAGCTGACCAGCGGCCGTCGGGGGCTTGGACCAGGTTGGCCACCAACACGTGGGTGTGCAGCTGGGGATCGGCTCCTCGTGAGCTTCGATGCACGAAGGCTGCGGCCACGAAGCCCGACGTGGCCAGCGCGGTGGTTCCCCCCGACCCCCGTCGGGCGAAGGCCGCGGTGTCCTCCAAGTAGCCCAGTGCATCGGCGACCGCACCGGCATGTGCTTCGCTCACCGCCCGGGACATCTCCGGCGGGCCGAGCAGCCCAGCGAGGCTGACTCCCTTGGGGGCGGAGAAGGTCAGGTCGAAGCCCACCCGCCGCCGGGCAGTGCCGGCGCCGGGCACGAGAGGCTCGTCGGTTCTTGGGTTGCGGCCGCCTAGGACGGCTGACAGGTCGTCCTCGGCCACCTTGGCATCCAGGCCGAGTGTGGCCGCGCCACCACCGGCCCAGTGACCAGGGGCCTCGCCCGCTCCGGTGTAGTAGTCCTCGGCGCCCCTGGCCACCTTGTCCAGGTAGTAGCGCTCCCTGCTTCGGCCCAACCGGGCGATCGACAGCACCGGGCTGCCTAGCTTGCGGCCCGCAGGGCGGCTTCTGCCCGGCACAGTTGGGTGCGAAGCGTCGACGGGCGGCGGTTGCGGGCCCGGGCGGCCTCGGCAGGTCGGACGCCCAGCGCCCGGACGCCCACCACCAGGCGGGCTTCGTCGAGGGAGACCACACCGCGGCGCAGTGCGGAGGCGAACAGCTCGGCCACCTCCACCTCCTCCGTGGCTGGCGGAACCGCCAGGAGCTGGAGATGGCGAGTGGCCTCCGGCGAGCTTCGGTGGTCCCGACGAGCTTGGGTGCGCAGGGTTCCCCGGACCTCGTCTCGGGCCGGGCTGGCAATGGCGGCCACCGGGTTGGCCAGGCGGGTGCCGGCGCGGCGACAGATCGCTGCCCAGGCGGCCACCGCCATGGCCTGGTCCACCTCACCGGGATCGGCCTCCCAGGAGCGCGACAGGTCCCGGCTCAGCTTTGCCAGGATCGGCGCCAGGGCGGACAGGGCTAGGCGGGCGGCGAGGGCCTCGTCACCGGCGAGGTGGACCAGGGCCGCCAGGGTTGCCCGGGCCTGGGCGGGTGCCTCCTTGGACCAGCAGCGCCCGAGAACGTCCTTCGGTGTCGCCAGGCCGGCAAGGGCGTGCTCTGCGCTGGCCCACCGGGTGATGGCCGCACGGGCGGCAGCGGTGTCGAGTGCGGTGGTGGCCTCGGTGGCCAGGCGGGCAAACAGGGGCGTGATCGGTTCCATGGGGACATGGTCCGCCGGGTGGTTGCCAGGGAGGTTGCCAAAATGCTTGCCAGCCAGAGATATCTTGGCGGGAGTTTCGTCGGCTCTCAGATCGCGAACTAGCTGCTCAGGAGGCTATAGAGGCGACTGGCAACATGTTTGGCAAGGTCGGTGGCAAGGTGGGCGAGGGCGTGGTGGACCCGGTCGGCCCCTAGCGAACTCCCGGAGCGGGCCCGGGGCGACCAGCGGCGAGGGCGGTGCTGGGTTATCGGGTTGCTGCCCACCGCTCCGAGCCATGACGGCGGCCCGCCCCGGTGACGCTGGTGGCGGTCCGGGCCGCAGGATGCAGCGACCTCGCTGGACTCTGGGTAGCTGCGCGAGTGCGTCGGTCTGCCGGTAACCGTGCGACCACGATGGTCCCCACCAGGTCGTCCATCCTCTCCTGCGACCACTCCCCGGCTTGCTCTCTTGAAGGCCAGATCTTGCCGGCGGAGGGGTGGGGTCAAGGGCGACCGAGCGCCAGCGAGGGAGTCCCGCAGGGACGCGAGCGCAGCGAGCGCCCTTTACACCACCCCTCCGCCGGCACATAATGGGCCGCCGGGAGCAAGCCGGGGCCCTACTTGGCGGGTGCGCTGGGCCCGGCTCCGCAGAGCGCCCACCGGGGCACGGGCCACCGTGCAAATGTGTCATATCGGGGTAGCGGGGTGGGCAGAGGGAGCTGTAGGTGTCGCCAGGGCTGGTGGCCCGGAGCCGGCGCCAGCCGGCGCAGGGGCGCCACGGCCCGGAGCCGGCGCGAGACGGCGCAGGGGCGCCACGAGTGCGGTTGATGCTGGGGACTCCGGCAGTTTGCTGGGCGCGCCCACCGGTCGGGAGCTTGGGGCTTGAGCTTGCTGAGCCGGCCCGGAGCGGGCATCCACCTGGAGCTCAAATCACACTAGTGTCGGCAGCTCAGTGCGGGCAGGTATGCTGGTGCGTTGCAAACCGAGCGGAGGTACAGCAGTGCCAAATCAGAAGACCGTCTTCGTCGCCTTCGCCAAGGAGGACGAGGCGAGCCGCAACTTGTTCACCGGCCAGCGTGTCCACCCCAAGACGCCCTTCGAATTCGTCGACATGAGCGTGAAGCATCCGTATGACACTTCGTGGAAGGAGAGGACCCGTACCCGGATCCGGCGGAGTGACGGTGTCATCGCCCTGATCTCGCCCAACACTCCCCGGGCAGACGGTGAGCTATGGGAGATCCAGTGTGCAGTCCTCGAGGGCAAGCCCCTGCTTGGGATCTGGCTCAAGGACGGCTACCGGACGAAGCCCAGGGCGATGGGGTCAGCGGCCTGCAAGACGTGGACCTGGGAGAACGTGGTCCATTTCATCGACGGTCTGTGACATGGCGGCCCTGCGGCGCGCTCTTCTCGTAGGAATCAACGCATACGAGAACTTCGGGGCACTGGGCGGATGCTTGAACGACGTGGACGCCTTGGAGCGCGTCTTGGCGCGACACGAAGACGAGAACCCGAACTTCGCTTGCCAAAAGCTGGTCAACGCCTCTAGGGACGCTCTCACGTCGGCAACCCGGACACTTCTGGCACCGGGCGCCGACCTGGCGCTCTTCTACTTTGCTGGCCACGGCGCTCCCCTTAACGGCGACGTCTCGGTGTGCACTCGCGACGGAACCAACGATACCCCCGGCGTCTCGTTGTCCACGATCCTGGGGCAGATAGCCGGCTCATCGGTGCGCGAGGTGATCATCGTGCTGGACTGCTGCTTCTCGGGAGCGGCGGGAGCAGTCCCACAGCTCGGGGGAGAACAGGCCGTCCTTCGTCAGGGCGTCTCCATACTGGCGGCCAGCCGAGGTGACCAGACCTCGGCGGAGCAAGCCGATCGAGGGGTCTTTTCGACCTACTTCGAGGCCGCACTGAACGGCGGCGCCGCCGATGTGCTCGGCAAGGTGACCGTGGCCAGTGTCTATGCCTACCTGTCAGAGCTTTTCGGCGCCTGGGACCAACGGCCAACGTTCAAGTCGAACGTCGACCGGCTGCACGAGCTGCGACACTGCAAGCCGGCCGTCCCGCTGGAAGAGCTCCGCAGGCTGCCGGAGTTCTTCCCTCAGTTCAACGACGAGCACCCATTGGACCCCTCGTACGAGTGGACCATGGAGATGGGCAACAGGGAGCACGAGACGATCTTTGCGATCCTTCAACGCTGCCGGGCGGCCAAGCTGGTGGAGCCGGTGGGCCACGAGCACCTGTACTGGGCGGCGCTGGAGTCCCGATCTTGTCGCCTCACGCCACTGGGACACCACTACTGGCGACTTGCTAGCCTGGATCGGCTATGACCGTTATCGGCTGCACGGGCCACCAAAACCTTCCCGGGGTTGCACAGGACTACGTTGCCCGTTGCATCAGATCGGAGATCGAGGGTCACGGCGAGGACAACCTCACTGGCGTGTGCTCGCTCGCCATGGGCGCCGACCAGATGTTCGCTCAGCTGGTTCTCGAGGCGGGTGGGACGCTTCACGCCATAATCCCCTGCGCTGGCTACGAGCTGACCTTCTCTACCGAGGGCCGAGCCTCTTTCGATTCGCTGTTGGGTCTCGCTGCCAAGGTGGAAACACTCGGCTACTCAGCGCCCTCGGAGGATGCGTTTCTCTCGGCCGGCTACCGGGTGGCGGACCTTGCCGACGTGCTGATCGCTGTGTGGGACGGTCAAGCGGCCCGAGGCCTGGGAGGGACGGCTGACGTGGTGGACTACGCCCGGCGGAGGGCAGGCGAGGTGGTAATCCTGTGGCCGGAAGGTGTTCGGCGGTAGCTGAGACTCAGTGACGACCGCCGGTTAGGACAGGAGTCTGGTTGGCGTGGGCCAAGACCATGGTCCGCCGACCTTCCGAGAAGGTCTCTAGCATCGGGTAGCCGTCAACGAGCCCGGGCTTGACCCTGACGGTCGCCAGCTCCAGCGCTCTCGGCAGCTCGTCGGCGGCGACCATGCTGGACTGGCGGGTCAGCAACAGGGCGTGGGCGAGCCAGCCAGCAAGCTCGACCGGCACGATCACTCGGCTAGGAGCGAACAGCGGGTCGCGTCACGCGCTTGGAACCGCTGCAGCACGCGGGCTTTACGCGTCCGGTGTCTCGCCGTCCTCCAGCGGTCCGAGCTCGTAGACCAGGCTGTGCTCGGCGCCGCGCACCCCGGTGAAACTGACCGAACTGGCTTGCGTCATCGCGAGCTGATGGACGGGGTCGACGATGATGCGCACCTTGGGGCGTGCGTCGGCTCCCTCGACGTTGGAGACCACGACGAGGAAGAAGTTGGGCGTGCTCAGCGCACGGCGGATCTCTGACTCTTCAAGCCGGATGACGTCAGGCTCGTCACCGAGATGGACCTTCAGCTCGAAGAAGTTGTCCAACGAGTCGACGGCATCGGCGCCGACACCGCGCTGGGCGCGCAGGTCGGCGATTTCGTCCTCGTCCCCGGCCAGCACGAGACGGGCCAGATCCATCCCGACGGTTTCCTTGTCGAGGTCGGTGAAGCCCGGCGCACTCGTCCTGCCCCGTAGCGCCCCGGCGTTGCGGTTGGGCGGGGGGAGAGGACCGGAACTCCTGCGGCGGCGCCGTCCGGAACCGCCCGGTGCTCCACCGCCCGGCCGCCCATCCGGATTGAGGATGCCGAGGGTAGAAGGATCGACGAGGACCCGAGGCCGTGGCGGCGGCGAAGCCGGCGGCTGTGGCTGCGGCTGCGGCTGTCCATCATTTTGTTCGGCGCCGTCCGCAGTGGCGCCGGAGCCTGCGGGCCTTCCCGGCCGACGGCGTGACCGTCCCTGCTGGCGCCCGGCGATGTCCTGCCCCAGCGAGGCAGCGCGTTCTGCCATCTCCTGCTCTCGCCGGGCGCGCTCTTCGGCGGCCTCCTGCTCGGCAAGGAGCAGTCGCTGGGCGGTCCGGCCCTCCTCGGCGGCCACGTAGGCGGCGAGCCATGCCTGGGCGATGCGGCGCCGGTCGGCTGCGGCGAAGAGTCCGGCGACGGCCCGGCCGCCACCGTCGACCTGGCGGAGCAGCCGCTCGTCGCGCAGGAAGAGCACCCCGGCGGTGACGTCGGCCTTGGTCGCAACCTCGATCTCGACGGGCGCTCGGCCGACGAGTCCGTCGACGCGGACTCGCAGGTCGTCGTCGACACGAACCTCGAAGTCACGCAACCGGTCCCACGGCAGCGCGAGCGCTCCTGCGGTGCGCGGATCGTTGCGGACGAGGTCCTCCTGAAGCAACGAGACCGCCGCGCCGAACAGCTCGCCGGCATCGTCGTCCCGGACGGCGGCCTCCGGGTCGATGACGGTCGTGGCCTCGGCGCCCAGACGGGTGATCTTCAACGGCACGAGCAGCGACTCGAACTGGGCCACGTCGCCACCCGGATCCCACACCGGCACCTCGGTGCGCAGTCCCTCGATGAGCGCCGGGTCGTCGACGGCGTAGACGGGACGCCCGGTCGTCCAGCCCCGGGTCGTCCAGAGCGACATCGAGGCGAGACGACGGATGAGCCGCCGGGGCATCTCGGGCCTCGCAGCGATCCGCTCGGCCAGCAGACGGAGCGTCTCCAGGAGCACGAGGACGTCGTCATCCTCGGGCGCGCGGCGGGTCCGCGCCACCTGGCCGATGACGCGCAGGCAGTCCTCCGTCGATGGCTGGCGGATCTGCAGCGTCCGCCACAGCGGTTCTCCGCGTGGGACCTGCGGCACGAAGGCGTGGCGGCGTCGGAAGACGGGGTCTCCGCCGAGCACATCGGTGGGAACACGCCAGCCGAGGTTGGTGTAAACGAGACCGTCACCGTCACCGAAGGCCGTGCGCAGTTCGCGCTCGGTGAGGTCGCCGGGGATGACGACTCGGCCGTGGATGCGGTCGGCGAGCGCCTGGTAGACGATGGCGGCGTCGGTGGCGACGGTGTCCGGCACCGGTCGCGCTGCCCTCAGTTCGCGGAGCCGCTCGACGAGATCGCGGGTCTTCGGTTCCCCCGAAACGCCGAGTGCGGCGAGGATCTCCCGCCGGTTGGAAGCATCGAACTCCGGGCGCAGGTAGCCGGGTGCGTCGGCACCGTGGACAGCGATGGTTCCCGCCGTCTTGAGGCGCAGGTCGAGCGGCGCCTGCGGCACCCCATCGGTGTCGTCGAGCCAGGCGGTCGCTCCGACGGACCAGAGCCAGAACGCCTTGGTGGTGCCACGAACGCGCCAGACGTAATCGGTGAGCGCAGCGTCGACGTCGGCTTGGTCGGCGAGCCGGTCCCAGGCCCGGCCGAGCGCTCCCAAGAGCGCACCGGCACGTTCGCGTCGTCGCGTCGCTTTGCGCTCGCGGGCGATGTTGTCGACGACGGCCCGCAGGTCCGGGCTGTCCAGGTCGTCCAGGGCGTACGAGGCACCGAGAGCCCACATCGCCCGGCCGCGCTGTTTCGGACTGCCCGCAGCACCGACGGGCAGACCCCAGCGACGATCGGAGAGGTAACGGTTCTCCAGACTGGCATGAAGCACGATCCGTGGCGCCCGCTCGGCGCCGAGCAGCCCGAGGAACTTCTGCGGGCCCAGACCACCGAGCCGCCCCAGCGAGGACCGGAGCTGATCGGCGTAGCGGTTGGCACTCCAGAGCAGCCCCGGCGTCCGGTCGGCGGCAACCGCGAAGCTGTCCTGCTCGCGGTCGATGGCACGCGAGAGATAGAGGTCGGCCGGGCGCGCACTGAGCCGCTCGACCTGGCCCCGTGCGCTGTAGCGAAAGGCCGCGATCGTGATGGCGTGGCCTACGTCGCGACCGAGCGACGAGCGCTCGCTCGCAGGTAACTGCTCGAAGGCGTCGCGGAGGGCGCGGAGCTGTTCGTCTGTCAGCGGTTCGGGGAGGCACTCGTCTGCCCGTCCGGCGGCGGCGAGGCGGCGCACCACCTCCTCGTTGCCGGCGTCGTCGATGACCGCGCCGGTCTCACGCAGCCAGGCGAGCACGCTTTTCGCGGGGTCCGTCTCGGCGAGGTGCTCCGGGGCCAGACCCACGCCCATGCCGAGCTGCTCGGCGAGGCGTGAACGCTGCAGCATGAGCGCCTGCACCGAGTCCGCCGTGGGAGGCACGATGCGCAGGCCGTCCGAGGTGCTCACACAGGGGAGACCGGCAAGCTGTGCGGCCAGTCCCTCGTCGAGTGCCACGGCGGTCAGCGCAATGGTGGTCTCGACGCTGCGATTGGGATTGTCGAGCAGTGTCAGCGCATCCTCGACGGTGACCGGTTCCGACAGCGGGGCGCCGGCACCACGCCAGTCGTCGAGAACATCGCGCCACCGGTCGGCCTCGTCTCGCGCCGACGCCGGCAACGGCATCTCCAGTCCGGCGAGCTGCGCCACCTCGGCGGGCTCGACGACACCGGTCAGAGCCTCGTCCTCGACGGCCAGCTCACTGAGTGCGACACGTTGCCCGTCGACGACGAGCGCCGCACTGGCTGCCAGTTCGGTGCGGGCCCGTTCGAGGAGCAGGTTCTCGATCTGCCCGACGACCGAGCGTGTGCCGTCGTCCTGGTCGGTCTCGTCCGGCAGCGGGATGACGTCCCACGCCGCCACCGGGCGCTCGGCGAGAAGATCCTCAACCACCTCGACCCAGAGATCGGCGAGCATCGGCAGGAGCGCACTGTTCCAGCGCGTGGGCGCGAGCCCGGTCCGGCTGGTGATGGGGTCGAACTGCGCATTGACCCGCAGCGGTACCGCCGTGTCGACGATGGGCAGACCGGCGTAGATGACGCCGCGGTCGCCCGGCTGCAGGGCCAGTGCCAGGCCCAGCGGGACGGTGGCACCGGCGGCCTTGCGCACCCGCCGGACGTCCGGCGGTCTCGGCGCCTCGGTGACCTGCACGAGCCAGCGGCGGCCATCGGGCGCCGTGGCATGCCGCCGCTGCACCGTGAGGCCATGACCGGCGACACGGCAGCGGGTGGGCTCGTCCTCGTCCCATTCGAGGTGCAGGGTGCGGACCGGCGTGTCGTCTGGATCGACGACGGTGACATCCCTGACACTGCGCAGGAAGAGCAGGGCGCTGTCGTCCCACCGGCCGAGCCAGGCAGCGATGTCCTCGGTGTCGAGTCCCTCGGACCGCAACGGGAGGCAGAGCGCCGTCTCGCCGGTGTGCGCCAAATCCCCCGAGAACTCCTCCGGCGTAATGGCACCGATGGTGGGATCGCCGAGGCGAATGTGGTACGGGCCGCTGTGAACGTCGAGCACATCGGAGAGCGCCCGAAGCGTCATCAATCCGATGCCGAACCGGCCGGTGGCAAGCTCGTTATCGGTCTTGTTGGAGAGCCAGGGAGTTGCCAATGCCAGCACGTCGGAAAGGGTGACATCTGCTCCGTTGTGGACGGCAATGAAGTGGTCCCCGACGACCTGAAAGCGAACATATGACGCCCCGGCGTCATCGGCGTTCTGGATGATCTCGGCAAGCCCCTGAAGAGGGTCACCGGAGAGCGTCTCGGCGCCGGCACGGGCGCCTTCGAGGGCGTTCTTGAAAACTCCTGGGGCTGTCTCGAAAAGACGAGCGAATTCCTCGACGGCACGCCGCGCTTCCTCGTCATTTCTCGGTGTGAAATCGACATCGGCACGGGGATCCTGGAAGAGGAGCCGGGCCGCCTCCTCGGGGCCGGGCGGGCCACCAACGGGAGACGCGCCCCGGCCGTCGGCGTCGGCCTCGGTCCCGGTGACGGTCACGCCGTCAATGGTAGGGCTGGCCTGCGACGATGATCCTCCGATCGCGGATCCGTCGACGTCAGTGCAGCGTGGTCACGTAGGTCGGTTTCCAGGGCCGAACTTGCACGAAGTCGTCCGCCCGGTTGTCCTGAACCATCTTGACCACCCGGTCAACGGCGCCGGGGACCACGTACCACCCGACGAGGTCGTACTTCTCCTGCTTGTAGGACCGGAGGATGCGCTCGTAGTCCTTGGTCCGCTTCGGCGTGAGGTCCAGCTCGATCGCCACCCGCTTGCCACTCTCGAGAATCAACTAGCCCCGGTAGCCGGCCTCGACCGCCGTGATGGCGAGGGCGACCGCAAGGTGGGTCTTGCCGCATCCGGGCTGGCCCAAGAACAGCACCGGGCGGTGTTCGTCGATAAAGCGCAGGCTGGCAAGGTCGTCGACGAGCTTTCGGTCGAGCGATGGCTGGAAGGCGAAGTCGAACTCGGCGATGCTGCGCCGATAGGGGAAGCGGGCGTAGCGCAGCCGGGCAGCCAGGCGCCGGTTGGTGGTGGCGGCGGCCTGTTCGGCCATTACCCGGCCCAGGTACTCCACGTGGCTCCAGCGCTCGTCCTTGGCCTCCTCGGCCAGGGTGGCGAAGCACTCGGCGGCCCTGGTGAGCTGCAGGTATCCGAGGTCGTCCTTGAGCTGCTCGTAGACGCCGGTCATCATTCGCCCCCGTAGCGGGCGCCCAAGTCTGGGGCCTCGATGTCATATTCGCCGAGCGGTTGCGCCGGCCGGGGGGCGGCACCGCCAGCGACCAGGCGCAGCGGCCCCTGGGTCCTGCCGAGAGCGGCCGCTTCAGCTTCTCGGCGATGAGCGGGGTCCCACACGTCGCTGGCGCCCGGCGATGCCAGCGCGTGGGTGGCCACCACCTGGTCGCCCCAGCGCACCTGCAGCGTGCCTGAGTCCACCTCGACGCGACATTCGACCAGCTGACCAAGGGTGGCGGGCGGCACCGAGTAGCGAATGGCGCCCCACTCAATCAGGGGCAGTGCCACATGCACCCGCCGTGACGCCCGATAGGCGGTGTCGAATCGCCGGGTCGCCAGCGGGGACAAGAAGCGCCGCTCGATCTCCAAGCGCTCGGCCGGGACCGCCTTGGTCACCGAGTGCACCCTGGAGTTCACCCGCTGGGCGAGCCAGGTCCTGGCCATCTCATTGAGCTCGACGATGCTCGAGGGGGCACCGAGCACGGCCAACTCCTCCAAGAAGCTGGCCTCGAGGCCTCGGAAGGGGCGCTCGATCTTGCCCTTGCGCTTGGCATCTCGGGCTTGACAGGCCTTGATCTCGCAGCCATGGTGGCGGGCGAAGGCGACCGTCGGGGGATGCAGGGCGAATCGTCGGCCCTGGGAGTGCCCGAGTGCCCCCATGCGGTCCGTGCGGGCAACCTTGGTCACCCCGCCCAGGTCCTCAAAGTGGCGGACGAGGCCCTCGAAGGTGTGCTCACGATCGACCGAGGTGGTGAACCACCAGGACAGGAACCGACTCCAGCACGCCACTGCCCCGAAGCACCACAAGACCTCACCAAGGCCGAAGGTCCGGCCACGCTCCGAGCAGTCCGAGAAGTCGAACTGTGACTCCTCGCCCGGTGCTGTCTCGATGGGCATGCTCACCTGGGGAGCGGCTCGAAAGCGAGGACCCCGTAAGCCCCGCACATAGCGGGCCACCGAGGGGTACGAGCCGGAGAAGCCCTCGGCAGTGAGGATCTCATACACGCTGGTGGCGAGCAGCCTGGACGGTGGCTCGATCAGGCACTCGATGCGCTTGCCCCAGCGCTCATCCACCGCTCGCTCGCTCGGGGACACTGAGCGGGTGGGGGGCGGCCCGCCGTTCTTCAGCCACTTGGACACCGTGGCCGGGTGATACCCCAGCTCGGTGGCGATCTCGGTGATGCTCCAACCCTGGCGTCTCATCGCCAGCACGTCCATGTGCTCCTCCTGGGTAAACATGTCGATGACTCCCTCCGGTTTCTCGGTGCTTGATCACCCGAGAGCCTGGAGGGGTCGCCACCGGCGGTGGTGGATACCTGCTTGGAGGAGCGCTACCGGCTCAGCTCAACCGCGACTTCTGTTGATCGCCGACCGCGAGATCTGGTGATCGCCCACAGGACCTCTACCTGTGGCTTCCTGCTGCAACAGTTGCATTGCCAGCTCCCTGGCTTCGTAGAAGGAGCGTGGACGAGGCCGTCCTGTACAAGGAGGTCACCCGGCGCAGGGTCTCGCTGCTCACCGGGTCGGCAAAGAACGCTATGGGACCCACCACTCGGTGAACAGGACGCGGTCGTTTCAGGGCCGACCGGGGCGCCGAACAGCAGGGTCGCCACCCTGGCCACCTCGGCCTTGGTGGTCCTCCCTATCGGACTCCTACGGCGACATGGTCTGCGGCCTGCTGGGTTCGACCACCGGCCGCAGCTGGCCGACCTGCCCGACGCCAAGCTGTGGCGGATCGGCCCGTCCACCGGCTACGGGCAGGTACGGGCCGCGACCAGAGGCACGGTCAGCATGGAGCGGGTACGCCACCACTGGCGGGACATCCTCCGGGTTGTGGCCTCCGTCCACACCGGCGCGGTCAGCGCCCACGACGCCATCCGCATGCTCGCCCACGGCGAGAACCGACCCAGTTCGCGACGGTCTCGCCCACTACTGACGGATCTTCAAGACCATGCACGTGCTGCCGCGGCCGCTGCGCAATCCTGACAGCCCCCGACGACGCCTCGGCCTGACCCAGGCGGCTCACGTTTCTTGGGGTTGAAGGTGACGGTAGATGGTGGGCCGGGACAACCCGAACTCCGCCGCGATCGTGGCCACGGTGTGAGCCCGACGCCCGTGAGGACCCTTCGCCTGCGAGACAGGCGCGACTTGCTACTCGTCGGCCGATTCCTGCCGTGAGGGACCCTCTAAGGTCGCCCAGTTCCATTTGCCTTTCACTTTCGTCAGTACGTAACCCAAGTCGGCGTCGGTGCCGGTGTCGGGGTGGACGATGGTGTCGATCAGCTGACCGAGAACGCTGCCGGCGTGGTACAGGCGCACGGTGTCGCCCGTGGTGGTCTCTCCGAGCGCCGGATGCACCTGAACGCCCTGGTTGACAAGGGCGGAGGTTAGCTCGGCGGCGAGGGTGGACTTGATACGAGTCGTGGGCTCGCTAGCGATGGCCCGTAGAAGCTGAGTGATCTCGGTTCTCTCGATGGTGAGGAAGGCCCTGCCGTTGAGGCGCTTCTTCAACTCCCTGGCGGTAGTGACGAGGTGACTGCGGGTAGGCATGTTAGCTCCTTTACTGGTGAGTGTGTGTGTATCCAAGTATAACAGCTCCTGAGGATAGGAGTCAAGCGCCGCGGGCGCCCCACCACCCATCCTCGGCGGGGACAGCCGCGTGCTCACGGATTGCTCACGGAATGTTTGGGAAGCGCCCTCACGGACCGTCACGGCGGAGGCCTCGCAATCGCGTTTGGGCAGCTCAGGACCCTACTCAGCGGACTCAGGAACCAAGGCTGTAACTACAAGATCCGCCTGGCAGTCAAGTGGTTGTTCCTCCGTTGACCCGGTCTTGCGCTCCTGCGATACGCTGGTGTTCGGGAGGAGAAACCGTGGCGTTCGAACGGATCACGATCGAGGCAGACAAGATGGGGGGGCGGCCCTGCATCCGCGGGTTGCGGATCCCGGTGGCAACGGTCGTGGCTATGGTCGCCGAGGGTATGACTACGGATGAGATCCTGGCCGACTACCCGGACCTAGAGGCGGAAGACATCCGAGAAGCGCTTCGCTACGCAGCCGAGGCCGTAAGGGAACGTGAGCTGCCGCTGCGACGAGGCGCTTGAGGTTCCTGGTCGACGAGTGCCTCTCCCCTCGGTTGGCGGAGCTGCTGACCGAAGCTGGCCACGACGCCCTGCATGCGCGGAGCCTCGGGCTGATCAGTGCACCTGACCCGATCGTCTTGGCTCAAGCTGCTGACGATACCCGGGTCCTGCTGACCCTGGACACGGACTTCGGCGAGCTGCTGGCCCGTGAGCGGTTGCATCGCCCGAGCGTGATCCTGTTCCGGGGCGAGATCAGCCGTCGGGCGGCCAACCAAGCCACGGTGCTGCTCGCCAACCTGGAGCACTTGGGTCATGATCTCGACGCAGGCGCTGTCGTGGTAATCGGCGACGGCCGGATCCGACTCCGAAGCCTCCCCCTGATCCCTGAGGACTGACAGGTTCTTGGGGGGATCTCCACCGCGTAGTTCACCGCGTAATTGGGCGCTAAAGCCTGGATTTGGGGCCTCTCGCAAGACTGCTTGCAGACATACATGCAGCTCAGGGGACTGCCGTTAACAGGCTGGACAGTCTACCGAGACCTCTTAATCCGCAGGTTCTCGGTTCGAATCCGAGGGGGCGCACCACCAGGGACGTTAAGCTACACGGCCTCTTTGACAGCGGCACGACCAGGGTATGGCGCACGGATCGGCTGGCGAGGGTGATCGAGCTGGCTGAGGCTGCCACTCCGAATCAGCCCGAACGGCGCGGGCTCCACCCTGCCCACGGCTCTGTCCCGGTCCACCTCCAGCCTCACAGCACCGTCAGGTTGTCATCGGTAGCGCCGTAGACGGCCGTCAGCGACACCGATCGATCGAAGGTGACGAAGCGCCCGTCGTGGGCACTTGCCAGCGCCAGCAGGTACGCATCCGTTACCTGTCGAGGACCGTGCAGCCGGGAGCGCTCGACAACCCGTTCATCCAGCAGGCTGACGTCACAGGGCCAGCGCTCGTGGTGAGCGCCACCGCATGCACGTGCGAGCACCTCGATGGCCTCCGCCGTCGAGATCGGGCTGGGATACCGGGGTTGGCTCATGATCCGAACGACTCCGTTCTCGGTGATGGCGCACGACGCCCACCCCGAATCGAGCTCGGCATCAAGCCACTCGTGGGCCCGCTCGTGGTCGACATGGTCGCTGTCAAGCAGCGCGATGAGCACGTTAATGTCGAGTAGCCCCCGCCTCAATCAGGCTCCTCCTCCCGGAGTCGGTCGATCAGCGCATTGGAGACCGCCGCGCCTCGGCTCGGCAGAGGCCGGAAGCCGTGGCGTGAACTGCCGCGATCCGCCGGCTGTCGATGTTGACCTGTGAGTGCCTGGCGAGCGAGACGGGACAGCACCTTCCCGGCCGTTGTCTTCTCGCGCCGTGCCCGCTCCTGAATCGCGAGCAGGACGTCCTCATCCAGGTTGATGGTGGTGCGCACGCATCTGATGCTAGTCCATCACCACCTTTTCGGGTCCCCGCACACCTTTCCGACCTTCGGATGCGAGCCCTCGCGCTCGCTGGCGGTGTGCGAGCGCGGGCTCCCGGTCGGAGCGGGACCACCGTCAGGAGGGCTTCGACCATCGCTACTACCCGTATGCGCCACGCCTCGGGGCAGGCCACATGTGTCTATATATGCTACACTATGGGCATGGATAGCTCTATCTCCGTTCGCGACCTGCGTAACACGGTCAGCGAAGTGCTTCGTCGGGTCGAAGGCGGCGCGAGGTTGACCATCACGGTCGACCGACGTCCAGTTGCCGAGATCGTGCCGCTGCGCCGACGCCGGACCGTCCCGGGGACCGAGGCGCTCGGCATCGCCTCCCGCTACGCAGCCGACCGCGGCCTCCTCGAGGACGTGCGGGGACTGCTGTCCGACACGACCGACAACGTATGAGGGCGTTGCTCGACACGTCGTTCTTCGTCGCCACGGAGTCAGGGCGACCCCTGGGCGAGATGGAGGGGGTGACCAAGACCGAGGTCTCGGTCGTGACCCTGGCCGAGCTGACTGTCGGTGTGCTCATGGCCAACGACGTTGACCGGCCGGTGCGATTGGCGACGCTCTCAGCGGTGGAGTCGACTTGGGATCCGTTGCCGGTAGACGCGGAGGTGGCGCGCCAGTTCGCCCGGATCGTCGCCGCCCTCCGCGCTGGCGGCCGCCGTGTTCCCGTTCTCGACGCGTTGGTGGTTGCCACCGCGGTTGTCGAGCAGATCCCGCTCGTCACCCAGGACCGCGACTATGACATCATCCCAGGCGTCGAGGTGATCCAGGTCTGATCGCCGGCTCCGGCGAGGGTTGGCCTCGGGACTCAGCCAAGGACATCAGCGATGGCCTTCGCGAACCGATCCACGTCCTCGGGAGTGGTGTCGAACGAGCACATCCAGCGCACCTCACCCGTGGTGCGGTCCCAGTCGTGGAACGGGAAGGTTGCCCGCAGCCGGTCGGCGGCTCCGGCCGGCAGGACGGCGAACACCGCGTTGGCCTGCACGGGCTGGCTGAGCGCGACACCGTCCAGGGCCCGCACGGCATCGGCCAGGCGGGCGGCCACGGCGTTGGCGTGGCGGGCAGAGCGCAGCCAGAGGTCCCCTTCCAGCAAGGCGATCAGTTGGGCGGAGGCAAAGCGCATCTTCGAGGCCAGCTGCATGTTCATCTTGCGCAGGTAGACCAGGCCCGTCGCCGCATCGGGGTTCAACACCACCACCGCCTCGCCGAAGAGCAGGCCGTTCTTGGTGCCGCCGAAGGAGACTACGTCCACACCTGCATCGGTGGTGACCTCCCGGAGCCCGGTCCCCAAGTAGGCCGCCGCGTTGGCCAGCCGGGCGCCGTCCATGTGCAGCGACATGCCATGCGCGTGAGCGTGCTCGGCAAGGGCGGCAACCTCCCCCGGCGTGTAGACGGTGCCGAGCTCGGTGCTCTGGGAGATCGACACCGCCAGAGGCTGCGCTCGGTGCTCGTCTCCCCAGCCCCAGGCTTGGCGATCCACCAGCTCGGGGGTGAGCTTGCCGTCCGGCGCCGCCACCGTGAGCAGCTTCACGCCACCGACCCGCTCGGGGGCGCCGTTCTCGTCGGTGTGGATGTGCGCAGTGTCCGCGCACACCGCCGCACCCCACCGGGGCAGGATCGACTGCAGGGCGATGACGTTCGCGCCCGTCCCGTTGAACACCGGGTAGATCTCGGCGCGCTCGCCGAAATGGGCCGCTGCCACCTCACCCAGCCTGGCCGTGTAGACGTCGTTGCCGTAGGAAGGCTGGTGGCCGCCATTGGCCGCGGCGATGGCATCCAGCACCTCGGGGTGGACGCCTGCATGGTTGTCCGACGCGAAGCTGCGCCGCGCCGGATCGTGGAGGGCCTTCACCCGGGGGGTCAATCCGTCAGGACTGCCCGACTGGCAAGGTGCGCAGGCCGCGGAGCACGGCGGTCTCCTTCCAGGTGGGCTCGCCCTCGAGGTGCAAACCACCGAAGCGCTGGGTGACCGCCCTCAACGCCACCTGTGCTTCGAGGCGCGCCAGGGGGGCGCCCATGCAAAAGTGGATGCCCTGCCCGAAAGCCAGGTGCCTGGTCGGCTCCCGGCCGATGTCGAGACGGTCCGGGTCCGGGTGGGCCTCAGGGTCCCGGTTCGCTGCGCCGACCAGCAGGAGCACGAAGGCACCCCTCGGGACGGTGGCGCCGGCGACCTCGACATCGTGCAGGGCCGTCCGGGCAGTGAGCTGGACCACCGAGTCGTAGCGCAGCAGCTCCTCGACCGCCCGCCCGACCAGGTCGGGCGCCTCGCGCAGCCTGGCGAGCTGGTCAGGCTCGCGGAGCAGGGCCAGCACGCCGTTGCCGATGAGGTTCGTGGTCGTCTCGTGGCCGGCGATGAGGATCAGGATGCTGGTGGCCACCAGCTCGTCCTCGCTGAGCACGTCGCCGCTGTCGCGCACGCCGACCAGGGCCGACAGGAGGTCCTCGCCCGGCTTGCGGCGTCGCTCGGCGACGAGGTCGGACAAATAAGCGCTGAACTCCAGCCGGGCGGCGGTCTGCTCTTCCCGCACGCCAGGCGGCAGCAGGAAGGCCGGGTCCAGCCCTCGGGCCATGGCGTGGGACCACTCGACCAGGCGGGGACGATCCTCGAGGGGGATGCCCAGCAGCTCGCCGATCACGATCACCGGCAGCGGCGAGGCGAGGGCGTCGATCAGGTCTATCGGGCTTTGCGCAGCCTGGGCGGCATCGAGCAGCTCCGAGGTGATCTGTTCGATCCGCGGAGCCAGGGCCTCGACCCGCTTGGGGGTGAACGCGCTCGAGACCAGCCTGCGCAGCCGGGTGTGGTCGGGCGGGTTCAGGAAGAGGAAGGAACGGGCCTCCATCGAATCCAGGTCCACCGACATGTCGAGGCCGCCCTGTTCGAGGTTGCCGAGCGGTTCGAGGAGGTCGTCCTCGGCGTGGCCGAAGCGGGAGTCACGCAGCACCGCTGCGCAGTCGCGGTGACGGCTGAACACGAACAGTCGCTCGTCCCCCTGCCAGACTGGCCGGAGCTCCCGCCAGCGCCGGTACGCCGGGTAAGGGTCCGAGACGTTTCGCGGGTCGAAAACCTCCAGCAGGGTTACGATCCCGCCACCCTGCAGGGGCGCGGCGGTGGTCAGCTCGACATCAGCCATTACGACGACGATAGCTGGCTCGCCCTGCCTGTCCGCAGAAGTCGCCGGCCTCGCTCCCTGGAAGATCGGAGGCCTTTCGAGGGTTGAACAGAGCGAGCAGCCATAAGAGGAGAGACCCTGTGCCCGAGACGCGCAACGACACCAACCCCAGCCCGGTCGACTTCTGGTTCGACCCGCTCTGTCCGTGGGCCTGGCTGGCCTCTCGGTGGATGCTGGAGGTGGAGAAGGTGCGCCAGGTGAGCACCCGCTGGCACGTCATGTCCCTTGCGGTGCTGAACGAGGGGCGCCAGGACCTCCCGGAGCAGTACCGCCAGATGTTGCAGGGGTTTGCCTGGGCCCCGGTCAGGGTGTGCATCGCCGCCGAGCAGGCACACGGCCCCGGGGTCCTCCTCGACCTGTACAGCGCCCTGGGCAAGCGGATCCACCTCCAGGGCCACCCTGAACCCGACGGCGTCAGAGGAGCCCTCCCCGACATCATCGCAGGAGCCCTCGCGGAGGTTGGCCTGGCCGCCGAGCTGGCCGCGGCCGCTGACACCACGGACTACGACGATGCGCTTCGCAAGTCCCACCACGAGGGCATGGACCCGGTGGGCTACGACGTGGGGACACCGGTGATCCACGTGGACGGGGTCGCCTTCTTCGGGCCGGTGGTCACGCCTACCCCCAAAGGTGAGGCGGCGGGCCGCCTGTGGGACGGGGTGAAGCTGGTGGCCGCAACGGACGGCTTCTACGAGCTCAAGCGGAGCCGCGACCGGGACCCGATCTTCGACTGAGCGCTCGCCGCGGCGCCGGCGCCCCGAAGCTGGGCTAGCTTCCCCTGGTGCTGCTGAGCAGCACCAGGGGCACACGACTCAGTCATGGGGGGCACACCGATGAACACCAGGACACGCAAGCGCGTCTCCACCGCCGCGCCGCACCCCGCCAAGCGCGGGCGGCATCGGCTTGGCGCCGCCAGCGCGCTGGCGGTCACCCTGTTGTCGCTGTCCGCCTGCTCCTCGGGCAGCCCAGGCACCGGCCCCGGCAATGCCGCCCGGACACCGTTCTCCCCGAGCGGGCTCACCAAGCCGGCTCGCTCCCCACGCTGCCCTCTTACCGGGACAGCTGCCCCGGGCGGGCTCGCCCCTGACCACCCCGCGGTCGCGGTGAAGGTCGAGAACCTTCCTTCCGCCAGGCCCCAGTACGGCCTGAACGCTGCCGACCTTATCTACGAGGAGCCAGTCGAGGCGGGCATCACCAGGTTCCTCGCGGTGTTCCAATGCCACGAGGAGTCCAGGATCGAGCCGGTACGGTCATCCCGGCTGGTCGACGCCAGCCTGCTCCCCCAGCTCGGCAAGCCGGTGTTCGGCTTTGCCGGAGGCATCGGGCCCTCGCTGGCCGCGGTCAAAGCGAGCGGCGCCAGGCTGGTAGACGACATCACCAATCCCCAGCCCTTCACGCTGGACCCGGCCCGCGCCGCCCCTCACAACCTCGTGACCTCGACCTCCGCCCTGCTCGCAGCGGCTGGCAACCCGATAGGAGCCCCAAAGGCGCTGTTCACCTACTCGGCCAAGCCACCGGCCGGCGCCGCCGCCCCCGCCATCCACCTTGCATTCTCCTACGCTGCGGACGTGTGGTGGCGCTGGAACCCCAAGGCGGGCCGCTACCTGCGCTTCTACGGAACTGTCCCGGCCAGGCTCGGCGACGGCGCCCAGATCCAGACGGCGAACGTGGTCGTCGAGCAAGTCCGGGTGGTCCCGAGCCCCTACGTGGAGGACGCCAACGGGGTCCACGAGAACTACATCGGAGCGGTCGGCACCGGGCCGGCCGAGGTGGCCCGGAACGGAGTTGTGATCACCGGCACCTGGGTCCACCCCCATCCCGGCTCGCCCACCCGACTCCTCGACAGTGAAGGCCAGCTCATCTCCCTCGCTCGGGGGCCAACCTGGGTCGAGCTGCTGCCCACGACCTCCCCCGCCACCCCGCCCCTATGAGCTGGCGGATGCGGCTGCCCAGCCGGGGGCCGACTCCCTCACCACGACGTCGGGGCCGACCTCGGGGCGCTCGTCGTGCAGCTCGACGGTAAAACCAACCTGGCCCGTGTGCAGGCCGGTCGACAGGAACAGCGCACCCGGGACCGCCGCCCGCAAAGGCCGTTGGCCTGCCCGGCAAAGGCCCGTTCCACGTCCGAGGCCCACTCGCCGCCACTCTGGACGTAGATCTGGGCATAGTCGACATTCACGTCACCCGCGAACAGGGTCCGCATGACCGCCAAACCTACCAGCCCCCGGTGCCCGGGGCACCCTTGAAGGGCCCGACCACCCACGAGGTCACCCAGCCCCCGTAGAACCCGCCGGGCTGCGCGACGACCTCCTCGCCTCCGACGATGCAGCGGTCCATGAGAGCGCAGTAGAACGCCACGTGGCCGGCCAGCTCGGCAAAGGCAGCCGTGGGCCGTGGGTACGACCACGCAGCCGCCTCCGCCCGGCGCCCGCCCCCAAGGACGCTCCAGTAGCGAGCAGCCCCCTTCCACTCGCACCAGCTCGCACCCTCGGCTGGCTCCAGCCCAGCGGGGTCGATGTCCGCCGGGGGGAGGTAGTAGGTCGGGGGATGGCTGGTCTCCAGCACCCGGAATGCAGCCGCAGTGTCGGCCACGGTCACCCCCCCGAGCACGACGGTGATCCGGCGCGCCTCGCGCTCCAGGCGTGGCGGGCGGGGGTAGTCCCAGACCCACTCCTGGCCCTCGGCCAGCTCCGGCCGGGGAGGGCTCACCCGCCCACCGGGGCGTAGGACCCGAACACGCCCCGCAGGACGTCGCTCACCTCGCCAACGGTCGCCCCCACTCTCAGCGCCTCGCGCATCGGCACCAGCAGGTTCTCCGTCCCACCCGCGACCCGGCGCACATCAGCCAGGGCGGCATCCACCGAGGCCCCGTCCCGAGCGGTCCGCCAGGCTGCCAACCGAGAGCACTGGGCCGCCTCCAGGTCCGGGTCCACGGGAAACGCCTCGTCCACCTGAGTGGCGCCCTCCACGTAAGCGTTCACCCCCACGACCACCTGTTCCCCGGCGTCGATGGCCTTGGCCTGCGCGTAGGCCGACTGCTCGATCTCTCCTTGAAGGAATCCTGCCTCGATTGCCGCAACCGCCCCTCCCACTTTCTCTATGCGCTCGAGGTAAGCGGCCGCCGCTGCCTCTACCTGGTCGGTGAGGGACTCGACGTACCAGGAACCACCGAGGGGGTCTGCCGTGTCAACCACCCCGCTCTCGTGGGCAATGACCTGTTGGCTCCTCAGTGCCATTTTCGCGGCCTCCTCGGTGGGCAGGCCCAGGGCCTCGTCGTAGGAGTTGGTGTGAAGGCTCTGGGTCCCCCCGAGCACCGCAGCGAGGGCCTGGAGGGCCACCCGTACGATGTTCAGCTCGGGCTGGGCCGCGGTGAGCGTCGAGCCGGCGGTCTGGGTGTGGAAGCGCATCTGGGCGCTGCGCCCGGCCGGCGCCCCGAAGCGCTCGTGCATAACCCTCGCCCACATCCGCCGGGCGGCCCGGTACTTGGCGACCTCCTCGAAGACGTTGCTGTGGGCGCTCCAGAAGAAGCTCATCCGCGCTCCCAGCTCCCCCACGTCCAGGCCGGCCGCCTGGGCCGCCTCCACGTAGGCGATGCCGTTGGCCAGGGTGAACGCCAGCTCCTGCACAGCCGTCGAGCCGGCTTCACGGATGTGGTAGCCCGACACCGAGATGGTGTTCCAGGCCGGGAGGTGGCCCGCGCAGTAGGCGAACGTGTCGGTCACCAGGCGCATCGAGTGACGGGGAGGGTAGATGTAGGTGCCGCGGGCTATGTATTCCTTGAGGATATCGTTCTGGACGGTGCCCGACAGGGTTGCCGGGTCGAAGCCGCGCTCGGAGGCCACCAGCTCGTACAGGAGCAGGAGGGTCGCCGCGGTGGCGTTGATGGTCATCGACGTGGCCACCCCGTCCAGCGGCAGGCCGTCCAGCAGCGCCCTCATGTCGTCGATGGAGTCGATTGCCACCCCGACGCGACCGACCTCCCCGGCTGACAGGGGGTGGTCCGAATCGTAGCCCATCTGGGTGGGTAGGTCGAAGGCGCACGACAGCCCGGTCTGGCCTGCCTCCAGCAGGTACTTGAAGCGCTCGTTCGTCGCCTGCGCGGTCCCGAAGCCCGCGTACTGGCGCATGGTCCAGAGCCGGCCGCGGTACATGTCCGGGTGTATCCCTCGGGTGAAGGGATAGGCGCCCGGCTCGCCGTCGGGTTCCCAGCTCGCGAGGTCGTCCGGCCCGTAGCAGCCCTGTACCACGATGCCCGAGCTGGTGCGGCGCTCGGGCTGGCCCCGCTCAGCCGGCATCGGCCGGGAGCAGTCCGATGGCCCTGGTGGCCCGGGCCAGGGTTGCCGAGGCGACTTCCGACGCCTTGGCTGCCCCCTTGGCCAGGATCGCGCTCACCCCTGCCGGATCGGCGGCCAGCTCCGCGTAGCGCTGCCTGACCGGCGCGAGGGCCTCGATGACCGCAGCGGCCACGTCGGCCTTCAAGTCCCCGTAGCGGGTGTAGCCGGCTGCCGCCTCCGCTGGCGACCGGTCGGTGAGGGCGCCCAGCAGCTCCAGCAGGTTGGAGACGCCCGGCTTGGCGGCCGGGTCGTAGCGGACCTCGGACTCGTTGTCGGTCACCGCCCGGCGCAGCTTGTGCTCGATGTAGCGGGGATCGTCGAGGACGCCGATCCTGCCCTGGGGAGACCCGGCCGACTTGGACATCTTCCTGGTCGGGTGCGCCAGGTCCATGACCCGGGCGCCCACGGTGGGGACGGTCGCCTCAGGCACCACGAAAGTATCCCCGTAGTGGTGGTTGAAGCGGATGGCGAGGTCCCTGGCCAGCTCGACGTGCTGGCGCTGGTCGTCGCCGACGGGCACCTGGTCTGCGTCGTAGACCAAGATGTCCGCGGCCATCAGGGCGGGGTAGGTGAACAGTCCGGCACGTACGCTCTCGGCCCCGTCGCTGCGGTCCTTGAACTGGGTCATCCGGCGCAGCTCCCCGAAGCTGACGGTGCACTCCATGAGCCAGGCCAGCTGGGAGTGCTCGTGCACGTGGCTCTGGACGAACAACGTGGAGGTGTCGGGGTCGATCCCCACGGCCAGCAAGACGGTGGCCAGCTCCAAGGTCCTGGCCCCCAGCACCGCGGGGTCGTGCTCGACGGTGAGCGCGTGGAGGTCGGCGACGCCATGGAACGCCTCCTGAACGTGCTGGTCTGCCGCCCACCCCCGCAGCGCCCCGAGGTAGCTGCCCAGGTGGACCTCCCCGGTCGGCTGGATGAGTGACAGGACCCGGACCTGGCGGTCCGCCGTGGCCTGCCGCAGCGTCTGAGGGTCCCCGGGCATCGACTCATCGTAGGCGTGATCGGGCGGGGGCCGGGACGAATATCCCCCTGCAGCGCTCTGGCCTCCGGTAGGATCGCCAGAGTGGGATACGAGGTCAGCACACCCGTCTTCGCGGGGCCCATCGACCTCCTCGTGACGCTGATCAACGCGCAGCAGGTGGAGCTGTGGGACGTGTCGATCGCCGAGATCGTGAACGGCTACCTGGCCGCCATCGAGATCGCCGCCATCGAGGCAGCGGCCATCGAGGGAGCCGCCATCGAGGGAGCCGCCATCGAGGGAGCCGCCATCGAGGGAGCGGCCATCGAGGGAGCCGCCATCGAGGGAGCGGCCATCGAGGGAGCGGCGAGCCTGGACCTCGAAGTGGCCACAGAGGTTGCGATGGTCGCCGCCACCCTGATCCAGCTGAAGTGCCGCCGGCTCCTCCCAGGCCCCGACGACGTGGACTTGGACGAGGAGCTGAGCCCGTGGGAGGACCGCGACCTGCTGCTCACCCGGATGCTAGAGTGCCAGACATTCGCCCGGGCCGCTCGCCACCTCCAAGACCTCGGCGCTCAGGCCGTCCTGTCCGCGCCGCGGGTCGCGGGGCTGGAGGAGGGCCTCCTGCGGTTGGCTCCGGACCTGCTCGCCGGAGTGAGCCCGCTGGACCTGCGCGACGCATTCCTGCGGGTCAGCACCCCCCGACCGGTGCCCCGGGTGGATTCCTCCCACCTGGCGCCGCCCTTGCTCAGCGTCGAGGAGGTGGTGACGATCCTGGCTCGCGAGCTCGAGGGCCTGGGCCGCACCACCTTCCGCCACCTCACCAGGCACGCCCGCACCCGCCAGGACGTGGTGGTGGTGTTCCTGGGGCTACTGGAGCTGTTCAAGGTCGGGTCCGTCGACCTGGACCAGGCCGAGACCTTCGGGGAGCTCAGGGTTGCCTGGCTGCCGAGCCCGACTCGGGGTGTCCTGGTCGGGGCACTGGAGCGGCGATGACGTCCTCGATTGGCCCGGCGTCCCCGATTGGGGCGTCCTCGATTGGCCCGGCGATCGAGGCGATCCTGATGGTCAGCTCGGAGCCAGTCCCACCGTCCATGCTCGCCGAGCTGTTGGAGGTCGCCGTCGACCAGGTAGAGGCGTGCTGCGAGCATCTCCGGGTCGAGTACGAGGACCAGGGCCGAGGCTTCGTCCTCTCCAGGGTGGCTGGGGGCTACCGGTTCCAGAGCCACCCGGCCCAAGCGGCCGCCGTGGAGCGTTTCGCCGTCGAGGGCCAGCCCTCCAGGCTGTCGCCGGCAGCGCTGGAGACCCTGTCGATAGTCGCCTACCTGCAGCCGGTGTCGCGGGCGCAGATCTCCGCCATCCGTGGGGTGAGCGTGGACGGGGTGGTCAGGATGCTGTGCCAACGAGGGTACCTGGATGCGGTTGGGCGGGACCCCGGCCCGGGCCAGGCCGTGCTCTTCGGCACCACGGCGGGGCTCTTGGAGCGCCTTGGGCTCGACAGCCTCGACGACCTTCCCCCGCTTGGCGACTTCGTGCCCGGAGCAGAGGTGATGGAGGCGCTGGAGCAGGACCTCCAGGAGCGTTGAGCCGGACAGCACAGCCGCCTGCCAAACCGCCGGTGGAGCCGCCTGCCGGACCGCCGGTGGAGCCGCCCCTCGGATACGCCGACGGCGGCGAGCGCCTGCAGAAGGTGCTGGCGCGGGTCGGGTTCGGCAGCAGACGGGCCTGCGAGGAGCTGATAGCCGCCGGAAGGGTGACGGTGGGCGGCCACCCCGCCCGTCTGGGGCACCGGGTGGACCCAGAGCGCCACTCGGTTGCGGTGGACGGCGAGGAGATAGGCCTGCGCCCGGACCTGGTCTACTACCTGCTCAACAAGCCGGCGGGCGTCGTCACCACGGCGTCGGACCCCCTGGGTCGCCGGATGGTGGTCGACCTCGTGCCGGCGGAGCCGAGGGTGTTCCCAGTGGGCCGCCTCGACGCCGACTCCGAGGGAATGCTGCTCCTCACGAACGACGGCGCCTTCGCCCAGCGCCTCACCCACCCGTCATTCGGCGTGGCGAAGGAGTACCTCGCCCAGGTGCTGGGCAACCCGACACCGGCCACGCTGCGCCACCTGCGCTGGGGAGTCTCGCTGGAGGACGGGCCCACCGCACCCGCTCGGGCCTCCCTGGTGGCCCCGGACACGATCCGGCTGGTGATCCGCGAAGGGCGCAACCGCGAGGTGCGACGGATGTGCGCCGCTGTGGGCCACCCGGTCACCCGTCTGGTGAGGACCCGGATCGGGACGCTTCGCGACCAAGCCTTGGCCCCCGGCGAGTGGAGGCGGCTCGCCCTCTCCGAGGTCCGCTCACTCGGCCGAGCAGCCAGGGGGGCTGACAGGACAGCAGGGGCGGGCGGGGCTGAGCCGGGCGGTCCGAGCCCGGCCAGCGACGCCCCCGCTCCGAACTGGGGTAGTTGAGCCGCGTTATACGCGGTTCAACTACCCCAGTTCGCAGGCAAGCTCCCTCTGGTGACCGCATTAGCATGGTCGTGATGGCGGTCCGGGCGATCAGGGGGGCCACCACGGTCGATTCGGACACTGTCGAGGAAGTGACCAACAGAGTCCAGGCCCTCGTGGTTACCCTCCTTGAGCGCAACGGGCTTTCCCACGAGGACCTCATCAGCATCGTGTTCACCGCCACCGACGACATCGTGTCGATGTTCCCTGCGGCCCCGGCCCGAGCCCTCGGGCTGGGCGACGTTCCCCTGCTATGCGCTCGCGAGCTGGCGGTCACCGGGTCCACGCCCAGGTGCATCCGCCTCCTCGTCCATACTGAGACTGCGCGGGCGCGTTCCGAGCTCCACCACGTCTACCTCGAGGGTGCGCGTGACCTGCGTGACGACCTGCCCGACTGAGCGTTGGCGAATCGCCGCGTGACCGAGCCTCGTCGCGCCGCGGTGATCGGCACGGGGCTGATCGGGGGTTCGATCGGCCTCGCGCTCCGAGCCCGTGGGTGGCACGTGAGCGGGACCGACGCCGATCCGAGCCACGCCGAGCGAGCGCTCTCGCTGGGCGCGATCGACGCCATCGGCGAGGACCCGGAGGCCGAGGTCACATTCGTGGCCACGCCGGTCTCGGCGGTGGTGCCCGCAGCTCTGAAGGCCCTCGCCGCCTCCGAGATTGCCGAAGCCGCTGAGAATGCCCAGGTGGCCGACCTTGCCGGCCGCGGGGCGCCCGGTGTGGCCGAGCTTGCCGGCCGCGAGGAGGCCGGGGCGGCCGGGGCGGCCGGGGCGCGGCCGCGCCGGGTGGTCACCGACGTCACCGGCGTGAAAGGCCCGGTCACGGCCGCCATCACCCACCCCCGCTTCGTCGGGGGCCACCCCATGGCCGGCTCCGAGCAGGAGGGAGTTGACGGAGCGGACCCCGATCTTTTCGCAGGCGCCACTTGGGTGCTCACGCCCACCTCCACCACCAGCCCGGAGGCCTTTGCCCAGCTCCGGACCATCGTCTCTTCGCTCGGCGCCGACGTCATAGCCTTGGCGCCGGACAACCACGACGTCCTGGTGGCCCTGGTGTCCCACGTCCCCCACCTGACCGCCGCCACGCTCATGGGCCTGGCGGCAAACGGGGCTGCTGAGCAGGGTGCCCTGCTCCGCCTTGCTGCGGGGGGGTTCCGGGACATGACCAGGGTCGCTGCGGGCCACCCGGGCATCTGGCCCGACATCTGTGCCGAGAACCGCGACGCCATCGTCGCCACCCTCGACGAGCTGGTGGCTTCCCTGTCGGAGGTGCGCGAGATGGTCGCGTCGGGCAACCAGGCTGAGCTGCTTGCCAGGCTCAGCCGGGCGCGCCTGGCAAGGCGCGAGCTCCCATCGCCCGTCTCTGGCACCGAGGAGCTGGTCGAGGTGAGGGTCCCGGTGGCCGACCGACCGGGGGCGCTGGCCGAGGTGACCACACTCGCTGGTGGCCTCGGGGTGAACATTGACGACCTGGTCCTCACCCACTCCTCCGAAGGCGACCGGGGGGTGCTCATCCTGGTGATCGACGCCCACTCCGTGGATCGGGTCCGCCAAGGGCTGCTCGACGCTGGCCTCCACCCCTCGTCAGTGAGGCGCCTGGATTAGTGCTGCCGAGCGGCACCAGAGGCATCTGGTCGTGTTTGTAGCCCCTATAGGTACACAAACACGACCAGATCTACGTGCAGGACCCCCGGCCGTCACGGAGGCACCACCGACCGCTCCCGTTAGGCTCGTCGGCTGCACACCTGCGACCTGCACACCTGCGAAGATCTGGAGAGCCTGCAAGATGACCGAACAATTGCCGGCTTCGCTCGTGCTCCAACGGGGCGGACCGCTGACCGGGACCGTCGCAGCTCCAGCCAGCAAGAGCCACACCAACCGGGCCCTGGCAATTGCCGCCCTGGCTGACGGGGAGAGCCGCCTGCTGGGCCCGCTGGTTGCCGATGACTCACGAAGGATGATCGAAGGGCTTCGAGCGCTCGGGGTGCAGATCGACGATGGCGAGGGCGCCTGGGTGGTGGCGGGCACCGGCGGACAACTCGGTGGCACCGGCGGCGGCGCGGACCGCCCGGCCAGCGGCGGCACGGACCGCATCCTGGTCGACGCCGGCGACTCGGGGACCACCATGCGGTTCCTCACCGCGCTGGCCACCCTATCGCGCGCCGAGGTGGGCATCACCGGATCCGAGTCCCTCCTGGCTCGACCAATCGGCCCTCTGGTCGAAGGGCTGCGCCAGCTCGGCTGTGACGTCATGGCCCACGAAGGCCGCCCCCCCGTGACCGTGCGGCCCGGGCCGCCGAAGGGGGGTCGAGCCGACCTCGACGCTAGCCTGTCCAGCCAGTTCGCCTCGGCGTTGTGCCTGGTGAGCCCCTACGCCGACGGCGAGGTGGAGCTGGTCCTGAGCGGCCTGGGCGCGGCTGGCTACGTCGAGATGACCCTGGAGATGATGACTCGCTGGGGGGCGCAAGCGGAATCCTCCGGAGGGGTGATCTCGATCCTGGGTGGCCGGCACTACCGGGGTCAGGTCGAGCAGATTGCCGGGGACGCCAGCGCTGCCGCCCATCTCTTCGCCCTGGCAGTGGCCACCAGGGGCGAGGTCACGGTGACCAACCTCGCGCGAGCCGGTGCCCAGCCAGACATGGGGGTCCTCGGGGTTCTCAGCGCCTTGGGGGTGGAGTGGCGTTGGGAGGGCGACGACGCCGCGGTGGTGACGGGCCCGGACGAGCTTGCCCCCATCGAGGTCGACCTGAGCTCGATGCCCGACCTCCTGCCGGTGGTGGCCGTTCTGGCATCGCTCGCTTTCGGGCGCTCGCGGCTCACCGGCCTGGGGGTCACGCGCCACCACGAGAGCGACCGGGTATCCGCGGTTGCCACAGAGCTGGCCAAGCTGGGCATCACCACCGAAGCCTCGCCCGATTCCCTGGTCGTCAACGGTGGTGGCCCGCAGGGGATGGTGACCATCGACTCCCACGGCGACCACCGGATCGCCATGGCATTCGCTGCGCTGGGCGCAAGGCTGCCATTCATCATCATCAAGGACCCGAGCTGCGTGACCAAGACCTACCCGGGGTTCTGGGAGGCCGCCCACACCCTGGGCCTGGGCTGGAAGGAGACCCTGAGCTTCAAGGGGCTCAAGTTCTAGCCAGTTCGGTCCAGCTCAGCGCCCTCATCGGTCTGCGAGCGTCGTGGGGCCTGGTCAGCGATGATCGGTGTCGAGAACCTGGCTCAGGACCGCCACGTAATCGCGAAAGGCGATCCGGCCGGCCTCGGTAAGCGAGAACCAGGTACGGGGCCGCTTGAGTTCGTAGCCCTTGATGACCTGGACATAGCCAGCGCTCTCGAGGTGAGCCATGTGCTTGGACAGCAGCGAATCGCTCACCTCGATGGAGTCGCGCAGGAAAGCGAAGTCGATCCTGTCGGCACCGGCGAGTGCGGCCATGATCGACAGTCGCACCGGCGTGTGGATCGCTTCGTCCAGGGCGAAGCGAGGATGCGTGCCCGCCACCGCCTATCGCGTTCTCAGCACTAGCCAGGCGCCCACCCACGCAGGCAGGGCTATGAGGACACCGACGACCACCAACACGGCGTCAGCTGGCTCGGGATCACGGTCAGCTTGAGGACGACCCCGACGACGACAGCTGTGACGTACGCTTCGGTCACTGGCCGCTCGATCCTGCCGCCGACCCGGTCAACGACGTGCTGCCTCGCCGCGTAGATGCATAGGACGATGGCCAGCAGGCCAAAAGCCGGTCCAACCACGTCGGCCACGAGCCCGTAGCCCGATCCCGTGCCCACGTAGAAGACGCACGTCGCCAAGCCGATGACAAGCCACGTCCAGCCCTGCCAGCGTCCGCCCTCTCTGACCCGGGCTGACATCCGGTCGATCTCAGCAGCTGCCGCCCGCGCATTCAACGCAGTGTCTTCGGTGCCCACGTGACCTACCTCCCTCTCGACGAAACCACCCACTTGAACAAGCATACTATACTTGATCTGTGTTCAAGTAGTGCTCTCGTCAGGCCAGCTCGCTCCTGAGCACCGCGCAGAGCTTCTCCACCACGGCTATGGCGCCGTCGGGGGTGGGCGCCTCGGCCATCACTCGGACCAGGGGCTCGGTCCCGCTGCGCCGCAACAGCAGCCTCCCGCTCGATCCCAGCTCCACCTCGGCCTCGGCGATCGCCGCTCGCAGGCTCGCCGAGCTGGCAAGGAGGTCGAGACGCCCTGGCGGGAGGGCCACGTTCGCCAGGTGCTGGGGCAGGCGGGTCATGGCAGAGGAGGCCAGCTCCGACAGAGGCGCCCCCCCCCGGCACACAAGGTCAGCCAACAACGCACCGGTGAGGATCCCGTCCCCAGTCGTGGCCAGGCGGCGGAATACGATGTGCCCGGACTGCTCGCCACCGAGCGCCAGGCCCCTGGCCTCCATGGCGTCGAGTACGTGTCGGTCCCCCACAGGTGTCTCGACCACCTCGATCCCTGCCGCCTCCATGGCCTGGCGAAAGCCCAGGTTGCTCATCACTGTCACCGCCACCGCTCCCCCGTCCAGCTCTCCCCTGCCGGCCAGGTCCAGCGCAAACAGGGCCATCAGGTGGTCGCCGTCGACGAGGCGGCCGGTGTCGTCCACTGCCAGGCAGCGATCGGCATCGCCGTCGAAGGCCAGCCCCAGGTCGGCGCGGTTCGCCAGCACCGCGGCTTGGAGCGACGCCGGGTGAGTCGAGCCACAGGCGTCGTTGATGTTGGTCCCGTCGGGGTCGGCGCTGATGGTCGTCACCTCGGCTCCGAGGCTGGCGAGGGCCCTGGGTGCGACCGCACTCGCCGCGCCGTGGGCGCAGTCCACCACGACGCTGAGCCGGTCCAGCCGGCGCCCCGAAAGGCATCCGACCAACTGCGCTGCGTAGGCGTCGACTGCGAGTGGGTCTGCGCCGATGGCGCCCACACCCTCGCCGATGGCGCCCAAGGACCGGGCCGAGGCCGGCGCCGTCGGTGCCCGGCCCATCACGATGGTGCGCCACTCGACCTCGATGGCTGCCTCCGTATCGGTCGAGAGCTTCAAGCCACCGCGGCCGAAGATCTTCACGCCGTTGTCGGCGTAGGGATTGTGCGAGGCCGAGATCACCGCTCCCGGCACGCCTCGGGCGCACGCCACGAAGGCGACGCCAGGCGTGGGCAGGACGCCCAGGTCGGTGACGTCCACCCCCTCTGAGGCCAGGCCTGCGGCGAGCGCTGCACCAAGCAGCGACCCCGAGAGCCGGGTGTCTCGCCCGACGACGATCTCGCCGGGAGCGAGCACGCGAGCGACGGCCCGACCGAGCGCCAGGGTGAGCTCGGCAGTAAGCTCGACGTTGGCCACCCCACGCACCCCGTCGGTCCCGAAGCGGAGCGCCGAGCCCCCACTGCCTGGACCCATGAGGCTCAGCGCTTGGAGTACTGAGGAGCCTTGCGAGCCTTCTTGAGGCCGTACTTCTTGGACTCCTTCTCCCTGGCGTCCCGGGTGAGGAGCCCGGCGCGCTTGAGAGTCACCCGCAGCTCGGGGTCGATGGCGACGAGGCCCCTGGCAATGCCGAGACGCAAGGCGCCTGCCTGACCGGAGATCCCCCCGCCATCCATGGTCACGTGCACGTCGTAATCCTCGGCCGCGTCGATCACGCGCAACGGCTCGGTGGCCACCATGCGATGCGTGGCCGACGGGAAGTAGTCCTCGAAACGCCGCCCGTTGACGACGATCACGCCGTTGCCGTGGCGCAGCCTGACCCTCGCGACTGCCGACTTGCGCCTGCCCGTCGCTTGCACCAGGGGCTTGCCGCGAGGCTTGGCCGGAGGTCTTGAGTCCGGGCCGGCCGCCGGCGCCCCGGTGTCGGCCTCGCCAGCCGAAGGCCCCTCGACGGCGTCTGGCTCTGAGCCGGCAGGGGACTCGGGCGCGGCTGCCTCGGGCGCGGCTGCCTCGGATGCCTCGGGGGCCGCTGCCTCGGTCTCGATCGTGGTCATCGGCTACCCGACGTTACCGAGGTGGCTGAGCCAGCAACGCGGCGAGCCCCGGGCACCTCGCGGGGCTGAGGCTGCTGGGCGGCATGAGGGTGCGTGGGGCCTGCGTACACCTTGAGCTTGCGCAGCATCTGGCGGCCGAGGGGGCCCTTGGGGAGCATGCCCCGGACCGACCGGCGAACCAGCTCCTCGGGGCGCAGCTCCAACAAGTCGGCATAGCTCTTCGAGCTCAGTCCCCCGGGGTAGCCGCTGTGGCGGTAGGCGCGCTTGTCGTCGGCCTTGCCGGCAGTCATTACCACCTTGGCGGCGTTCACGACGATGACGTGGTCCCCGGTGTCGATGTGGGGGGCGAACATCGCCTTGTGCTTGCCGCGCAGCAGCGTGGCGACCTCGGTGCAGGCCCGGCCGAGCACCAGGCCGTCGACGTCGATGACGTGCCAGGCACGGGTGATCTCACTTGCTTTGGGGCTGTAGGTGCGCAACTCCGGGCCTCGCTGGTGGGTGGGCGACGCTCAAGCATACGCGTACCCGCCCTGCGCGCCAACCCATCTGGAGGAATATCCCTCAGCTCGCCAGGCCTCCCGCTCCACTCACCCGCCGCTATCGTCGCGGGTAAGTGGGCACGGAGGCGCGGCATAAGGGGCCCAATTCCCCGGTTGGAGACTTGCAGTTCACTACTGACTTGGAAGGGGAGGTGCAGCGATGAGCATGGGGATGAACCCGTGGATGCTGATGCATTCCATGACCACCGACAAGTCGAAGGGACACCGGCCGCTCCCGCCTGGCATCGTCCGCCGGATCGCCCGGTTCGCCAAGCCGTACCGCCGGACCCTGGTCCTGTTCCTGGTCGTGGTGGTGCTCGCCGCAGTGGTGGGGGCGGTCAACCCGCTGGTCTTCCGGGCGATCATCGACAGGGGCATACTCCGGCACCGCTCGGGCCTGGTGATCGAGCTGGCCGTGGTCGTGGGGGCCCTCGCAGTCGCCAGCGCGGGGTTCAACCTGTGGCAGCGCTGGGTCTCCGCGAAGGTCGGCGAGGGCCTCATCTTCGACATGCGGACCAAGGTCTTCGCCCACATCGAGGAGATGCCGATCGCCTTTTTCACCCGCACCCAGACCGGGGCGCTGATCTCCCGGCTGAACAACGACGTGATCGGCGCCCAGCAGGCGTTCACCAACACGTTGTCGTCAGTGGTCGGCAACGTCATCGGCGTGGCCATCACGTTGGTGGCGATGTTCGTCCTTTCGTGGCAGATAACGCTGTTGGCGCTGGTCATGCTGCCCATCTTCCTGCTGCCGGCGCGCTGGGTCGGGCGGCGCCTGGCGGAGATCACCAGGGAGTCTTACAACTTGAACGCCAAGATGAACACGACGATGAGCGAGCGCTTCAACGTCGCCGGCGCCCTCTTGGTGAAGCTCTTCGGCACGAGTGGCCACGAGGTCCAGGTCTTCGACGAGCGCGCCGCCCGGGTCCGCGACATCGGGGTGACCTCGACCATGTACGGCGGCATCTTCATGACCGCCCTGTTGCTCATGGCCTCGCTGGCGACAGCCCTGGTCTACGGGCTGGGGGGCGTGCTGGCCGCCCAGGGGTCCCTGTCGGTGGGGACGATCGTGGCGCTGACCGCCTACCTCGCCCGGCTCTACGGGCCGCTGACCGCGCTGTCCAACGTCCAGATCGACGTGATGACCGCCCTGGTGAGCTTCGACCGGGTCTTCGAGGTGCTCGACCTGGAGCCGATGGTGGCCGAGCGCCCCGATGCGGTGGAGATCCCCCGGGGGCCGGCGACTGTGGCATTCGAGGGGGTCGACTTCAGCTACCCGAGCGCGGAGGAGGTCTCACTGGCCTCGCTGGAGGCAGTGGCGGTGCTGGAGAAGACCGGCTCGGCCCAGGTCCTGCATGATGTGTCGTTCGTCGCCCACCCGGGAGAGCTGATCGCCCTGGTCGGCCCCTCAGGCGCCGGAAAGACCACCATCAGCCACCTGGTCCCCCGGCTCTACGACGTGCGGGCCGGGGTGGTGCGGATCAACGGCGTGGACGTGCGCGACGCCAGCTTCGAGTCGCTTCGGGCGATGGTCGGCGTCGTCACCCAGGACGCCCACCTGTTTCACGAGACCATCCGCTCCAACCTCCTCTACGCCAAGCCCGACGCCACCGAGTCCGAGCTCACCGAGGCCCTGCGCGCCGCCCAGATCCTGCCGCTGGTGGAGTCGCTGCCCGAGGGCCTGGACACCTTGGTCGGGGACCGGGGCTACCGGCTGTCCGGCGGGGAGAAGCAGCGCATCGCCATCGCTCGCCTGCTGCTCAAGGCGCCTGACGTGGTTGTCCTGGACGAGGCCACCGCACACCTGGACTCCGAGTCCGAAGCAACGGTGCAAGCTGCGCTGGAGACAGCCCTGGTGGGGCGCACGTCGCTGGTCATCGCCCACCGGCTCTCGACCGTTCGCAAGGCCGACCTCATCCTGGTGATCTCGGAGGGGTCCATTGTCGAGCGCGGGACCCATGCCTCTTTGCTGGCAGCGGGCGGCCTGTACGCCGAGCTGTACGCCACCCAGTTCGAGGGCCAGGAGGGGGCGCTCAGCGCGCCCGCCGGTGCGGTAATCTAGGGTCCATGGGATCAAAGGCACCAGCCACCAACAGCGCCAAGAAGCCGGGCAGGACCATCAAGGAGAAGCGAGCCGCCAAGGCCGCCAAGGCGGCGGCCAAGAAGCCCAGCGCCGCGTAGGGCTCCTTCTCAGGCCCGGCGAGTCGGCCGGCCGACCGGGGTGGGGGTGGGGCCGGCGTCGCGGGCTCGGGGCACGTACGCGCCCCTGCCCTGGGTGACGCTGTCCTCGTAGGGGACAGAGGTGTCCACTCCCCCACTCACCTCCGTGACCCAGGAGAGGCGATCCTTCATTATGCGCTCGACACCCGCCTTGAGGGTGGTGGCGCTGATGGCACAGGAGCTGCAAGCCCCCTGCAGCATGACCTCGATCACCCCGGTGTCGACGTCTGCGTTCACCAGTACCAGGTCACCACCGTCCACTTTGACCGCCGGGCGCATGACCTCGACGAGAGCGTTCACCGCGGCCAGCCGCTCGCTGCGCTCTTCCTCGCTCAGGGTCGCTGCTTGGGGAACCGTGGTCTCGGCCATGTGGGGCACCTCCTCTTGGGTCTCGCTCGTCACGCCAACGCCCAGGCTAACGGCCCGTGAGCCCGGCTGGGTACGGTGGGCACCGAGGCCCCGCACCCCCGGTGGCTCCCCAGGGCGCTTAGCTCAGTTGGTAGAGCATCTGGCTTACAACCAGAAGGCCGTCGGTTCGAGCCCGGCAGCGCCCACAGTGTTTGTGCAGGTGTTCGTTTAACACGGGCGGCGACGCCGACCGGCTGTGCGATCCTCGCCTTGGCCTACGGGGCCATCAGCGCCGCCGCCTTCGCCGGCCAGCCAAGCGAGGCGCTCCTCGTCGTCCTGCTCGGGCTTGGCGGCTTCGGGCTCGGCACTCAGTTCGCCGCCCTGCTCGCCCACCTCACCAACTCCGTCACCGACCGCTACGCCCCCGACATCAGCGGCGTCTCCACCACGGCCCTCCAAATCGGCGGCGCCATCGGCGTGGCCACCCTGGGCAGCCTCTACTTCGCCCTGGCCTCGCACCCCGGGTCGGAGCACGCCCGCCATGCCTTCGCCGTCGTCACCGCCGTCCTCGCAGCCGTTTCCCTCCTCGCTACCGCCCTCGCAGACGGCTCGATCCGGCGTCCGGACGCCAAGACGGCCAAGACGGCCAAGACCGACCGTCGGATACGACAGCCAGGTAGTCCCCGTGTACCAGTCTGATGTGTCGATAGGCGATCCCCATCCGGCACAAACTGCTGTTCGGCTAGGGCGGACCGGTCGTCGTTCCGTAGGCCCTTCGTCTTACGGGGCCAGCCCGGATGCCTCCAGACCCACTGCCAGATCGCCGGTCCTGACGCGACGTTGGGTGGGAAAACGGGAGCGGGTGGTGGGTTGTGCGGTGCTCAGCCCCATGCTGAGATCGACAAGCACCGGGTCCAGCAGGTCCAGGTCGACCGCTGCGGGGTCTGATCGTCATCTACGGTCCAGCAGGACACGATCAACGCCTGGCTGACGGAAGCAGTGCTCGACCAGGCCGGGCACTGCTTGGGCGGCCAGCACATCGACGCGGGCCAGGTAATGTCGGATGACGGAGTAGCGCTGGTCCTCGTCGAGACCGAGCTGCATCGTGACCCGCCAGGACGCCTTGGATTCGAGATGCCTGAGTGCCTCGACGTCGGAACAGCGATGGACCCGCCGAAGGGGCAGGTGCTCCTGTCGCCAGCAGAGCACCCCCCAGGCACGGGGGTCGAGCTGCCCGACTGGGAGCGGCGGGCGGTCATCCGTCCCGGCAGGGGGAAGAGGCGGTATCGAGATCGGTGGCAAGTCGGGCGGTGCTGCGAGGCTCTCCAGGGCCACCGAGCGGACGGCGCCAGTGTCGAGGCCGGCACGGGTGAGCAGGGCGATGGCTTCAGGTTCAGCCTGGTCGATGACCGCCAGCAGGAGGTGCGCTGGGCCTGCAGTGTCGCCAAGCTCGGATGCGACCTGAAGAGCAGCACCCTGGGTTTGGATGGCCAGGTAGCCGCAGCCACCTCGGGGCGTGGATAGGGGGCGAGGATGCACGGGAAAACAGGGGATTGCCACTTGACGGCCTGAGCGCGTCTGCTATCGGCCCGTCTCCTGCGCAGAGCGCTGCAAGCAGATGGACCGGCCGGCAATACTCTCCAGTCTCTGCGGCGACCTCGAACGCACGGCCCATCACCTGCTGGTAGGCGCCATTCGTGTTGTCAGCGGTCATGAGGACCAGTATCGCGCTCGCGTCCCCAAGCCCTCGCGCAGCTCACGGCTGAACACCACGCCCCCACCCGTCAGGATGGCTCGTCCCTTATGCCGAGCGCATCCCAGACGTGGCCTGCGAGCAGGGTCATCAGGCTCAGCTCGTCGATCAGCTGCCTGGGCTTGGACACCATGTCAGCAAGGAACCTACGCCCCTGCTGCCCGAAGAAAGGCTCCCACAGCGTGCGGTACGGCACCCCGAGGTCGCGGGCCATCTCGGGGGGCGGCAGGAGCATCATGAGGGCTGCGCCCCACAGCAAGAAAGGGGCCACGACGGCAAAGGCCTGCCTTGAGCCCCATGACATGGCCGCCACCTCGTCGGCCAGGGTCATGCGAGCGAAGGAGACGTGACGGGACTCGTCGGCCACGTGGTAGCGCATCACCTTGGCCAGTAGGGGGTGCTCTATGCCTTCGGCGATGAAGCGGCGCTGGTAGCGATCGATCGGCTCCTCGCCGGTGAGGACCAGCAGGAAGAACAGCGCCGGCATGCGGGTGCTCGCGAACGGGACTAGGTGGCCAAACGGACGGCGGATGAACCAGGGGATCCCCTTGGGCGCCAGGCCGCTCCGCCGGATGAACTCGCTGAACATCAGCGTGTGCTGGGACTCCTCGATGTTCTCGTGGTGGGCGTAGCGGCTCTCGGCTTCGTCGCCCTTGCGGGCCAGGGCCCTGCGCAACAACCCCTGCTGGAGGAAGTTCTCGAAGTCACAGCCCACCCGCAGCGCGGACGCGACCCTCCACGCCCCGACCAGGCCCCGGCGCTCTATGGGCAGCGACTGATACCACCTGGTGTCGGCGAGGGGATCGAAGGACGGGAGGCACGACAAGCGGGCGTCGCCGGGGAGGATCGCCATCTCGGGGTCGTCCCAGGCGATGTCGGCGAATGCGTCGACCCCCCGGCCCACCGACGCCTTAGAGAGCCGTTCCACGCGGGCAGCGGTGCGCCCCCGGCCGGCCCCGGAGCTCGCTTCGTCGAAGGCAGTGCGTGCCACCGCCAGCATCTTACAACACAGGCAACCGTCCGGCGAGCGGGTCCTGCAGGTGCCCTCGTGGCACCAACTTGAGGCTGGATCCGGTACCATCCACCACTCGCGCGGCCGAGCGAGGCACGATATAGAGCGTGAGCACTCTGATCACCCTTTCGCCGCAGCCCCTGACACGCTCAGCGCTGCCAGGCAGCGGCCTCGAATTGATCGTCCTCGACGCCGGGCCGGGTGAGTGCTCGGGCATCGAGGTCGGCTCGGGAGTCTTCGTCCGGGGCCACTGGCCTACACCAGTCGAGGTTCCTGAGCTCGCCGCGCCCTACCGGGCGGCGAGCGCTGTCGTCGGTGAGGACGACGCGCCACCGGACCCGTCGAGGCCCGAGGCCGTACCCTTTGCGGGGCCGCCCGAACCACGCGGCCGGGTCTCCCATCGAAGGGTTCGCGCCTACATGGACGCCCTGATGGCTCCCACGCGGATCCCGCTTCTGGGCTTCCTGGGCCCGTCCATCCGGTTCTGGCAGATGTCGGGGACACATCCCTCGCTCTCGCTGGTCCGTCCAACCCTGGGGCCCCAGTTGCTCATCCAGGGCAACGTTGTCAGGGCGCGCTTCGAGTGGGACGGCCTGGAGCACAACCTTGTCGTCACCCACAAGAGGACCCGCTCGATAGCGCTGGCCTCCGGAGCGCCCCGCCTTTCAGGTGACGCTCTTGCCACCGTGCTCGGCTACCACCCCCGGTACCTGCTGATTGCCCTCACCAAGCCGCACGACGGCTACTGCCACAAAGCTCTGGGCGCCGTCCTGCCCAAGCCCTAGGCCCGAGCCGACGGCGGGGAGCCGAGCCCGAGCGAGCCCGACGCCCGAGAGGCTCACCCCCCGAGGCGTCCGGCAGCCAGGTCCTCGGCCATCGCCCACCCGAAGGCGACAAGACAGTCGCGCCTCTTGGTGTCGAGGCCGGCAAACAGTCCTCCCAGTGCCGGGTCGAGGTCCCCGGTCCCGATCTGGTTGTGCTCGAGCAGCCCGCACGGCGAGCCGTCCCCCGTGATGACGAAGGCCCTGTCGTTGATGCGCCCCTCCGCCCCGAAGCGCTTTGCCAGGCGACGTCCCCACGCCCGCTCCTCACCAGTGGCGCGATGCCCTGGCCGGGGGACCACGTCCTCCAACCCTTCGAACGCCACAAAGCCCCGAGCGTCCATCATCCGGGTCCCCACCAGGACGTCCTCGTCGGGGAAGGCAAGCACCGCCCGGTGGTAGTGGTCCCCCATGATCGCCGCCAGGACGGCATCGGCGTGATGGCTGGCGTTCACAGAGGTGACGCCCACCAGCAGGGAGGGGGTCCCCCCGATGCGCTCCAGCGTGAAGAAGGAGAATCCCACGAGGCGATCAGCCTCGCGGGCCTGAGTGACCAGCACCCAGGCTTCAGGCTGCTTGGAGAGCCACCCGACATCGAAGCCCGCCGGCCCGTCGTTGCACAGGTCGGCCATCTCGCCCAGCTCGGCGTCGCCGAGGGCGGTGCAGTCCTTCGTCTCTACTTCAATGGTCTCCAACTTCAATGGTCGTTCCACTTCTGTTCCCAACGGTTGGCTCGCTCCCATCCGGTTCGTCCATAAGGATACGCGCTCGGCGCGCAATGTTCCACGTCGGCAGCTCAGAGCCGGTAAAGGGGGCTCAGGCCACCACTGCGCCGGCGCCCAAGAGCTCCCGGAGCGAGCCCAGCAGCCCGCGCCCGGCGTCCACGTTGAACTGAGACGGGAGGCGCAGCACCGACTCGCCGACCAACAGATGCACCGGGGAGTCCCCGGGGTGCTCGTCGAGGAGAGCCCTGAGGTCGACCACCTTGGACTCGGTGATGGCGGCCACCGGCACGCTTATCGCCAACGGCCGGCTACCGTCGGAGAGCAGGGCCGGCCGGCTGACCTCCAGGCAGACGAGCTTTGCCTGGTCCTCGCGAGTGTCGAGGCGCGCCTTGACGCAGACGATGGCATCGTCGGCCAGGAGGGCTCCGACCTCGGACATCACCCGCGGGAAGACGAACACCTCCATCGCCGCTTCGAGGTCCTCCAGCACGAACGTGGCCATGAGCTCCCCCCGCTTGGTCCAGCGCCTCGACAGCGCGGTCACCACGCCCCCGACAACCCGGACGGAGCCCTCGGCCAGCGTCCCCGCCGCCGCAGCGTCACGGAGCTCGGCGAGCCCAGTGTCGGTCAGGCGTCGCAGCGCGGCCCCGACCCCCATCATCGGGTGATCGCTCACATACAGCCCCAGCATCTCCTTCTCGAAGGCCAGGCGGGTTGCCTTGTCCAGCTCCATGTCCGGGATGGGTATGCGAGAATTGTCGAAGGAATCTTGCTCGGATGTGCCGCCACGGCCCTGCCCACTCACCCGCGCTTCGCCCCCGCCGGCCTCTTCGCAGCCCAGCGCCCCGAAGAGGGTCATGATCCCGGCCTCGGCCTCCCGCCGGCGGGCCAGGGTGCGATCCACGATCTGCTCGAACACCACACAAAGGCCCTGGCGGGGGTGGCCAAGCGAGTCGAACGCCCCGGCCTTGATCAGCGACTCGAGGCTCCGTTTGTTCAGCACGCCCGGGTCGACCCGGGCGCAGAAGTCGTAGAAGTCCCGGTAGGGCCCAGCCTTCTCCCGCTCGGTCACAACGTGGGCCACCAGGCCCGCTCCCACGTTGCGCACCGCGGCCATGCCGAAGGGTATCGAGCCCACTCCTCCCTCCTCCGCAGGGGGAAGGGCGCTGAACGCTGCGGCAGACACGTTGACGTCAGGCACGAGCACCCGGATGCCCAGCACCCGGCATTCGGCCAGGTAAACAGCCGTACGGTCCTTGTCGTCGGTGACCGAGGTGAGCAGGGCGGCCATGTACTCGACCGGGTAGTTGGCCTTCAGCCAGGCGGTCTGGTAGCCGACGTAGCCGTAGCCGTAGGCGTGCGCCTTGCCGAAGGCGTAATCGGCGAAAGGCTCGATGATGTCGAACAATTTGGTGCCGATCTCCGCTCCGGCGCCGGTGGCGACGCAGCCGGCCACGAACTTCTCCCGCTCTGCGGCGATAAGCGAGCGGTTCTTCTTCCCGCAGGCCTTGCGCAGGTTGTCGGCGTCGGAGAGCGAGTACCCAGCCATGCGCTGGGCCACCCGCATCATCGACTCCTGGTAGATCATCAACCCGTAGGTGTCTCCGAGGACGTCCTCGAGATCGGGGTGCATGTGGGTGACCGGCTTGCGCCCGCACTTGCGATCGGCGTAGTCGTTGTGCATGTTGGCGGCCATCGGTCCGGGCCGGTACAGGGCGTTCAGCGCCGCCAGGTCCTCGAAGCAGCTCGGCGCCAGCGAGCGCATCAGCGAGCGCATAGGGCCGCCCTCCAGCTGGAAGACCCCCACCGAGTCCCCCCGGCGCAGCATCTCGAACGTGGCCGGGTCGTCCAGCGGGAGGTTGTCGATGTCGGGGCGGGCCCCGGTCGAGGCCTCGATCAGGTCGAGGGCGCACTCGATGACCGATAGGTTGCGCAGGCCCAGGATGTCCATCTTCAGCAGGCCGAGATCCTCGACCCCGTGCATCTCGTACTGGGTCACTACCGGGGCGTCCGCGGCGCCGCTCGGGTCTGGCTTGCGCTGGATCGGAAGGTGCTCGGTGAGCGGCTCGTGGGTGATGACCACCGCTGCCGCGTGGATGCTGTCCTGGCGGCGCAGCCCAGCCAGGCCCCTGGCCACGTCGATGCATCGGCGGGCATCGGGGTCGGCCTCGTACATCTCGCGCAGGGCCGCTGCTGCTTTGTAGCCCTCCTCGTAGCCCTCGGTGCGCTCGAGGCAGGCATCGAGGGGGGTGTCCCGGCCCATCACCAGGGGCGGCATGGCCTTGGCCACCCTGTCCCCGACCGAGTAGGCCAGGCCCAGCACCCGTGCGGAGTCACGGACCGCGGCCCGGGCCTTGATCGTGGAGAAGGTGACGATCTGGGCCACGTGGTCCGCCCCGTAGCGCTGGGCGGCGTAGCGGATCATCTCGGCGCGGTAGCGCTCGTCGAAGTCCATGTCGATGTCGGGCATCGACTTGCGGCCGGGATTCAGGAAGCGCTCGAAGATAAGGCCGTAGCGGATGGGGTCGAGGTCGACGATCCGCAGGCAGTAGGCCACCAGACAGCCGGCGGCCGAGCCGCGACCCGGACCGACGCGGATGCCAGACTCGCGGGCGTAGCGGATCAGGTCCCAGACGACGAGGAAATAGGCGGAGAAGCCCATGTCGGCTATGACCGCCAGCTCGTAGTCCAGTCGCTCCGACACCTCCCGGGACAGAGTGTTTCCGTACCTCTCGGCCGCCCCCGTGAGGGCCAGGTGGCGGAGGTAGGCGGCCGCCGACTCCTCGTAGGTGGAGCGCGCGAACTCCTCGGGCACCGGGAACTCCGGCAGCTTGGGCTTGCCGAACTCGATCTCCACGCGTGCCCTCTCGGCTATCCAGAGCGTGTTGTCACAGGCTTCGGGCCAGTGCGCGAAGAGGTGCCGCATCTCGGCCGCCGTCTTGAGGTAGTGCTCCTCACCTTCGAACTTGAACCGCTTCGGGTCGTCGATCGCGGAACCCGTCTGCACGCACAACAACGCGTCGTGAGCCACCGCGTCCTCTCGGCGCGTGTAGTGGCTGTCGTTGGTCGCCAGTAGCGGAGCCCCGATGCGCCGGGCTATCTCGATGAGCTGCGGGTTGGTCTGCGCCTGCTTGTCCAGCCCATGGTCCTGCAGCTCCACGAACAGGTTGTCCCGCCCGAAGATCTCCTGCAGCCGGGCCGCCAGCCGGGTCGCCTGCGCGGCGTCTCCCCGCAGGAGCGCCTGCAGGACCACTCCGCCGAGGCAGCCCGTCGTGGCGATCAGTCCCTCGTGGTGACGGTCGAGCAGGTCCCAGTC
>JBOGGU010000079.1:0-30859 GCA_050744085.1 Acidimicrobiales bacterium
GCTCGGCCCGACGGCTCGGCTCCGCCCGGCGGCTCGGCTCGGCCCGACGGCTCGGCTCCGCCCGGCGGCTCGGCTCGGCCCGGCGGCTCGGCTCGGCCCGACGGCTCGGCTCGGCCCGGCGGCTCGGCTCGGCCCGACGGCTCGGCTCGGCCCAGACGGAACCTTCCCAGGCGTCGCGCCGGACCGGGCGCCACCACGAAGCCCGGCTCCAGCCAGGTCATACCCGTGACCAGGCCGGCCACCGAGGCCGCCATCGGCCCGACAGTGTCCAGGCCAGGGGCAAGGGTCCACACCCCCTCGGTCGAGATCCGTCCGTGGGTGGTCTTGAGCCCAGCCGTGCCGCAGCACGCCGACGGGATGCGGATGGAGCCCCCCGTGTCGGTGCCATAAGCCACGTCGGCCTCACCTGTGGCCACCGCCGCCGCTGATCCGCTGGAAGACCCACTCGGTACCAGGTTCGGATCGAGGGGGTTCACGGGAGTGCCGAACCACGGGTTGACACCGTTGGTGCCAAAGGCCAGCTCGACCAAGTTCGTCTTGCCGACTATCGCCGCTCCCGCCTGCCTCGCTCCCCGCATGCACGGGGCGTCGCGATCGGCTGGCCTGGCGGTCCTGGCAATCAAGCGGCTCCCAGCCGTGGTTGGCATTCCCGCCAGGTCGATCAGGTCCTTGACCGCCAGCCTGAGCCCGGTGCCCTCAGGCACGAGCCGCTCGATGAACGTGCTCATTGGACCAACCGAGCCCTCGCCCATAACCTGCTACTATATGAGCATGTTGGATCGCCGGCTGCAGGTTCTGATCGACGAGGATCGTTGGTTGCGACTCGAGCACGAGGCGGCCCAGCGAGGGGTCTCGATTGGCACGCTGGTACGCGAGGCAATCGACGGGCGCTTTCCGGGTCACTCTGAAGAACGGCGGGTTGCCCTGCAAGGAGTATTGGATGCCGTTCCGATGGCGGTCCCCGACCCGGAGGGCCTGCGAGAGGAGCTGGAGGCGCTCCGTAGCCGTCTCGCATGATCGCCGTTGACACGACGATCCTGGTCTACGCCGTGGGCGGCGAGCATCCGCTGCGCGCGCCATCTCGGGAGCTGGTGTCCCTCGCCCGAGACGGCTTGGTGCGGGCCAGCACGACAGTCGAGGTCATCCAGGAGTTCGCTCACGTCCGGGCCAAACGTCGCGGTCGACCCGAGGCGGTTGCGCGGGCCAGAGAGTATGCCGTGGGCCTCTCGCCACTGCTCCGCCCCGACAGGGACGACCTGTTCGAAGGCCTCGAACTCTTCGAGGCTGTGCGTGGCCTGGGCTGCTTCGACGCAGTGCTGGCCGCGACCGTTCGCCGCCGCGGTTGGGTACTTGCATCGGCGGATCGGTCATTCGGCAGGCTTCGGGATCTCGACTACGTCGACCCTTCGTCGCCGACCTTCGTCGATGATGCGCTGGCTGCGGGCTGATGCGCTGGCTGCGGGCTGGTGTCGGAGAACCCACCCTCGCACCGACCTATCCTTGAGCCCTTGCCCTCCCTCGCCCTGGCCAACGAAGGGCCAAGGCATCGCTGGCTGAGCGCCTTCCTGGTCACCTTCGCCCTGGCCGGGCTCTGGGCGCTTGCCAGCCCGACCTTCAGCGGCCCAGACGAGCCGGCCCAGGTACTGCGGAGCGTCTCGCTGGTCCACGGCACGATCCTCGGGCACCCCGAGGGAGGTCCGACCAGCCCGGCCACGCAGGTGAGCGTGCCGCGCTGGCTGGCCGGGGTGGGAGGGGCGCCCGACTGCTTCAAGGGCAGGCCGGACACAACAGCTGGGTGCGAGCCCCCGCTCAGCACTTCTCCGGGCTCGGTGAGCGAGACCACCTATGCGGGCCGTTACCCGCCCCTCTACTACGCGGTGGTCGGATGGCCATCGTTGGTAACCAGCGGCAAGCTGGCCCTGTACCTGATGCGCCTGGCAAGTGCAGCAGCCTCTGCGGCCTTCCTCGCCGGGGCGATCTCCGTTGCCCGGCGCTCCCGCCATGCTGGTGGCCTGCTGGTGGGTATCGCCGTGGCAGCCACCCCCCAGGTGTTCTTCTTAGCCGGGGTCATCAACCCGAGCGGCTTGGAGGTCAGCTCGGCGATCTGTTTGTGGACGGCGGCAGTGGTCGCCTGCGAGGAGCCGGGCGCGCCCGGGGCCCTGGCCTGGCTGGCCGGGGCTGGCGCCATCATGGCCAACCTGCGGGGGCTCTCCCCCTTCTGGGTGCTGGTGATCGGCCTGTCGGTGGCCGCATACGCCGGGCGCCAGCGCGTCAGGGCACTCCTGTGCGACAGGCGGGCGCAGGTTGGGTTGGCTGTGCTCGTGGCTTTCGGCGCCATAGCCGTCGCCTGGATCTTTGCCGCTGGCGCCCTGCGGGTCCGCCCCAGCGGCACCCCATTCGCAGGAGGCACAGGCCCCTGGCTGGCGCTGGGCCTGACGTTGGAGAACCTGGGGCCCGAGACCTTGCAGATGGTTGGTGTCTTCGGGTGGGTGGACACTTACCTGCCGGTGGCCTGCTACGTCGTCTGGCTGGGCCTTGCCGGGGCCGTTGCCTGCGCGGGCGTGGCCGCGGCACCCTTACGGAGGCGTGCCGTCCTGGTAGGCTTCGGGCTGGCGACGGTTGCCGTGCCAACGATCATCCTGGTCAGCCGCGGTTCTTCCCTCGGCATCTTCGGCCAGGCTCGGGACTGGATGCCCCTGTGGGTGGGGCTGCCCATCCTGGCTGGCTATACGACTGGACAATGGACGATCGGTGGACAGGCCCAAAGGGGCGTCCTCCACTCGCGGAGGACACCCGTCGCTCTGGCGGTTGTGGGCCTTCAAGTCCTGCAGGTGGTGGCGTGGGACTGGGCGCTGCGGCGCTACAGCACCGGGTCGGGCCACGTGGCGATCAACAGCCCCGCGGCTTGGAGTCCTCCCCTCCCGGCCCCTGTGTTGCTGGCCGGGGTGGTTATAGGAGCTCTGGGCCTGGCAGGCTGCTGCTGGGCACTGCCGCCCTGGCGAAGAGCCAGTGGTGGTAGACGGCGAACTTAGCGAGCCAGAGGGTACCGTAGGTCCCGAAGAAGGCAGCCCCGAGGACCAGGCCCCGCGTCGCGCCGTGGAACGGGATAGCCTGGGCCACCACCTTGGTGACCACTGTGGAGGCCACCGTGCTCACGATCGAGGTGACCCAGTAGAGCGTCATCTGGCGGCCGATCCGGGCCCGGTTGGCCTCGGGCCAGATCCAGTAGCGGCTGAGCAGGTAGGCGGGGACACTCCCCACCACGTTTGCCAGCAGCGCGGAGGCGGTGGCGCCGAGGGTCCCGGTGGCGGTCAGGCCGATCAGCATCGCCTCGCTGAGGATGGTCGAGAGCCCGGAGGTGGCACCGTAGCGGACCAGTCGCCACAAGCGGGAGCGCACGACGACCCATGCAGCGAGGCGTCTGAGCGCACCGACGGGCTCCGCTGGGGCCGCTGCAAACCCCGAGCCGGGCTCAGTTAGGCGCGTCGTGCTCATCGTTCAGCTCTCATTACGGTCCCAGCGTCTCCCTGGCCGCGCGTTGTGATGCCCCAGTATGCCAGGTCTGTGACCACTCACCGGTATCTGGTGCCCGAAAGGTCGGCGCGCAGTGCCGCGTAGTCCTGCCGGACCGCCCGGGCCAGCGCCTTCAGGTGGTCTTGGCCCACCTCGGCGTCGAACGCAGCCTGGCTCGGCGCACCCGCCACGTATTGGAACTCGCGACCGGCCGCTTTTACGTCCCTGGTCAGCAGCGCCGCATCGGCCGCTGCGGCAACACGGAACGAGATCGCATCCAGTTGGGACGCGAAGCCCGAATAAGCCGCACCCTCTGAGGAGTAAGCCAGCTCTACGCAATTGAGCGTTGGGTTGTGGGCCTGGCATGCGTCCAGCCGTCTCAGGGCCTGGTGGTCGGCCGAGACGAACTGCTGGTGGGCAACGCTCAGCTCAGCGTTCGCAGCCAGGTTGGCAAAGCCAAAGGTGGATCCACCGAGAGACCAATAGGCAACCTGGCCAGCCAGGCCCAGCACCAAGAAGGCGGACACGATCACCTTGGCCCCACTGCTCAGCGGGGTGGGGGCCACAGCCCACGCCCGCGGGTCAGCACCTGACGCGGCGCCGGGGCCACCCGACTCACCAACCGCGACGGGCTCTGCGAACAGGCCGCTCGGGTAGGCGGGGGTCAGCATGAGGAAATAGCCATATACCCGCAGGTAGTACCGAAGCACGGAGGCAATCGCCAGGAACAGGCTCCGTGGCATCCGGCCCCCGACGAGCAGGATCAGCCAGACCACCACGCTGGCGATGCCGAGGCCCGTGTTAGCCAACCCTCCTACGATGTAGGCCGGGATGGCCAGGATCACACGGAACAAGACGGCGGCGCGGTTGAGCCGGCCCGGAAGGGGCACCCTCACCTGCACCGGGTAGCTAGCAGGGGCGTCGAAGTCGAATGGCGGGTAGGCATCCACGAGCAGGCCCAGGTAGGCATAGACGCGGGTGACCCAGCAGGCATAGCCGCCGAGGAACTCCGCTGCCCAGCGAGGCAGGCGACCCATGAACAGCGCCCCGAACCAGCCGATCACCGCCACCACCGCTGCCGCGATGCCCAGGATGTAGACGACGATCACCTGGGGTATCGCCAGGATGGCCCGGAAGCAGACCGTCACCCGGTTGCGACGCCGGGCGTAGGCCACCTCGAAGCCGATCCGGTCGGGTCGCTCCGCCGCGACCTCGATCACTTGGGCCGAGCCCCCTTGGCCTTTGCCTGCCTTTTGGGGGCCGGGGGGGCCGGGGGGGCCGGCTTGGTCGCTTTGGCATTGGGGGCGGGCTGGGGCAGCGGGTCTCGGGTCCGCATCGCTCCGGGACGGCGGTGGGGCCCGCCCTTGCCGCTCATCCGGCTCTGGCGCGACGCGGCCCTGCGCATCTCCCGGCTCATGGACTCTGCGCCCCCCTGCCCGTGGAGGGCTTGCTCCAGGGCGGGGAGTCGCTGGGCCTCGGGGAGCTGGCTCATCGCTATGGAGACCTCGCGCAGCTCGGGGGGCAGGGGCTTGCGCTTCTCCCTCGAGCGCTCCATGAACTTGATGAGCCGTTTGGCGTACGTGCGCCGGACAAAGCCGACACTCATGAGCCGGCGGAACACAGATGCCCGGATTCCGCCGGGTTGGTCACGAGCCACGGCGCTACACTAGGCCTCGCTGGTCGGGGGTGGCCACGGCGGCGCGGCTCACCAGGGCATATTCCTCCGAAGGCTGTGGAGGTGGCGCTTGTGGTCCAAGAAGTCGACCAGCACGTAGTCGCCCAGGTTCTCCGGGGTGGTGAAGAACGCCCGGCCTCCGTTGAGACGGGTCATGCGCTCGACGAAGGCCTGCAGGTAGCCGCTGGCCTCCAGCATGAAGGTGTTGATGCGGATGCCGTCGCGGGTGCAACGGGCCACCTGGGCCAGCGTGGCCTCGATGGTCTCGGGCACGGGCGGGTACTCGAAGGCCACCGGGCCTCGGGGGTCCCCTTCGGCGAGCAGGTGGGCCGTCGGCTCGCCGTCGGTGATCATTATCACCTGCTTGGAGCCCGCCTGACGGGCCAGCATCCGCCTGGCCAGGATCAGGGCGTGCTCCATGTTGGTGCCGTAGACGAAGTCCCACGAGACCTCGGGGAGCTCCGAGGCCCGCAGCTCCCTTGCCAGCTCGCTGAAGCCCACCAAGCCGAGGTAGTCCCTCGGGTACCGGCTGGAGATCAGGGACTGAAGTGCCATGGCGACGCGCTTGGCGGCGAGGAACCGCTCCCGCATCGGCATCGACATCGACAGGTCAATGGCCAGGACAGTCGAGGATCGGGTGGTGGTCTCGGTGCGTTCGACCTCGAAGTCGGCGGGCTGGAGGCGCACGGGGGTCCCCGCGCCGCGCTGGAGGGCGTTGTGCAGCGTGCGCTCGATGCTCAGGTTGAACGGGTCGCCCCACTCGTACGCCTTGGTGGAGTGCTCGCGCTGGTGGCCGAGGCCAGGGCGGCTCAGGGCGTGGTTGCCCACCCGGTCCCGGCTCAGCTTGGAGAAGACCTGGGCCAGGGCGTCCTCGCCGATGCGGCGCATCCCCCTTGGGGTGAGCGCGAGGCGGCCCTCGCGCTGCGCGATCAGGCCCGCTTCCTCCAGCATCCGAGCCAGCTCGGCCAGGGCTTCGAGGGATGCGGTATCGGCCTCGCCGAGGAGCTGGCGCGCCTTGTCGAGGTCCACGTCGGCGAGAGCCCCGGGGGTCTGGGCCTCACGCAGCAAGTTCTCCAGCTCGTCGATATCGGACAGGGCCCCCATCACGCCGGCGGCCTCCGCCAAGCCGAGCGGGTCGACCCCGCTGAAGGACCGCTGGCGATCCCATCCCGCGCCTGGCAGCGCGGCGCGCAGGTTGGCGGCCAGCCGCTCCACCTGCCAGCGGAGGTCCATGTCCGCGAGCATCGCTTTCGTCAGCTCGGAGAGCTGGGAGCGCTGCTCGGGGGTCATGGAGGCCAGCATCGAGGCCGCCGCCGCCATCTGGGCGGCAAGGCCGGCGAGGAGCTCGTCGAGGTTTGCCGGCTTCCCGGGGAACATGTCCCCGAAGCGATCCATGAACGCCTCGAAGGTCGGGTCGAGCCCTTGGCCGGCCGCCCGCTGCTCGATCATGCGGTTGAGGGCGTCGAACATCTGGCGCTGGCGTTCGAGGCTCTCGGGGGTCTGTTGGGCCAGGGCGCCAGCCATCTGGTTGAACTGGCTCTGCATGATCTGGGCGCGCAGGGATTCGAGGAGGCTCTCGAAACGCTCCCGGGCCTCGCTCGAGGTGAACTCGTAGCCCTGAAGGGCGCGGATCCGGCCGGCTAGGTCCTGGGGGACCTGGTCGAGCTGTTGGCGGCGCTCGTTGGTGAGGGCTTCGGTGGCCAGCGCCCGCGCTTGGTCGCCAGATTCGGTTGCCTCTGAGTCGAGGCCGTCGAGGCTGGCGTGCTCGGTTGCCATCACCTCGCGCAGGGCGGCGGCGATGTCCTCGTGGATCCCGCCCAGGTCCCAGCGGTCCAGCTCGTCCCTGCGGCGCTGGCGGAGGCGCTCCAGCATCTCGCGAAGGCCCGCCACCTGCTCGCCGCTGCGGTCGGTGAAGCCAGACTGGAGCAGGCGCCGTAGGGCTGCGCCGAGGTCGCCGTGGTAGAGGAGGTCGTCGTTGAGCTGGCTCAGCACGTCGGCTGCGTCGGACTCGAATCCGACCTGGGTCCCGTCCCAGCGGGAGTACTCGTAGGCCTGGGCCACTTGGCTGCCGCCGACGCCTAGTCCCGGCCGCCGCCAGGATCGCGGCGCCCCGGCCCGCCGCCGCCAGGATCGCGGCGCCCTGGCCCGCCGTCGCCCGGCTCGCGGCGCCCCGGCCCGCCGTCGCCCAGCCCGCGGCCCGGTTGGCTCCCCCGGCCCCGGCCACGACCTGCTTCCTCGCTGCTTGCGCCGCGATCCCGAGCCCGGTAAACCGCCTGGCCCGCGCCTCCCGCGCCTCCCGGGGAAACTGACTTGTTGAGGCGCCTGGATAGGTGCAACCCTTCGAGCACCAGCTCGGTGGCGCTGGCCAGGGCCGCCGGCGTCGGCGCGGCGGCGGGAGCCGGGGGCGGCTCGGCGGGGGCCGGGGTCGGGGTCGGATCGGCGGCGGCGGGGGCCGGGGTCGGCTCGGCGGCGGGGATCGGCTCGGCGGCCAGCACGGCTCGGACAACTCCGGCGAGGGCGGGAACCGCAGCCAGGGCCTCGACGTAGGTTGCCGACGCCAGCTCGGCGCTGACCCTGACGACCGTACCCTCGTCGAAGCAGGCGAGGGCGGCGCCGAGCTGGTCGGGTGCGAGGCGCCCCCTGAAGGTGGCCAGGACCGCCGCGCTCACCAGGCGGTCCAGCACCTCCGAGTCACGGCCCTCGTCCAGCATCTCGATCTCGACCTTCCCGGCCGTGGAGGCCCGCATCGCGGGAAGGTCGCTGATCCTGGGGACCACCTCGGGCTCCCCGCAGCGAAGTGCCCGCCTGGCTGCGCTGGCCACCATGGTCTCGTGGTTGGCAATCGTGAGGCGCACCGACACGCCCGAGCGCTGGTTCACCGCCGGGTCGACCCTGGCGAGCTGGCTCAGCGTCGCCACGATCTCGGACATGTAGCTGGGCACGCTGACCGCAAGTCCCGAGACGGCGAGCGGGGCCGCCTCCTGAGCCACCACGGCCAGCTCAGTGGGGATGTCCCGGGGGTAGTGGGTGCGCACCTGGGCGCCAAAGCGATCCTTTAGCGGGGTGATGATCCGTCCCCGATTGGTGTAGTCCTCGGGGTTGGCCGAGGCGACCAGCATCACGTCGAGAGGCAGTCGGATCTTGTGCCCCCTGATCTGGATGTCGCGCTCCTCCAAGACGTTGAGCAGCGCCACCTGTATGCGCTCGGCAAGGTCGGGGAGCTCGTTTATGGCGAAGATCCCCCGGTTGGTGCGCGGCACCAGGCCGTAGTGAAGGGTCAGCTCGTCGGATAGGTACCTGCCCTCTGCGACCCGGATCGGGTCCACCTCGCCGATCAGGTCGGCGACCGAGGTGTCCGGAGTGGCCAGCTTCTCGCCAAAGCGCTGGTCACGGCCCACCCAGGTGATGGGGGTGTCCTCCCCCTCGGCCGCCACCAGGTCCCTGGCGTGGCGGGAGACCGGCCGGTACGGGTCGTCGTTGATCTCCGAGCCGGCGACGATCGGCAGCCACTCGTCGAGGAGGGCGGTGAGCGAGCGGATGACCCGGGTCTTCGCCTGTCCCCGCTCCCCCAGGAATATGACGTCGTGGCCGGCGAGAAGCGCGTTCTCGAGAGCCGGTAGCACCGTGTCGTCGAACCCGAGGACGCCATCCACCACCGGCCGCCCCGCGGCGATGCGGGCCACGGCATTGCGCCGCACCTCGTCCTTGATGCTGGTGGAGGCCCACCCAGATGCGCGTAGGGCCCCGAGGGTGCTCGGTCTGGTGCTCACCACCGCCAGGCTATTGGGTGTCAGGGGCCAGCTGGCCGGTGGGGAGCCGACTCCATTCCTCAGGTGGTTCTCAGCTAAGTTCCAGGGTCTCCCCAGGTTCTGTGTCTACGGTCGGGTGATCCGAACTTCGGGACGGGAGATGGCATGGGGGAAGAACGCTGGAGCCGACGACGGTTCCTGGTGAGATCATTGGAGGTAGGGGGTGGCCTGGTGGTGCTGGTCGGCGCCGGCTACGCCGGCCACAGCTGGCCCGGCGCTGGCGCCTCCGTTCCCGACTCGGACGAGGTGCTCCACTTCGTATCGCGACCCGACCTCACCCCACCCCGGGTGACCCTGGCCCGGCCGCGGCCCCCGCACCCAGCCACGACGCCCTCGGCGCGCTACATCTTCGTCACCCCCAAGGGCTACCAGACGACCGGCCCCGGGCAGGCCGGCCTGATGGTCCTGGACCGGGAGGGCAAGCTGTTGTGGTTCATGCCCAAGCTGGCGACCTCGGAGTCCCCGTTCGACCTCCAGGTCCAGACATACCAGGGCAAGCCCGTGCTCACCTGGTGGCAAGGGACGGTGGTCAATGGGTCTGGCCAGGGCGAATGTTACATTGCCGATTCGTCCTACCGCCAGATCGCCACGGTCCAGGCGGGCAACGGCCTAAAGGCAGACCTCCACGAGTTAGTCCTCACCCCCCAGGGCACCGCCCTGATCACCGCCTACCGGACCACCACCACCGACCTGTCCGCCATCGGCGGGCCCAGCAAGGGTCAGGTGATGGCCTGCCAGGCCCAGGAGATCGACGTGGCCACCGGCAAGCTGGTCTTCTCCTGGGACAGCCTGGACCACGTCCCGGTAACCGAGACCGAGGCCGGCCTGACCAACAAGGGCCCCTTCGACTATTTCCACATCAACTCGGTATCCCTGGCCCCGGACGGCGACCTGCTCATCTCGGCCCGCAACACCTGGACCGTGTACAAGGTCTCCCGTAGCAGCGGAGACATCGTCTGGCGCCTCAACGGCAAGCACTCCGACTTCACCATGGGGAAGGGCTCCCACTTCTACTGGCAGCACCACGTGCGGGCCCATGCCGGCAACCAGCTGAGCATCTTCGACGATGCGGCCTCCCCGCCCGAGGAGGCTCAGTCCCGCGGGATCCTGCTCCACCTGGACCCCAGGACCATGCAGGCCTCCCTGGTCCGCCAGTACGTCCACCCGGCGCGCCTTCTGGCCGGGAACCAGGGCAGCATGCAGGTGCTGAGCGACAACCGGGTGTTCATCGGCTGGGGCAACCAGCCATACTTCTCCGAGTTCCTGAGGGACGGCACGCTGGTCCTGGACGGGCGCTTCCCGGTCGACGACCAGTCGTACCGAGCCTTCGCCTACGACTGGGTGGGCACTCCCACCGACGACCCCGCGATGGCCGTGAAGCCGGACACCACCGGTGGGGTCACCGTCTTCGCCAGCTGGAACGGGGCCACCCAGCTGGACAGCTGGCAGGTCCTGGCGGGCAAGGGGCCCTCGTCCCTCGCCCCGGCGGCCTCGGCACCCAAGGTCGGCTTCGAGACTCCGATCTCGGTGGACAGCAGCTGCCCCTATTTTGCCGTGGTGGCCCTCGACACCAACTCCACCCAGATCGGACGCTCCAAGCCCGTGAGATACGGGTGAGGATGGCGGAGCCCGACGAGCCCCTCGGCCCCCCGGCACCTGTCGACGCAACCCGTCCGCACCTGATCAGTCGCCGCCGGCTCCTCCAGGGGCTGGGGGCGCTTGCCGGCGCGGGGCTGGCGTCCAGCGTGGTTGGCTGCTCGCCCTTCTCGCCGGCCTCGCCGGACGGGTCCAGCGGTCGGACGGACGGAGAGGGCTACAGGTCCCGCCCCGACCTCCGACCACCCTCGATCGTGATCGACACCCACCGGCCAGGCACCGATCCCGGGCTGGTGATCACCGAGTGCCATGCTGGAACCGGCCAGCAGGGCCCCATGATCGTCGGGGACCGCGACCTGGTCTGGTTCAAGCCGGTGTCGGACCACGGCACCGCCAGCTTGCGGGCCTTCAACGTCCGGGTGCAGCCTTACCGGGGAGCGCCGGTGCTGTGCTGGTTCGAGGGAGCCGTGGTTGACGGCCACGGCTCGGGCCACTACGTGATCGCCGACTCCAGCTACCGCCAGGTCGCCACCGTCGAGGGAGGCAACGGGTTGACCGGCGACCTGCACGAGCTCTTCCTGACCGAGGCGGGCACCGCGGTGTTCACCGCCTACGGGACGGCCACCGCAGACCTCTCCGCTTACGGGGGGTCGAGGAAGGGTGCCTACTTCTACGGCGAGGTCCAGGAGGTGGACGTGGCCACGGGCAGACTGGTCTACTCCTGGCGCAGCGACACCCACGTCGGCTTCGCCGAGTCCTACGCCCCCGCGCCCGGCAACGGGAGCAACCCCTGGGACTACTTCCACATCAACTCCATAGACGTGGACCCGAGCGACGGCAACCTGATCGTCTCCAGCCGCAACTGCTGGGCCTTCTACAAGGTCGACCGCCGGACCGGGGCACTCGTCTGGCGGCTCGGGGGCAAGCGCAGCGACTTCTCCATGGCCACGGGCACCCATTTCGCCTACCAGCACGACGTCACTCCCCAAGGTGGGGGGGTCTACACGATCTTCGACAACGAGGGATCGCCCTGGGTCGATCCCCCCTCGCGGGGCCTGGCGCTTCATGTCGACGAGGGAGCCCGCCGGGTGAGCCTGGTTCGCCAGTACCTCCATTCGCCCCCGGTGCGCTCGGGCGCGCTCGGCAGCGTCCAGGACCTCCCCGCCGGCCACGTCTTCATCGGCTGGGGCCAGGACCCGTACTTCACCGAGTACGACGCCTCGGGCCGAGTCCTCTTCGATGGCCACCTGGTCGGCAGCGGCCTGGTGTCGTACCGTGCGTTCAAGCAGGCATGGACGGGCCGACCCTCGGCCCCTCCGGACATCGCGGTGGAGCGCTCCGGCGCATCGACCGTCATCTATGTCAGCTGGAACGGGGCCACCGAGGTCGCCCGCTGGAGAGTGCTGGCGGGCAGCTCGTCCAGCAGGCTCGCCCAGTTCGGCACCTATGCCAGGGCGGGCTTCGAGACCCGCATCACCTTGTCCACCCACCCCCGCCAGGTGGCGCTGGAAGCCCTCGACGCCTCGGGCCGTGTCCTGGGTCGCTCCCGGGCCCACCCCGCATGAGAGCCCTGGCAACCGTTCCTACCGGCGCATGGCCAGTTCGGTGTGCCTTGGGGTCAGGCGCCGGGGACAGTCACCTGCGCAGCTTGATCGCGCTTTCCGTCCTCTATGGCGGTTTGGACGATCGCTTGGGCCACTTGTCGCAGCTTGCAGTTCTGAGACTGAGAGACGGCGCGCAGGGTCTCGAAGGCCAAGATCTGGTCGCAACCGTTCTGGCTGATCAGGATGCCCATGGCCTGGTCTATCACCGCACGCGAGTCCAGTGCCTCGCGTAGCTCGCGCGCGAGCTTCACGCTGGCCGCGTAAGTGTCGGCATTGGCGATCGCCACCGCCGCCTGGGCGGCGAACATCGACCCGGTCTCACGATCGGCCTGGCTAAAGGCCAGCCTCCGCTGCGAGTAGAGGTTCAGGGCGCCGAGAGCGGCGTCTCGGACCATGAGGGGGAAGGAGATCGAGCTGTAGACGCCCCGCTCCGCCGCGTGCCGGCAGAACTCGGGCCATCTCAGCTCTTCGCCCATGTCCTCGACTGCAATGACCTCTTCGTCAAGCAGGCTCTGAAGGCACGGGCCTTCACCGATGTCGTATTGGTAGTGGTCGACCTCGTATACGAGGCCCCCGGTCGCCGCCCTGGTGGCCGCACTTCCGTCCACGAAGAGGGTCACGCCGACGGCGTCACAGCTGGCGATGCTGCGCACCGCCAGGTCGCTCACACGTCTCAGGGTCGTCTCCTGGTTCTCCTCGCCCAGCAGTAGCCCAGACAGGTCGGCCACGCAGCGCCACAGCTCGTCGGGGTAGTTGGACACAGAAGCTCCGTTCTTGGCAGCGTGGGGGTCATCCCCCACCGTGTGGGGGTCATCCCCCACCGTGTTAGTGAGGGCTTCGGCTGGCGCCAAGCACCAAACACCACAACGGGACGTTGCCGCACACCAGCCTACCGACTGTCGGGAGGGTTGCCGCAGCGGGACCCGGCTAAAACCGGCCAATTCGCGGCCGAGTCCAGGTTCGCGAGCCGATAGGCTTGCACTGCGGTTTGGCAGATAGCCGCGCGGTCAGGCAACGTGCCGTCCAAGAGAGCGGGAGTGAGGGCACTGCCACCGGGCAGCCGACCCGACCTCCTCTTGCGACACGGAGGTCTGTGATGGTGAGTACCCACGATGGCGATGCGGTTACGACCGCTGATCAAGAGTTCAGAGTCGAGGGGTACGGGGCACGCCCGACGCGCGCCGAATCGGACGCCTCCACGGTGCCCGTGTCCGACACGTTGGCGTGGTCGCGAGTCCCCTCCATGAAACCAGCCCACAACGCTGTGCTCCCGACCGACGGCGTCGTAAACGATTGGGCGCTCAGCACATCGGCGAACCAGCACAGCGTCAGCGTGGATCGGGATCTGGCGGCGGCGGGCCGCTGCGGGCTGATCGACCTACGCACCGGGCTCACCTGCGTCGGAGCCCATGGACACCTTGGGCGTTGCCAGTTCGTCGATGGCCACACTGCCGCTGCCGTGCTCGAGGAGTACCAGGGAAGCGGCGCATAGGCCGCCGCCTCACTTGCTCGGCTGGGGGAGCTTGCACGAGGAGATCTGCGGGTTGACGCCCGCGTAGTTGAGCGGCCCGGCCAGGATGGTGACCACGATGGTCCCTGCCCTGGCGCAGCTCGCAGGCCCGCTGCTGTAGTAGTGCCTCTGGCCGCCGGCAATCGCGCCAATGACGAACCACACCACGAGCAGCAGAGAGACTAAGCCACCTCGGATCACGTCATCCCCCTGTCAGAGTGTCCTGCGGGCCGTCCCGGACCCGACTGTCAGTGTACGTCACCGCCAGCCGGAATATGGTGACCTGCATGGCAACTCCTGTCGTGATCAGCGGGGTCAGGACGAGGGGGGGGCCGGATCGGCCCACCGGCAGGCGGGACCGCTGGTGGGTGCAACCGGTCCTCACCATGGTGGCGCTCAGCGCCTTCGTCGGCTACGGCCTGTGGGCCGCGCTGCGCAACGGGAACTACTACGCCGACCCCCTGCTGTCCCCCTTCTACTCGCCCTGCCTGGTCTCCACCTGTGCCTACGTCTACGGGCCGATCATCCCGGCCTGGTGGACCTACCCCGCCCTGGCCGTGCTCATCTTCCCCCTCAGCTTCCGCTTCACCTGCTACTACTACCGCAAGTCCTACTACCGGGCCTTCTGGTGGGCGCCCCCCGCCTGCGGGGTGGGCGACACCAAGCGCCGCTACACCGGCGAGAGCCGATTCCCTCTCATCCTCCAGAATGTCCACCGGTACACCTGGTACTTCGCGGTCATCTTCGCGGTCATCCTGTCCTGGGACGCGATCACGGCCTTCCGCTTCCCGAGCGGGGTGGGCATGAGCGTGGGGAGCCTGGTCCTGCTGGTGAATGCAGTCCTGATCTGGTGCTACACCCTGTCGTGCCACTCTTGCCGCCACCTCTGCGGCGGCCGGGTGCGTAACTTCTCCCGGGCCCGGCGCCGCCACTGGGCCTGGAAGCGGCTCTCGGTGCTCAACGCCCATCACATGGCCTTCGCCTGGGCCAGCCTGGTGTGGATCGCCTGGGCCGACTTCTACGTGTGGCTGGCTGCGTCGGGGGCGATCCACGACCCCCGCCTCCTCTGAGGAATCGTGCAAATGGCGCTCCCCGAGATCGAGGCCCACTCGATGGATGTGCTGGTCATCGGGGCCGGCGGCGCGGGGCTCCGGGCCGCCATCGAGGCCCGCCAGGCCGGCCTGCGCACCGGGGTGGTGTGCAAGTCCCTGCTCGGCAAGGCCCACACGGTCATGGCCGAGGGCGGCATCGCCGCGGCGTTGGGCAATGTGTGGGAGGCCGACAGCTGGCGGACCCACTTCCGTGACACCATGCGCGGCGGCAAGATGTTGGGCGACTGGCGCATGGCCCAGCTCCACGCCCAAGAGGCGCCAGAGCGGGTCCTGGAGCTGGAGGCCTGGGGGGCCGTGTTCGACCGGACCGCCGACGGACGCATAGCGCAGCGCGACTTCGGGGGGCACCGCTTCGCCAGGCTGGCGCACGTGGGCGATCGCACTGGGCTGGAGATGGTCCGCACGCTCCAGCAGCGAGCAGTGTCACTGGAGGCGGAAGTCTTCATGGAGTGCGTGATCCTGCGCCTGCTGGTCTCCGATGGGGAGGTGACTGGGGCGCTGGGGGTGTGGCGCGACTCGGGCCAATTCGTTCTATTCAGGGCAAAGGCGTTGGTGCTGGCCACCGGCGGGGTCGGCAAGGCGTTCCGGGTCACGTCCGCCAGCTGGGAGTACACCGGTGACGGGCAGGCCCTGGCGCTGTGGGCGGGAGCCGAGCTGGCCGACATGGAGTTCGTGCAGTTCCACCCAACCGCAATGGTCTGGCCCCCATCGGTGGTGGGGCTGCTGGTCACCGAGGGGGTCAGGGGCGACGGAGGGGTGCTTCGCAACTCCGAGGGACGCCGGTTCATGTTCGACTACATCCCGGCCTACTACGCCGCCGAGACGGCCGACACAGAGGAGGAGGCGGACCGCTGGTACGCCGACAAGGCCAACAACCGCCGGACCCCCGACCTGCTGCCCCGAGACGAGGTGGCCCGGGCCATCAACACCGAGGTCAAGGCCGGCAGGGGCGGCCCGCACGAGGGGGTGTGGCTGGACATCGCCACCCGCCACGACGCTGACTACATCCGCCGGCGCCTCCCCTCGATGTACCACCAGTTCATGGAGCTGGCCGACGTCGACATCACCAGCGCGGCGATGGAGGTGGGACCGACCTGCCACTACATGATGGGGGGGGTGCGGGTGGACCCCGAGACCGGGGCTACCAGCATCCCTGGCCTGTTCGCCGCCGGGGAAGTCGCCGCCGGGCTTCACGGGGCCAACCGGCTGGGGGGCAACTCCCTCGGGGACCTGCTGGTGTTCGGCCGCCGTGCCGGGTTGGGGGCTGTGGGCCGGGGGCGCCAAGGTGGAGGGCTGCCCCCCTTGGACTCCTTGGAGGTGGCCACGGCGTGTGACGCAGCAATGGCTCTATTTCGCCGGGAAGGGGGGGAGAGTCCCTACGCCATCCACGCCGACCTCCAACAGACCATGCAGTCCCTGGTGGGGATCGTGCGCACCGAGGCCGAGCTGTCGCGGGCGCTCACCGAGATCACCGCCCTCGAGGAGCGGCTGGCCCGGGTGTCGGTGGAGGGCGGCCGCCAGTTCAACCCCGGCTGGCACCTGGCCCTCAGCCTGCGCTCGCTGTTGGAGGTGTCGCGCTGCATCGCCACTGCGGCCCTGGCGCGCCAGGAGAGCAGGGGCGGCCACACCCGGGACGACTTCCCCGACCCCGATCCCGCCTGGGGCGCCGTGAACCAGGTGCTCCGGCTCGAGGGGGGTGAGCTGGTCCTGCGCCGTGAGAGGGTGCCGCCGCTGCCCGCCGAGCTGGCTTCCCTGTTCGAGGAGGACCCGTGACCGAGATGGAGCCAGGACTGGCGAGCCCCACCGCAGAGGTGGTCCTCCGGGTGTGGCGGGGCGACGCCGCAGGAGGCACATTCGTTGAGTACCACCTGCCCGGCGGGGAGGGAGAGGTGGTCCTCGACGTGATCCTGCGCCTTGCGGCCACTCAAGCCCCCGACCTCGCCGTGCGCTGGAACTGCAAGGCCGGCAAGTGCGGCTCGTGCAGCACCGAGATCAACGGCCGGCCTGCACTGGCCTGCATGACCCGGATGAACACCTTCGAGCGCGGCGAAGCCATCACCGTGGCACCGATGCACTGCTTCCCCATAGTGCGCGACCTGGTGACCGACGTGTCTTTCAACTACGAGGTGGCCGCCCGGATCCCCCCCTTCACCCCCAGGCCTCCAGAGGCGGACGGCACCCGAAGGATCTCCCAGGCCGATGCCGACCGGGTCCAGGAGTTCCGCGGCTGCATCGAGTGCTACCTGTGCCAGGACGTGTGCCACGTGATCCGCGACCACGAGGAGAACAAGGCTGCTTTCGCCGGTCCACGGTTCATGGCCCGTCTGGCCGAGCTGGACATGCACCCGCTCGACACCCTGGACCGCCGGCCCCTCCTGCGCGCCGAGCTGGGGATCGCCATGTGCAACATCACCAAGTGTTGCACCGAGGTCTGCCCCGCGGGCATCCACATCACCGACAACGCCATCATCCCGCTGAAGGAGCGGGTGGCCGATACCTACTTCGACCCCGTGGCCTGGCTGGGCCGCAAGATCGCCCGCCGTCTCGGCCGCCAACCCCCTCGCACCCCGATAGCTGCACTGCCTCGGCAGGGGCCCCCCACGCCTGCGCCCCCGATATGACCACTACCGTCGCCCAGATGGCCCGGTTCTTGAGTCCGGAGTGGATGGACGAGCTCACACGTGCTGCAGCCGGGGATGACGATCTGGCCACGGCCGGCCCACTGGTCCTCCAACAGGTGGTCACCTCGCACCCCGGCGAGCCCGCCGAGCCCGGCGACGGGGCGACCACCATCTACGCCCTGTGCTTCGGGGACGGCCGGCTGCGGGTGCTCCCGGGGGGCGTGGCGAGACCCGATGTCACCATGATCACGGACTACGAGACCGCGGCGGCCGTGAACCGGGGAGACCTGTCCCCACAAGCTGCACTTCTCGCCGGGCGGGTCCGCGTCCGCGGTGACTCCGGTGCCCTGGTGAGGAGCCAGGCGGCGCTTGCCCGGGCACAGGCGTGCTGGGAGCCGATGCGGGCACAGACCAGCTACTGAGGTTTCACAGGCTTGACCAACGCCATACCGAGATCCATACCGCTTTGGTATGTTCGTTACACGGCTACCGAACAGATCGCAGTCCGGATCCCCAAGGTCCGGTCCCGAGGACGGTATGCCCACTGAGTGCGCCGCCAGCCCCGACAACCTGCGAGTCGTGCCAAAGGCGGCCCTCGTCCACCGCATCTGTGCTTGTGCCGCGCTTCGGGCCGCTGTCGACTGCTGAGCGCCTGCCCCGATGCGGGCGCTGGCCAGTTGTTGAGCTTCACCGTGAGTTGGGGCTAGATTCACATACACGGACCAACAACCCACAGGAGGCACAACTGTGACGCTCACCGGGGTGATCGATGACCACGTGCTGGCACGCTACCGGGTCCTTCTCGACGCCGAAGACGCTGCGTTCAACGAGCTGGAACACGCCTACGAGGAGGGGGACAGAGATCACTTCCAGTGCGACCTGGATGCCTGGGGCAAGGCCATCCGGGCCAAGCTCGCCTACCTGCACCGCATGGGCGTGACCATGGACCCTGAGCCCGCCCCCGCCTGAGCCCCCCGCCTGAGCCTCGCCCCGGCCTGAGCCCTGGGGGAGCCACTCGGGAGTTGCGGCGCGAATCTCGTCTGTACCGCTTGCCGTGCGCCGCAAGCTATAGATGAGTGAGCGCGACCGAGCCAGCTGTACGGTTCGTTGCCGTCATCGGAGGAGTCGGGCCAACCGGCCTGATCCACGAACTTTGGTAGATAAAGGCCCTCCAAGGGCCCTCATCCACCAAAGTTCGCCAAACGCCACCCGGGTTCGCCCCCACCGGACCCCAGCAGGCCCCGCACGTCCTCCAACTCCCCCGACAGCTCCTCGGCGCTGGCCCGGAGCGCAGCCAGGGCTGCTGCGTCGTGAGCGAATCCGTCGGCAACCCCCCACCCAGAGCCGTCCGAGACAAGCGGGTAGCCGTACACCAGGCCCTCCGGCACGCCGTACTCCCCCCGGCTCACCACTGCCGCCGCGAGGCAGTCGCCGGGCGGCGTCGGCCCGCGCAGCCCCACCACCGTGTCGATGACCGCGTTGGCCGCCGAGGCAGCCGACGACGCCCCCCGGGCCTCGATCACCGCGGCCCCCCGCCCCCGCACCGAATCGGCCAATCCCGCCAGTGACGAGGGGCCCCCGAGCACCTCGGTCGCCGGGCGGCCGCCAATGCGGGCGTTGGCGAAGTCCGGGTACTGGGTGGAGGAGTGGTTGCCCCACACCGCCATCCGGCTCACCGATCCCACCTCCACACCGGCGAGGCGAGCCAACGCCGACCGAGCCCGGTTGGCGTCCAGGGCCATCATGGCGAACCACCGATCCGCCGGGACGTCTCCGCCGTGGGAGCGGGCAATCAGGGCGTTGGTGTTGCACGGGTTGCCCACCACCAGCACCCTCACGTCCGCCGCCGCGCCAGCAGCAATCGCCGCCCCCTGTGGGCCAAATATGCCGCCGTTCACCGCCAACAGCTCTCCCCTCTCCATACCCGCACGCCGGGGGGCGGAGCCAACGAGCAGCGCCCACGACACCCCCCCGAACCCGACAGCCGGCTCCGACGTCGCCACCACCCCGGCCAGCAGCGGGAAGGCGCAATCCTCCAGCTCCATCACCAACCCCTCCAGCGCGGCCATCGCCGGGGGGATCTCAACGAGGTGCAGCACCACCGGCTGGTCGGAACCGAACATGTCGCCTGAGGCGATCCGGAACACCAGGGCGTAGCCGATCTGGCCCGCGGCGCCGGTCAGCGCCACCCGCAGCGGGGCCTTCACAGGCGATCAACTATCGCCGAGGCGAACTCGCTCGTCTTAACCTCTAACGCGCCCTCCATCTGGCGGGCGAAGTCGAAGGTCACTATCCGCTCCGCGATGGTCGCCTCCAGCGCCCTCACTATGTCGTCTGCCGCCCCCTGCCACCCCAGGTGCTCGAACATCAACACGCCCGACAACAGCAACGAGCCAGGGTTGACCCTGTCCTGGCCGGCGTACTTGGGCGCAGTCCCATGCGTTGCCTCGAAGATGCCGTGGCCCGTGACGTAGTTGATGTTGCCCCCTGGCGAGATGCCGATCCCGCCGACCTGAGCGGCCAGGGCGTCGGACAGGTAGTCCCCGTTCATGTTCAGGGTCGCGATCACGTCCAGGTCCTGCGGCCGGAGCAGGGCCTGCTGGAAGCAGATGTCCGCGATCAGGTCCTTCACCAGCACCTTGTCCCCCGGCTCGCCGCCGCAATCATCCCAGGCGATCGCCACGCCGGCGAACTCCTCTCGGACCAGGTCGTACCCCCAGCTACGAAATGCCCCCTCGGTGAACTTGCAGATGTTGCCCTTGTGAACCAGCGTCACGCTGCGCCGGCCCCTCCGGACCGCGTACTCCAGGGCCGCACGGATAAGGCGCTTGGACCCGGTGACCGAGACCGGCTTGATCCCCACACCCGAGTCCGCACGGATCTCCCACCCCAGCGAGTCGTGCAGGTAGCCGATAAGGCGCGCCGCCTCCGGGGACCCCTGCGCCACCTCCATCCCGATGTAAAGGTCCTCGGTGTTCTCCCGGAATATCACCATGTCCATGCGCTCCGGATGGCGCACCGGGGACGGCACCCCAGCGAACCAGCGCACGGGGCGCAGGCACACGTACAGGTCCAGGAGCTGGCGCAGCGCCACGTTCAGGGACCGGATGCCCCCTCCGACCGGGGTGGTGAGGGGCCCCTTGATACCGATGAGGTGCTCCCTGAAAGACGCCACCGTCTCGGCCGGCAGCCACTCGCCCGTCCCGTCGTATGCCTTCTTGCCAGCCAGCACCTCGGTCCAGGCGACCCGTTTGCCGTGCCGTGCCGCCGCCGCGTCCAGGACGGAGCGAGCGGCGGGCCAGATGTCGACCCCGATCCCGTCGCCCTCGATGTAGGGGATGATCGGCTCGGTGGGCACGCAGAGGGCGCCGTCGGGGCGCAGCGTGATCTTGTCGGGCATCGCCGCAGCTTAGCCGCAGCACACGACGGGTTCGTGGGGAGTGGCCTTTGGAGAAACAAGGCAAAATTTCGCCGCAAGACCAGCGCCCGCTCACCCGCCGTGACAATCGTCATGGGAAAGTCACGACACCCGCCACTTCCGCTTGCCGGGCAGCGTCCTTAGCCTTGTCCACATGATCGACACCGCAATCAGCTTCGTGGACGTGCACAAGAGATACGGGCCCACCCAAGCCCTCGCCGGGGTCAGCTTTGGCGTCGCCAGGGGCGAGACCGTGGCCCTGCTAGGGCCGAACGGGGCGGGCAAGTCCACCGCCGTCGGCATCATGCTGGGCCTGCGACATGCCGATGCCGGCAGGGTGGCGCTGTTCGGCGCTACCCCCACCGCGGCGGTAACCGCCGGGCGGGTGGGGGCCATGCTACAGAGCACCGGCCTGCCCACCGGGGTAACCGTCACCGAGGTCGTGCAGCTGGTGCGCCACCTGTACCCCAACCCGGTCGGGTTGGAAGCGCTGGTGGAGATGGCCGGGCTGGGCGACTTCCGGGGGCGCAAGGTTGACGGGCTGTCCGGGGGCCAGGCGCAACGGGTCCGCTTCGCCCTGGCCATGGCCGGGGGCCCCGAGCTGGTATTCCTCGACGAGCCCACGGTGGGGATGGACGTGGAGACCCGCCGTTCGTTCTGGCGCTCCATGGACGCGCTGTCGAGGCGGGGCTGCACGGTGGTCTTCGCCACCCACTACCTGGAGGAGGCCGACGCGGTCGCCGACCGGGTCGTGGTGCTGGACCGGGGCCGCGTCGTGGCGGACGGCACCGCTGCGTCGATCAAGTCCGGCGTCAGCACCCGGGTGCTTCGCTTCGAGCTGGCGGGCGCCGACCCGGGGGCAATGCTGGCCCTTCCCGGCGTCGTGGACGTCAGCCTCGACGGCGCCCGCGTCACGCTTCGCTCGTCGGACTCCGACGCCACCGTGCGTGAGCTGGTGCGACTCTACGACGCGGCCCGCCACCTGGAGGTCACCGGCGCCGGCCTCGAGGATGCCTTCCTCGCCCTCACTTCCACTGCTCAGAACGGGAGGTAACTGACCAAATGCTCGCCTACACCCGCTTCGAGGTCGTCCGAATACTGCGCAACAAGCGCTATGTCATCTTCACCATCGGCCTGCCGCTCGCCTTCTATTTCATCTACAGCAGCATCTACGCCAAGTCCCACTTCCAGGGCACCACCTTCGCCGCGTACTACATGGTGTCGATGGCCAGCTTTGCCGCCTTTGGGGCCGCGCTGGGGGCAGGAGGGACTCGCTTGGCCATGGAACGCAAGAACGGCTGGATCCACCAGCTTCGGATCACTCCGCTGTCGGCCGCTGGCTGGCTGGGGACCAAGCTGGCCGCGGCGCTGGCGGTAGCGGTGCCGTGCATCGCGGTGGTGCTGATTGCTGGGGTTGCCGCCCACGGGGTGTCGCTCCCGGCGGCACGCTGGGCCCAGCTGGTGGTCAGCCTGGTCCTCGCCACCATCCCGTTCGGGATCATGGGGATGGTGGTGGGCTACCTGTTCGACGAGGAGTCCGCCCAGGCCGGCCAGACGATAATCCTGCTCGGGGTGTCGATCCTCGGCGGGCTGTGGTTCCCGCTGAGCATCTTCCCCCACGCCCTACAGGAGGTCGCCAAGTTCACGCCTTCCTACGGGTTGGGCGCTGTCGGGCGGGCTGCGCTGGTCGGCCAAGGCCCTGGGCTGGTCCCGGTGGTCGGGCTGGTCGCGTGGACCGTGGTGCTCGGGGTCGCCCTGGCCTTCCTGTACCGACGGACGGAAACCCGCGCAGTCGCGTGAGAATGGGGTTGGTGAGCCCAGCCGACGTGAGCCCAGCGGACGTGAGCCCAGCCGACTCGGCGCCCGAGTACAGCCCGTTCGGCCCGCGCGGCCCGGCCTTCAACCGCCGGGTCGGGCGGGTATGGGCTTTCGTCTGGCTGGGATATTTGGCATACCCGATCGTGGGCCTTGCAGAGAGCCGGGACTCTGCTCTGCACATGTCGCTGACCCTGCTCGTGGCAGCGGTGGGGGTGGGCTGCTACGTCAGCCTGTTCACCAGGCAGTCGCCCCTGAGCCCGGCCACGGCCGAGACCTGGGCCGCCCTGGCGGGACTGAGTGCAGTCGCTGTCGGGCTGACTGTCTTCGACGGGCCCGACTGGGTCTACCTGTTGTACTTCGTTGGCACCGGGGCGGGGATGCTGCTCGCGACCCGCCAGTTCGTGCCGGTCTTCGTCGCCGCGTTGGGCGCGCTGGCGCTGGTGCTGTGGCTGACGGGCTCGGACCCGGCCACAATCGGCTACTCGGCAGGTGGGATGTTCGGCATCGGTGCGCTGATCAACGCTTTTCGCCGGGCGCTGGTCTCGAACCTTGCCCTCCACACCGCACGTGAGGAGCTGGCCCGGCTGGCGGTGGCCGACGAGCGCTTGCGGTTCGCCCGGGACCTACACGACTTGTTGGGCCACAGCCTCTCGGTCATCGCCCTCAAGGCCGAGCTGGCGGGACGCCTGCTGGGACACTCGCCGGAGCAGGCTGCTGCCGAGGTGGCTGCCTCTGCCGGGGTGGCCGCTGCCGAGGTGGCCGACATCGAGTCGGTGGCCCGGGAGGCGCTGGCAGAGGTGCGAGAGGCGGTCGGCGGATACCGTCAGGCTGGGCTGTCAGCCGAGGTCGCCTCTGCCCGCTCTGCCCTCGCTGCTGCGGGGATCGAGCTGCGACTCTCGGGGATCCACGATGCCGCCCTCACCCCTGAGGTCGAGGAGGCCGCTGCGTGGGTGCTGCGCGAGGGTACTACCAATGTCGTTCGCCACAGCAGTGCCTCGTCGTGCTCGATCTCGGTGGAGGTCGGCACTGAGGAGGTGGTGGTGGCAGTGGCGGACAATGGCGCCGGCGGGCGGGCGGGCCCTGATGGCGCCGGCGGGCGGCCGAGTCCTGATGGCGCTGGCGGCTCGCTGGCGAAGTCCGGCGCCCCCGTTCGGGGGGAGGCGGGTGGCGGGCACGGGCTCTTGGGCTTGAGTGAGCGAGTGGCCGCCATCGGGGGCCGGCTGAGGGCGGGAGGTAACGAGGGGAGCGGGTTCCTGCTGGAGGCGACCATCCCGACTGGGCCGGGGGCGGGGGCCGGGGCGGCGGGGTCCGCACCCTTCGACTCGGCGGGGACCGAGCCCACGCCGTCTGTGCAGAGTCGTTGACCCGGATCCTGCTGGCCGAGGACCAGTCGATGGTCCGGGGGGCACTGTCGGCCCTTCTCGGCCTCGAAGCCGACATGGAGGTGGTCTGCCAAGTGGCGCGGGCAGACGAGGTGGTCCCTCGTGCGTTGGAGCTGCGCCCCGACGTGGCACTGCTCGACATCGAGATGCCCGGCGGGGACGGGCTGAGCGCGGCAGCTGCCCTTGCCCGCGAGCTGCCCGAGTGCAAGGTGCTGATCCTCACCACCTTCGGGCGCCCGGGCTACCTGCGCCGGGCCATGGAGGGGGGCGCTGCGGGCTTCCTGCTCAAGGACGCTCCGGCCGCCCAGCTAGCGGATGCGATCCGTCGCTGTCTGGCAGGCTTGCGGGTGATCGACCCCACCCTTGCCGCAGCTGCCCTCTCCGAGGGAGCGAACCCGCTGACGCCGCGCGAACGCGAGGTGCTCACGTCTTCGAAGGAGCACGCGACGGTGGCCGAAGTGGCCAAGGCGATGTACCTGTCGGGAGGCACCGTTCGCAACCACCTTTCCTCTGCCATCATCAAGCTCGGCGCCCGCAACCGAACCGACGCCGTCCGGATCGCCGAGACCAAGGGCTGGCTCTAGGGCGTCTCCTCCCGGGTTCGAACTGGGGAAGTCGCATTCCGTATGCGCGCGTTCTCCCCCCCAGCTCTGGCCGGGGCACCGCTCTGGCCGGGGCACCGCCAAGGCCTCAGCCAGGGGGCGGTACCAGCTCGGCTGTCGTCCAAAACCCGGGGAGCGCCAGGCCACGGTGCCCGCCCTTAGCGTAGGGGGGGAGGCGCTCGCGGTTGCGGTCGTCGAGCAACGCCATCACGTCGTGCAACCCGGCTGGCCCCACCGCACGCAACGCGCGGTCGCCGGTGCTGCGGCGCGGCGGCAGGTGCGAGGACAACATCACCAGCGGCCCGATGCCCCTAGCCTAGTCGCCAGCGCGCTCGCTCGACCCAGGGACTTCCACAGAGTGTCGCTGCGCACCAGACCGTCCCGCGTCGAGCGGAACGCACCGGTCACGTCGAAATACCAGCTCTCCCCCTCACGATCCTCCGCTAGGAGGCTGACATGCAGGCCCAAGCCAGGAACCTTGTGGTTCCGGCGGATGCAGTGGAACCCAGCTGCCTGGAGAAGGTCCACCGCCACCGACTGGACTGCCTTGCCTTCCGTGTCCAACGGCGAAGGCACCCCGTCCTCCCACAACTTGGCCTGGCCCAGCCGGGGGCGTGCCTTTGCCCCCCGTCGCGCCGCATGCTCTTCCTTCACCCGGAGCTCCGCGAGCCCGACGTAGCCGGGGTCGGTGTCGTACCCGGCGTAGCGCCTACCCGTGCGAACTGCTGCCACCGCCGTCGTGCCGGAGCCCAGGAAGGGGTCCAGCACCAGGTCGTCCTTGAAGGTGTACAGCTCGATCAGTCGTTGTGGCAGCTCGACGGGGAACGGGGCCGGGTGATGGACCCGCCGGGCTGACTCGGGCCGGATGCTCCACACGTCGAGCGTCGCATCGAGGAACTCGTCGGTCGAGATGGTTGCCACGTGAGGGCGTCCCGCTGCCCGCCGGTCATCGATGCCGACCGCCCGGTCGAACCGGCCTTTCGATGCCACGATCACCCTCTCGCTCACGTCGCGCAGGACCGGGTTGGCCGGTGAGCGGTACGAACCCCAGGCGCATGATCCGGCGGCGCCCTCGGCCTTCTTCCAGACTACCTCACCCCGCAGCAGCATCCCGAGGTCGTCGTCGAGGATGCGCATGACATCGGCCGATAGCGATCGATACGGCTTGCGGCCGAGGTTGGCCACGTTGACCGCGATCCTGCCCCCCGGTTCGAGGACCCTCAAGCACTCCCTGAACACGTCGCGCAGCAATTGAAGGTACTCGGCGTAGGTAGCAGGGATCATCCCGTGTCCGAGGGCCTCCTCGTATTCCTTGCCAGCGAAGTAAGGGGGTGATGTGACAACCAGGGCCACCGAGCGCTCGGGCAGGGCCATCGACCGCGAGTCGCGACAGACCAGGGGGTGCTCCAGGGCGAACGGCTCCGCCAAGGCTTCGTCGGTCGAGATCTCCTTGGGCCGGAATCGGGAGTAGAACGCCGAGGCGTCGTGGCCCTCTCGCCCCCCAGAGCCGAAGTTGCTCGTCGAGGTGGGCCTCCCCTGGCGGCGGCTCATGGTGCGTCCAGGCTCATGGTGCGTCCAGGCTCATGGTGCGTCCACCTGCCAACTCTAGTTCGACCCGCCGTACGGGTGGCGGATGAAGCGGGCCCTACCGGGCACGTTCCCCGGCGAGCACGTAGCCCCGGTCTGACGGCAACCGCCAGCGCCGCCCCACCTCGTGCCAGCCGTTTGGCCAGTTTCCCGGTGAACTGTGTCAGGTTTTTATGCCTATGGCATACAAACCTGACACAGTTCACCGGCGTCGCCTGGAGTCGCAATCCCCTGACCACCCTAGCTGGGCCAGGCTGGCGGAAGTGGCGAGCCGACGGTGGCGAGCCGACGATATTACGCCGGCGACCCCGACCCGGCCCACATCGGGGTCCAGCTCGGCCAGGCACCGCTGGGCCTCGCCGAGAGCGTGGAAGGCCGACCGGGGGAACAGTCGGTCCAGGACCAAGAACTCCACCACCAAAGAAGCCTCCGCGCCACGCTGGTAGGTCCAGGACGACGGACAAGACTCTCATGGTGCAGCCAAAGCTCCTATTAGGTCACGTTCGTCCGACCGGTCGGTACGCATCTCCAGCGGGGGGGACCGGGCCGACAAATCAGCAGCAAGGCACACAATGGCCAGTCACACCGAGGGTCAGACCCAGCAACCCGCTGGAGACACCTACCAGTATGAGAGTCACACCCTCTCGGTAGGGTCGGCGACGATCCACCACATTGGGGAGGCGCCGAAGTGGGAAAGCCGAACGTGGCTCTGAGGCAGGCCAGGGAAGCCGCCTGTTTGACCCAGGCCGGGCTGGCGCTTGCCGTCAGGAAGCTCGACGCCCCGCCCGAGGGTGCTCTTAGCGGCCTCGACCGTTCGACCGTGGCCAGGTGGGAGACCGGGACCCAGCGTCCGTCCGCCCGATACCGTCTCTTGTTGCAAGAGGTGCTCTGCCGTTCGGCTGTCGAACTGGGCCTGGTGGCGATGGCCCCGGGGATGGTGACCGACCGGGACCAGGATGCGACACTGGAAGACATGGACCTCGATACCCCGATCAGTCGCCGTCGGGCCCTGGCCGGCGCCCTTGGCATAGGCCTCGCCGGCCTGTTGCCCGGCACCTCGCTCAAGGACGCGATGAGGGGGATCACCGGGCAAGGGGAGGGAACCGGAGCCCTCAGCCTGGGGGCGGTGGCCCACTACCGGGCCATGACCGAGCATCTGAGCGCCTACTACTGGGTGAGCCCGGACTCCGCCACTGTGCACGACCACGCCATCGCACTGGCCCAAGAGGGCGGCCGGCTCCTGCGGTCAGCCTCGGGACCGCAGCGGCGGGCGCTCGCCTCGGCGGCGGGCCAGGTCGCCTTGTTAGCCGGGCGGATCGCCTTTTTTGACCTCGACCAACCGATCAGGTCGACTGGTTGTTACAAGGCCGCCCTGGCCTTGGCCGGCGAGGCCGACGAGCGGGCCTTGGAAGCGGCGGTGTACGCCCATCTGGCCTTCGTCCCGGGGTTCAACGGAGACTTCGGGGCCGCCGAGGAGGCCTTGGAACAAGCCGCCATCAAAGAGAGGCGGGCCGGAGGGCCGCTGCTGCGGTCGTGGCTGCACTGCGTCCGCGCCGAGCTCACGGCGCGGGCGGGACGCAGCGGTCAGGCGGCCGACCAGGTGCGTCGGGCTGAGGAGTCGCTCGGGTCGGGCGGAGTGGATCCGGACTGGCTGGACTGGTACGACACGGCCCGCCTCGCTGGGTTCCGGGGCTATGTCGAGGTCCGGGCCGGGCGTCACGACAAGGCCATCGAGGCCCTGGCCGTGGCCCTCGATGGGCTGTCGCCAACAGCCGGCAAGCAGCGGCCGGTCGTGCGCTTCGACCTTGCCGCCGCCTACGCACCGATCGCTCCCGAGTTGGCCGTCGATCACGCCACCCTGGCCATGCAAGACATCACTGAAAGCTGGTACGCCACCGGAGTGGCGAGGCTGCCCGGGATCGAGGCCGCCTTGGCGGGCACGCCCTATGCGGCCCAGCTCCATGAGCGGGCCCGCCATCTTCTCCCGGTGGGGAACTACTGAGTGCTGCGGTCGTTGTGTTCCCTCACCAGCTCAGCCAGGGCGGCCAGGCCGTCCACCTGGCACAGGCACCCCGCTTCCGCCTCAGGATCACGGAGCAGGTAGCCCCAGGGGCCCCGACGGACCAGAGCGGTGGCCAGACCCTCGCGTTGGGCGGGGCTGACGTCGTTGTCCAGGCGGTCACCGACGTAGAGGACCTCGGCGGGCTGAACGCCTGACTCGGTCACCACCGCTCGGAAGAACCCGGGACTCGGCTTCTCGACGCCCCAGCCCTCCGAGGTCCCGATCCAGTCCACCGGCAGGCAGAGGGTTTTGAGGATGCCCTCGGCCCTCGTCGTCTGGTTGCCGGCGAGTCCGATCCTTAGCCCCATGCCGCGCAAGGCTCCCAGGCAGGGCCGGACGTCTGGGTACAAGTCGTCCTCACCGAAGCTCTCGGGGACTCCGGCATCGGCCCGGGCCTTGCGCTGTGTGTCCAGGGTGAAGCCGGGCCGGAAGACCTGGAAGGCCTCCCGGTAGTCACCCCCCCGGGCGATGGTTGCGCCGAACACAGCCGAGAAGGTGTGGCGAGGGACCCCCAGCCAGTCGGCCCAGGTCCCATACTCCCGCGTCTCGTCGACCAACACCTCTCCAACGTCGAATGCCACCGCCCGGATCACGACACCTCTACGGCGAGGGTGGTGGCCGAAGGAGGAGGCACCGCCTCCCCGTGGGCACGCAGGGACTCCAGGTGCAAAGCGATGGCCTCGGCGACGTTGGCCCGGACCTCGGCCTCGTCCCGGCCGGTGGCCACACAGCCCGGCAGGTCGGGGACGTAGGCCGACAGGTTGGCCCCGGCACACTCGATCACCACGGCGTAGCGGCTCACCTCGTCCTCCATCCCGCTTGGCGTCGGATGGAGGAGAGCGTACCGGGGGCGAGATCATCCCCGGGGTTGCCCGGCACCGTCACCGTCCCCGGCCGTCCGGGATGGCGGTACTGGCGGTGGCTGCCCACCTGGCGGTCCAAGCGCCAGCCGTCGCGCTCCAGGGCCCCGATCACTTCCCGGACCTTCACCGGCCCGGGCGGCGCCGGGTGAGACGGGGGCTCCCGGCCCCCATCGTCGAGCCGGGCCGGCCCTCGGTGGCGGTCATGGCCGGCCCGGCTCTCGACATGCGCCGGACCTCGGTCGGCTCAAGGCCGGCCACCTTGGCCGCCACCTCGGCCCCGAAGATGGTGGCCAGCTCGGCCACGGAGTGGTTCATGGCCTCCTCGGCGTCGGCCACGAGGCGGTCCTGGGCGGCGGCGACCTCGGCCCGACGGGCCGTCGCCGCCTGCCAGCGGGCCTCAGCCTTGGCGTGCGCCGCGGCCAGCTGTGCCAGGCGACGTTGGTAGTCCTTCACCGCCTCGGTTGTCGATGCCATCGGTGACCTCCCCTCCGGCGGCTCGGGTGACCGCCCTCGCCTCGGGGGCGCTCCGGCCGCCAGCAGCAAGCTGGTCGGGTCCGCCCCGGGGGCTGCCCGGGCTGCCAGCGCCCGGTGGGCAGAGAGGAGCGGGACGGACGACGGGCATGGACCATGGATGCCAGCTCGGCCATCGGCCGCCCGGTGATGGCCCCGGCCACGGGTCCATAGGCCAGGAGCCGAGCGGTGGCGACGGCCAGCACCTCCTCGGCACTCCGGACGGCCGTCTCCTCCTCGGACCTGGTCTCCTCCAAGCCGGCCAGGGCGGCTTCCACCCCGGGCCGGCGCCGGCGGGCCAGGTTGGCCTCCCTGGCGTCGGCGGCGGTGAGGATCGACGCCTTGCCGGCCGCCCGATTGCGCCAACGGCGAAGCGTCATCCCCCCGAGCACGACTGCGAGCTGTCTATCGGCCCGGGCCATGGCCGCAGCCCGATGACCAGCGGCCTCGTCGCGCTCCGACACAGCCGTCTCCCAGACGGCCACCACCTCGGCCAGCTCCTCCACCAACCGGCCGACCTCTCCGCTCATCCCCATGTTCACCGGCCACTCCACGCCAGCCCCCTCCACATCATCCCCGTCGCTACCACCTCCACCCCAACCAAACTTCACCGTCCCCCTCATCTCCCGCACCCGACATCACCGACCACCCCCACCACCTCACCGACCACCCCCACCACCTCACCGACCACCCCCCTCATCTCCCCACCCCACTTCACCCACCTAACCGACCACCTCCACTGCACCACACGTCTGGCATTCAAGGAGTACTCGTTCCGGCGTGGATCCGAACTTGAGCGGTGCCCACTCAAATTTTGGACGGGCTGCTGGCGGTGTTCCCGCCCTTCGGTGAGAGCGGCCGACCGGGCCGCCCGGAGGGACGGAGCCGTCATGATCTCGATGCGCCGCATGAGCCTGGGAGCCGGGTACCGCTACCTGATCGGCTCGGTGGCCGTGGGCGACGGAGCCCCCGAGCGGACCAACAACCTGACCCGCTACTACGCCTCCTCGGGCACCCCGCCGGGGGTGTTCATGGGCTCGGGGCTGGCCGACCTAGCGTGAGTTTCCGGGCTACGTGCCGTGGCAGTGCCATGTTGGCAGCTCAGAGCTGGTGTTTGGGTTATCGTTGTGTATTACCTAAGGAGGGCCTTGGGGTTCGCTTGTGATGGCAACGCTGA
>JBOGGU010000080.1:0-15764 GCA_050744085.1 Acidimicrobiales bacterium
GATTTCACTCGGCAGAGGCCGCGATTGGACTCGTCATGCTGAGCCTCGGGCCGATTACCCACGTCCTGCCTCACGAGCGTACACCTGTTCCCACCGGCTGACCCACATCTATGCCTGGAGGCCCACAAAGGTCCCGTTGCCCTGCGTGACGGTGACCGGTCGGCCGAGGGCGTCGTAGGTAGCATTGGTGGCCCCGAGCGGCGAGGGGGGGTGTACCGCCGTCTGGTTGCCCGAGGCGTCGTAAGCATACGTTGTCTCGTTGCCCGCAGGCGTGGTCGAATAGCAGATCTCGCCCGATCTGGCCCCGCAGGAGGCGTTGGATCCCTGGAGGCCGTAGCTGGACACGTTGCTCGCAGCGTCGGTGATCGCGATGACGTTTCCCAACGAGTCGTAGGTGTAGTTGGTGGTGTTGCCCTGGGCGTCCGTGGTGGCTGTGGGCAAGTACGGGAGGCTTGAATCGCCATAGGCGTAGGTGTCGGACTGCCCCGAGATGTGGTGGTCGGGTGAAGGGCCATACGCCGTCGTGATTGCCTTGGGGGCAGCGCCATCAGCGTAGTAGAAGGCGGCCGCATTGCCGGACACCATGGCATCGGTGAGGCTGGTGATGTTGGAGTAGGGGTCGTAGGTCCCGGTGCGCTGGTTGCCGTTGGCATCGACCGACATGCTCGCTCGCCCCGCCGGATCGAAGTAATAGGTCGAGGAGTGGGCATCGGCGTCGGTGATCGTGGTGCAAGCCTCGATGGTTGAATCCAGGCACTGGGATGCACCTCCCAGGTAGTAGGCAAAGCGGGTCGTCCCAGCAGAGGCGCTACCTGCGCCGTACGTGATGGACGAGGCAACGCCGGAGCCCGCGTAGCTGATGGAGGTCACACTGCCGTCAGGGTCGGTGATCGAACCGAGAACGCCAGGAGCAGAGTATCCGTAGGTCCATACATGGCTCATGGGGTCGGTAAAGGAGGTGAGATCGCCTGAGGAGTCGTAGGCATACGCCAGGGTCCGACCGCTCGGATCGGTGATGGAGGTGATGCGACCGCCAGCTTCGGCTACGGTTAGCACCCGGCCCTGGGTGTCGGTGACCGATGCCAGTGTCCCGCCAGGGTTGTACGCGAACCTGATCGCATTGCCGTTACGATCGGTTTCCGAGGTGAGTCGACCGCTGGCGTCGAAGTGCAGCTCGGTCCCAGACGGCTCATCGGTCAGGGTGTAGGCCCCGCCTGGGGACTGGGTCAGTACCGCCGACAGGTCAGGCGGCGAGAAGTACTGCCCGGTGCCAGCGGGTGCGAAAACCTGGATCGAGCCGTCAGGGGCGTGGTAGGCAACGGCACCGCCAGAAGCGATGGCCAGAGACACGTCTGGGCCGACGCTCGAGGAATTATTCTCTCCGAAGGCTCCCGAGGTGTTGCCGAGCGAGCTGGCCTGAGAGTTGTAGGTGCGGGTGATCGCCAGCGGGATGCCAACGCCGGCGATGGACAGGTCGGTCGAGCTCATCACCACGTCCCCGTTGGCCAAGTTGATGCCAACGCTGGCTCCCGGAGCCAGCTGGTGGGTGATCAGGTCGTATGGACCCGTATCGCTAGTGATCGCGGGCACGGTGGCGCTGGCAAAGGCCCCTGGGCCGTAGGCGATACCGTTGTAGGCTGATACCTCGAATGTATAGGAGAGCCCGTTGGATAGCCCGGCGATCTCGTCCGAGGTGCAGGGCCCGGAGGAGCAGGTGATGGTCATCGGCGCAGGAACATTGGTGCCGTAGACTTGGACCAAATAGGATTGAATTGGCGAGCCGCCGTCAGAGGTGGGTGCCCGCCAGCTCAGCGCCGTGGCGCCGGTGCCGGCGGTGACCTGCAGATCAAGGGGTGCGCTTGGGCTGCTGATTGACGGCTGCGCCGTAACGCCCGAGCGGTGCGCTGGTGCGCTGGCGTGCGCCAGCACCTTCGACACGACCAGCTTGGCGTGCCCCGAGATCTCGCTCAGGAACGGCGACTCAGGAGCGGTGCGGTGAGTCGGGGTGATCAGTGATGGCGCCTTCTTGGTGGATCGATCAGGCCGGGCGGCCGTGGGGTGCTGCCGGGCTATCCCCGACAGGCCCTTGGGCAATTGGCCACCCAGGAGGCGTGCCGATGCCACAGGCGTCTTCGGCGCCAGCAGGGCAGCGGTGGCAGGATGAGCGGAGACGCTGCCCGGCACGGGGCTCGGCGTGGCGCTGGCTGCGGTCGGCTTGACCTGCGCTGCAGTTGTCGTGGCGTCAGCCGCGGGTGCGACCAATGAAGTTGCAACAAGTGCCAGCACGCCGATGCAGGTGACGGACCGCCACCTCATAGCGCCAGCTCTCCACCGACTCTCTCTCTCACTGCCACCTCCAGACGAGCCCAGTCCCCAGCCCGACCGCGCCAGGGTACACCCGTCCTCAGGGAGCGTCAAAGGCAGGCCTCGCCAGCAGGTGGTTCCCTGTCCGTGGGGTCACGTACTACCCTGGCAGGGTTGTCAACCGAGCAAGGAGTGGGGTGCGCGTAACTTTCCTGGGCCACGCCGGGCTGTATGTCGAGACCAACGGAGGGAGCGTCCTATGCGACCCCTGGTTCAACCCGGCCTACTTCGCGTCCTGGTTCCCCTTCCCCAGCAACGCTGACCTCGACGTCGAGGCCATCGCCCATCCGGACTACCTGTACATCTCCCACCTGCACCGGGACCACTTCGACCGGGAGTTCCTGGCTGAGAACGTCTCGCGGGCCGCCACGGTCCTCCTGCCGGACTTCCCCCTGGACGAGCTGCAACGGGAGCTCGCCGACCTCGGCTTCTCCCGGTTCGAGCTCCTTCCCAACGCGAGCCCAGTGGACCTGGACGGGCTGAGGCTGATGTGTGTCACCGAGACCTCCCCGTCGGACGGCCCGCTCGGCGACTCGGCTCTGGCGCTCGACGACGGCAGCGCCCGGATCCTGGATCAGAACGACGCCCGGCCGCGGGACCTTGGGGCACTGCGGGGCTTCGGATCCTATGACGCTCACTTCCTGCAGTTCTCGGGGGCGATCTGGTACCCGGCGGTCTACGAGCTGCCCGACGCGGTCAAGGCCGACCTCGGGAAGCAGAAGCGCCAGCGGGGGATGGACCGGGCTGCCGGCTTCGCAGCGGCGCTGGGCTCGGCCAACGTCTTCCCCGTCGCCGGGCCGGCGTGCTTCTTGGACGACTCTCTGTTCGCGTACAACGACCTCTACGGGGACGACTCGAACCCCTTTCCTGACCAGGTGGCATTCCTTGCCCACCTGCGCGCCCAGGGCTGCGACACTGGCAAGCTTGTCGTTCCTGGCAGCGTGGTCTCCCTGGTCGACGGCACGTGCGAGGTGCGCCACCTCGACCCGGAGGCTGCCATGGCCCCGTTCCTCGACAAGGCCGCGTACCTGGAGTCCTACCGCCTCCGGCAGATGTCGCTCATCGAGGAGGCCCGCAGCACCTGGCCCCTGGGCACGCTGGACGTGCTCGCCGAGCTGGCGTCTTGGTGGGAGCCGCTGATGGCCCAAGCGGACTCGCTCTGCCCCCAGATCGAAGCCCCCGTCCTGCTCCAGGTCGGGGAGCTGGACGTGGTGCTCGACTTTGCCGCCCGCCAGGTGAGGCGCCACGCGGGCGAGCACTGCCCCTACCGGTTCAAGATGGACCCGGCCGTGGTCGAGGCATCCATCGCGGAGCACTCGAACGACTGGGTGAACGGCCTGTTCCTGTCGATGCGCTTCACCGCCGAGCGGGACGGGCCGTACAACGAGCACATCTACACCTTCTTCAAGTGCCTGTCCAAGGAGCGGATGGCCTACGTGGAGGAACGGGCGGCCGGCCTGGTCCCCCAGTCGCACGCTCGCCCACCGGTTGGGGGGCGCTCCTCCGCCCGGCGGGGGGGCCAGGACGAGTGGTGCCGTCTCGATGGATGGCTGGTGCAGGGCCGCTGTCCCCACCTGCAGGGCGACCTCTCCCGCTTCGGTCGGGTCTGCGACGGCGTACTCACCTGCCTGGTGCACGGCTGGCAGTTCGACCTGGCCACCGGCCGCTGCCTCACCAGTGGCGAGGAGGGCGCCATCCAGGCCCGGCGGCTCTCCGAAGCGGAGGTCGAGGCCGAGTTGGGCGCCGCGCCCGCTGGCTCGGGCGCCGCCCCCTCAGGCTCGGGCGCCGCCCCCTCAGGCTCGGGCGCCGCCCCCTCAGGCTCGGAGCGGTCCGTCTGATGCCTGAATCCCCGAGCTACGACCGCACCGTCTCCCGGCTGCGCGCCACGTTCGAAGCCGGGGTGACCCGGCCGCTCGCTTGGCGCAAGGAGCAGCTCCACGCCCTGCGGCGCCTGGTGGCGGAAGGCGAGGACGACCTTCTGGCCGCTCTCGCCGCCGATCTCGGAAAGCCGCCGGTCGAGGCGCTGGTGAGCGATATCTCCTTCGTCGGCGGCGGGGTGGACGCGGCCCTTGCCGGCCTGGATGGGTGGGTGCGTCCGGAGCGGGTCAGCGTTCCCGCCGTGCAGCAGCCCGCCAGGGCGTCCGTCGTCAGGGAGCCGTTCGGGGTGGCACTGGTGATGGCCCCGTGGAACTACCCGGTCCACCTGCTGCTGGCTCCGATGGCGGCTGCGATCGCGGCGGGCAACTGCGTGGTGGGCAAGCCGTCCGAGCTGGCCCCGGCGACCTCTGCGGCGCTGGCCCGCCTGGTGCCGCGCTATCTGGACCCCGCAGCGATTGCCATCGTGGAGGGCGGGGTTGCAGAGACCCAGGCCCTGCTGGCCGAGCGCTTCGACCACATCTTCTTCACTGGGAGCTCCCGGGTGGGCAAGGTGGTGATGCGGGCCGCGGCCGAGCACCTGACCCCGGTGACCCTGGAGCTGGGAGGCAAAAGCCCGGTGATCATCGACGCGGATGCGGACGTGGAGGTGGCGGCGCGCCGGATCGTGTGGGGGAAGTTCCTCAACGCCGGCCAGAGCTGTGTGGCCCCCGACTACGTGCTGGCGCACCGAGACGTCGAGGAGCGCCTGGTGTCGGAGCTGGCGAAGGCTGTCCGGCGCTTCTACGGATCGGACCCCGAGGTGAGCCCCGACTACGCCCGGATCGTCAACGATCACCACTTCGGGCGCCTGGCCAAGATGCTGGAGGGCACCGCCGGGCAGGTCGCCGTGGGTGGGCAGGCCAACCGGCCGACCCGATACATGGCTCCGACGGTGCTCACGGCGGTGAAGCCGGAGGACGCGGTCATGGACGAGGAGATCTTCGGGCCAATCCTTCCCGTGCTGAGCGTGGCAGACATGGACGAGGCGGTGGCTTTCTCGGTGGCACGGCCCAAGCCGCTTGCCCTGTACGTGTTCACGTCCTCGTCCAAGACCGCCGAGTCGATCCTTTCCCAGACCAGCTCTGGTGGGGCCTGCGTGAACACCGCGGTCGTGCACCTGGCGATCCCTGGCCTTCCCTTCGGGGGGGTCGGCGCCAGCGGCATGGGCTCCTACCACGGGCGGTGGGGATTTGAGACCTTCAGCCACCGGCGGGCGGTGCTGAGCAAGCCCACCCGCCCGGAGCTCGGTGTGATGTACCCGCCGCACACCTCGCTGAAGAGTTGGGTGCTGCGCAAGGCTGTGGGATAGCCGGCAGACCCTCAGGGCAGGACCAGGTAGACGTCGCGGGACGCGAGCCAGCGGTAACCCTCGCGCAGGCTGGCGCAGAGGCGACGCCTTTCGACGAGGCCATCGCTGTCGCCGACCCGTTCGGTCGAGGCGATCAGTGAATCCAGTCCTCGGCCAAAAGCCCGGGAACTCGTCCGAAGTGTGCAAGGTTGCCAGTGATCAGTACCCCACCGTGAGCCAGGACGGTGGCGGCGATCCGGAGGTCCGGATCCGCCAGACGCGTCCCCAGCCTCTCCAGGGCACTCCTAACCCGGCCATAATGCCCGGCTGCTTGCCGATCGAAGTCCAACACCTCCACCCCCGCCAGGACCCTAACGGCCCGTTCGTAAAGCTCTGGGCGGTCGACGCGATACGCACCGTAAGCAAGCTCTCCCAGAGTCACCGTTGTTGTGCGCTGCTCCACCAGTGGTACCGCCACGAGGCGCTCCGCGAGACCAGGTGCCGGTCGGGGGCGCATCAGATTGCTCACCACGTCAGTGTCGAGGACGATCATGGATCAAGTGCGGGCGCAACTCCCGGTACTTGAGAGTCGCGGTCGTCAACCACGGCCAATAATGAGTCGGGGTACTCGGACGCATCCTCGAAGGCGCCGACTAGGGCCAGGAAGCCGATCGGGGTCGCCGGCCCGGCCGGGCCTCTGACTTCTGAAACTGGGACGAGAGCAGCCATCGGCGTCCCGTTGCGCTCTATGACGTAGCGCTCGCCTCGATACCTCACTGCGCCCAGCACGTCAGCGAAGCGCCTCTTTGCCTCAGCCACCCCGATTGTGGTCGGTCGATCTGTCATAGTGACATGATAACATAAGGGTCAGCCCCGACCATCATGGCCGGGGCCGGGCCGCCGCTGTCGGTCGACCCCGTCGGTCGGCCCACCGGGCGTGCAGCCGGCGAGTAGCCTCCCCGGCTGATGTACCTGCCGCACACCCGTCTGAAGGGCTGGGTATTGGCAAGGCGGTGGTAGGCCGATTCCAGGGCGCGCGCCACAGGGGTGCCGACCGCCGCCACCCGACCACCGCTCGATGCAGCGCTACAGGTCGGGATGGACGATGAGCAGCGAGGAAACGCTGGCAGGGTCGTGAAGTCTCGGAGGTTCCCAGTGACGACTGGCAGCGGCGGTTCGACCGCCAGTGCGCAGGCAGCGATCCAGGTGTCATTCTGGCGCCGTTCCCGATCGTCAGCGGTCCCGGCCTGGACCGTGGCGGCCCGAAGTCGGACCCATTCGGTTATTACGTCATCAAGCGGGACGCTGAGCAAGGCATAGTCGGCCAATCCGACTCGGAGACCCCTGGCCCGCTCTTCGGCTAGGACACCCATGCGGAGGAAGGTGCGGACTTCGGCGACCGTGACGAAGCAGACCAACAGCTCGTGACCAAGGAGCAGGCAGGTGGCGATGGATGCCGACGCCAAGCCGCGTCTCCTTCCTGACGGCTGCAGGGCCACTTGCAGATCGGGCACGACGCTTCCGCGGAAGCGCGCTCCAGCCACACTGCCAACACCAGCCACACTGCCAACACCAGCTACATTACCAACACCAGCTACATTACCAACACCAGCTCCGCTGACACCTGTGCCCCGGACTGCCGCTCGCTTCTGCGAGTCCGGCAGGGTTGACCCGGACCCCCCCGTATCAGCAGGCAGCCGTGGCGGTGGCAGAACTCGGCCAAGGCGGCGGGGGGCACCTTCCACGCTAAACACGTCTTCGAGGCCAAGGAGATGCACATCGTCTCGTCGGCTGCCTCACTTGTCAGGCTCACCGTGAACCCGCCCGCCGCGGCCAGGATGGTCGGCCCCCGCGCCTGGAAGCAGGGTCCTCAGGCGTTCCAGGCGGCGTAGCCCATCGCTGTCGAGGTCACGGAGCTTGGCCTCGCCAATCGCCTCTATCGCCGGGTGTCAAGAACCGCTGGCCATGGCTCGATGCCCGCATCGCCGAGCTGGAGCGGGTGCGGGACAAGCTGGACACCTGCGTAGGTTGCGGGTGTCTGTCCCTGCGCCTGCCACCTGCTTAATCCCAACAACGTAGCCGGGGCTGAGGTGCCCGGGCCGAGGTGGTTGGACCACCGGCCCTCAGTGGGCACGCCTTGGGCGCATCGAACCCCAAGGGTGCCGGGCATAGCAAGTCACGACTTGGCCATCGGGCGGCTGGCCCTCGCGTTGGCACCGTGGGGGCGCGCGGGTCGGGGGTGGGCACGGCGGCGTGGCGGACGGCGGCATATTCCTAAGAAAGGTGGGCGCGCAATGGCCTAAGCTGGCGGCCATGCCCAACCTGCGCAGCGCCGAGGTTACCCAGGGTGTCGCCCGCGCACCGGCCAGGGCCATGTTGCGGGCTGTCGGGATGACCGACGACGACTGGGACAAGCCCCAGGTTGGGGTGGCGTCCTCGTGGAACGAGGTGACCCCGTGCAACCTGAACCTGCACCGGCTGGCGGTCCGGGCCGCCGAGGGGGTGCGGGCTGCTGGAGGGTTCCCTCTCGAGTTCGGGACGATCGCGGTGTCCGACGGGATCTCGATGGGCCACGAGGGGATGAGGGCGTCGCTGGTGAGCCGGGAGGTGATCACCGACTCGGTCGAGTGCATGATGCACGCCGAGCGCTTCGACGCCCTGATCGGCCTGGCCGGGTGCGACAAGTCCCTGCCGGGGATGCTGATGGCCGCGGCCCGCCTGGATTTGCCTGCTGTCTTCCTCTACGGGGGGACGATCCTGCCGGGCCGGCTGGGGGACAGGGCGCTGGACATAGTCAGCGTGTTCGAGGCGGTGGGGGCCCATGCCGCGGGGGCGCTGAGCGCCGAGGAGCTGTCGCTGATCGAGCACAACGCCATCCCCTGTGCCGGGAGCTGCGCGGGTATGTTCACCGCCAACACCATGGCTGCGGTGGGCGAGGCGCTGGGCATGGCACTGCCGGGCGGGGCGTCCGTCCCGGCCGTGGACCGCCGCCGCGAGGACCTGGCGTACGAGAGCGGTCGGGCAGTCGTCCGGCTCGTGGAGACCGGGGTGGGGGCGAGGCAGGTGCTCACCAAGGCTGCTTTCGAGAATGGCATCGCCGTGGTGATGGCCCTTGGTGGCTCGACCAACGCGGTGCTCCACCTGCTGGCCATCGCCAGGGAGGCCCGGGTCGACCTGACCCTGGCAGATTTCGACCGGGTGGGCCGTCGGGTGCCCCACATCGCCGACATGCGCCCGCACGGTCGCTACCACATGACCGACCTGGACGCGGTGGGAGGGGTGCCGGTGGTGCTGCGCCTGCTGATGGAGGCGGGCCTGGTGGACGGGTCCTGCCTAACCGTCACCGGGCGGACGATGGCGGAGAACCTCGCCGAGCTGCAGCCGGCGGCGCCCGACGGGTCGGTTGTCCACCCGCTGGACCGCCCCATCCACGCCGACGGGGGCTTGGCAATCCTGTTCGGATCACTGGCGCCAAAGGGGGCGGTGGTGAAGGTGGCGGGGCTGGACACCGAGCTCTTCGACGGCCCGGCGAGGGTCTTCGACGGGGAGGACACGGCGATGGAGGCGATAATGGCGGGGTCCATCGCGCCGGGGACGGTGCTGGTGATCCGCTACGAGGGGCCCAAGGGTGGTCCGGGGATGCGCGAGATGCTGGCGGTGACCGGGGCGCTCAAGGGAGTCGGCCGAGGGGGGGACTGTGCGTTGCTCACCGATGGTCGTTTCTCTGGGGGGACACACGGGTTCTGCATCGGCCACGTCGCTCCGGAGGCGGTGGACGGCGGCCCGATCGCCCTGATAGCCGACGGGGACCGGGTGCTGATCGACGTCCCGGCCCGACGGATCGACGTGATGGTGCCGCCGGAGGAGCTGGAGGCCCGGCGCGGGGACTGGAAGATCCCGCCTCCCCGCTATACCACCGGCGTGCTGGCAAAGTACGCAGTGCTGGTCACTGGTGCGGACCAGGGGGCAATCACCGAGCCGTAGCAGTGGGGCTCGCTCGAAGGTGTGGAGCCAGATTGCATGTATGCTGGCCTGGTGGCCAAGAACATCCAGGTGAAGAACGTTCCCGACGACGTTCACGAGGTGTACCGCCGGAGAGCTGCACAGGCTGGCAAGTCGCTTCAGGAGTACCTGTTGGGTGAGCTGGTTCGCGCGGCGCAGCGACCCACCGTCGAGGAGACCCTGGCCAGGATTGCGACGTACAGCGGGGGTCGTGCCCCATTCGCCGAGACCGCTGCTGCGATCCGGGAGGAGCGCGACGCCAGGAGCGGGATCCCGATGGCGCATTATTGACGATCGTCGTCGACGCCTCTTTCTTGGGTACGGCACTCAGCGACGACGGCCCTGACGGACAGCGCGCCAGGGCCAGGGTGGCAGCAGACCCTGACATCCACGCGCCACACCTGGTGGACCTGGAGGTGACCTCTTGGATGCGCGCCGCGGTGACGAAGGGTCGGTTGGATCCTGAGCGTGCACGTCGGGCGCTGCGCGAGCTGGTTGGCTTGGCGATGGACCGCTACCCGCACACGGCCCTGTTGGACCGGATCTGGGAGCTTCGCCACAACGTCACCCCCTACGACGCCACTTACGTAGCTTTGGCCGAGTACCTCGCCGCCCCTTTGCTCACGGCAGACCTCAGGTTGGCGAACGCACCGGGGATTCGCTGCAGCGTCGAGCGCTTTGGGTGACTCGTGACCCGCTCATGCCTCAGTCGATGGCCCGGTGGCGGAAGCCCAGAACTCCCACTGTGAGTAGTGCGCCGATCCCGCCGACCAGCACCACCGCGCAGATCCAGCTGGGGATGTGCGCGACATTGTGGGCCATCGCCGCTCGCAGGCCCTCGCTGGCGTAGGTGAGCGGGTTGACCAGGGTGAGGTCCTGGAACCACTGGATGTGGGACAGGGCGGGCCAGGGGTACTGGCTGCAACCGGTGAACAGCAGGGGGGTGAGGACCAGGGCGAAGACCAGGTTGATCCGCCTCACGTCCACCAGCGTCCCCAGTACCAGGCCCACCGCGGACCCGGCGACCGCCGCCAGGACCAGGAACCCGATCAGCGGGCCCACGCTGTCCCCGGTGAAGGGCCCGGTGCCGATCACGGCCAGGGCGATCGGGAACATGGCGCCAGCGGCCACCAGGCCCCTCAGCGTCGAGTAGGCCACCTTCTCCAGCGCCACAAGGGCGGTCGGCAGCGGGGCGAGAAGGCGATCCTCGATCTCTTTGGTCCATCCGAACTCGATGACCAGAGGAAGGGCCACCGACTGGATGCCGACAATGAATGCAGTGAGGCCGATGATGCCCGGTACCAGCACGTTGATGTAGTTGTGGTTGGCGAAGCCGAGGTTGGTGAGGATCTTGCCGAAGACGAACACGAAGAAGAACGGCTGGATCACCACCTGGGCCAGGAACACGTAGATCTCTTTGCCGGTGACGAAGATGTCCCGCCACAGGATGGATGCGAAGGCGTGCAGACGGCCTCCGGCGTGCTCGCCCACGGTCGGGGCCGGGGTGGCCGCGATCGCGGTCATCCTCGCAGCTCCCGTCCCGTCAGGTGGATGAACACGTCCTCCAGGCTCGGCTCTCCGAGTCGCAGGTCGCCCAAGGTGGCCCCCAGGCCTGTCGCCAGCTGCACGACCGGGGTCACCATTGTCGCCGCCTCAGCCTGGCAATAGATGCGCAGCTTCAGGTCCCCACCTGTGCCAGCGACTTGCTCCACCCGCTCGACACCGCGCAGACCCTCGACCGCTCCGATCAGCTTCTTTGCCTCGCCGCTCTCGGGTGCCGCGGCGCCGGGGCCAGTCTCGGGCGCCGCCGGCGGCTGGATGGTGGCAGCCAGGGTGGAGCGTCCCGGGACCAGAGCGGTCAGGGCTGCCGGGCGGTCCAGGGCCAGGAGCTTGCCGTGGTCCATGATGCCGACCCGGTCTGCCAGGGTGGCCGCCTCGTCCATGTCGTGGGTGGTCAGCACGATGGTCACCCCGCGGTCGCGCAGGGCCTCGATACGGTCCCACACGAACAGTCGCGCTTGGGGGTCGAGCCCGGTGGTGGGCTCGTCGAGGAAGAGCACCTTCGGCTCGTGCATCAGCGCCCGCGCGATCATCAGCCGCTGTGCCTGCCCACCGGAGAACCGGTCCACCTTGTCGTCGGCCCTCTGGGCAAGGCCGAACTCGGCGAGGAGGGCGTCGGCCCGCCGGCCACGCTCGGCTGTGGGAAGCCCGAAGTAGGCGGCGTGGAACAACAGGTTGCGGCGGGCGGACAGGGCTCGGTCGAGGTTCATGCGCTGGGGGACCACCGCCAGCTCTCGCCGGGCACCGACCGGGTCCTTGACTACGTTGATCCCGGCCACCGTGGCTCGTCCCGAAGTCAGCCGGACCCGGGTTGTGAGGATGCCGACTGTGGTGGTCTTGCCTGCCCCGTTCGGCCCCAGCAGGCCGAGGATCTCTCCCTGGCTGACGCTGAAGCTCACACCGTCCACAGCGTTCACCGGCCGGCTCGGGTAGCGCTTCACCAGGTCCTCGACCACCACGATCGGCCCAGGTGCTCGGCCGCTGATCGGGGCCGGACCGGCCTGGTCCTTCCCCGGCTCTGTGGTCTCGCCCAGCGAGGGGTCAGGGCCCTGGACCACCTTGCCGGGCGCGGCCTGAGTCGTCTCGTCCATCGCGGCGCTCAAGCTATACCCAGGCCTGCAGGAAGGCCCGGGAATTTTACGGGGCGTTTCACGGCTCTGCCCGGAGCATGCGCTCCCGGACCGCTTGGCGTTCGATCCCCAGCTCTGCCATGAGCGCGGCTAGGGTCGGGGGGCTTGCATTCCAGCAGCGCCAGCGCAATGTGCCTGGACTCCATGGTGGTCTGCCCCCGCCGCGCCTTCCGAACGGCGCAGCCGATCACTGAGCGGGCGGCGGAGCTCATGCGAGGGCGCCGGCGCGACCGGGTCAGGGCGCCGATCGGCAACCCAGTCGGGTCCAAGCTGATCGCTGAGAGAGCGGCCCGATCAAGGGCCTCTTGGGCGGCCCGGGCTGTGGCCAGGTCCACACCCAGGGCTTCGCTGGTGGTAAAGGCCTGCTCGTGGAGCAGCCCCAGGAACAGGACGGCCCGCAGGATCACCTCGGGGTCTTGAGACTTGATGCGTGCTGCCAGCTCGCCAGGGTCCACGCTCCCGTGTCAAGTCAGGCTGACAAGGTCCTAAGGAGTTCAGGTCCCCAGGCTCAGCCGGCCCGGCCAAGCCATAACCCGGGCCCCATGTCGGGAACCCGGGTCGGTTGGCGGAGGGAGTGGGATTTGAACCCACGGTGGGCTGTACCCACAGCGGTTTTCGAGACCGCCCGATTCGGCCGCTCTCGCATCCCTCCGAGGGTCAGTCTAGCTGGCCGGCGAGCTGGGTGTTGTCTGGGGTCATTTCGGAGGCTCTAGCTGGGTATCTGTTGCCGGGATGGGGGCCTTCGGGAGCCCTCTGAGGACGCGCTCCCCCCCGCTTTCCCTGGTGGACCAGCGCCTGGGTAGGCACTCGACGGCAGGGCTGTCTTCAACGACCGCCGTCGGTTTCGCACCGCCTCCCGGGCTTGTATTCGGTGGAGGGACGCAGTGGGGGCCTCGAGCACGCGGTCCTTCGCCGCTACGTCCGCCCAGAGTTCAGCGAAGAAGACCCCGACATCGCCCGGCGGGAAGCCCGTGTCTTGCGCTTCATCGATCGACCTCCCCGTGCCTCGGCTGCTGGCAGTCGACCCGAGCGGGGCCGACGCCGGCGTGCCGGCAGTGCTCATGTGCCGGCTCCCCGGTCGCATCGACTGGACTCCGGCCAACCTCGACCTGTGGCTTGTGCGCCTCCCCGGGCTGCTTCCGTCGATCCACACCGCCCCGCTGCCGGGGCCCGAGATCCTCGAGTTCGCCGAGCACAGCATCGGCATCGGCCAGCAGCGCACCGGCATCCTCGGTGGGGTCCTCACCCTCTGGTAGCGCGCTGAGGCCTGGACACGGGAGCCAAGCTGGTCGAAGCGCTTCTGGGCGTCTGCGCGTGCCGCCAGGGCCTCGGCCAGTCTCATGCGTTCGGCGTTACCAATCTATGGGGGCAGTTGTCATACGATTTTCGCGAGCGGGCACGCCGAGACAGCCAGACCTTTCTGGCCCTCAACGGCGATTCCCCCGCCTACCGCTTCACCGAGGCGGCATGTGATGGGCGCAACCGAGCGCGTGATGTCGGCAGTCGGCTGCGAGCCCCATAGCCTTCTCGCGAACAACGATTCCTCTGCTGGTGGCTCGTAGCCAGGAACTCTGGGCCGCTACCTGCTAGTTTCCGACCTGCTGTTGGTAACCGATCTGCGGCACTTCGCCGTGCTCGACGATGCGCTTCATTCGGGTTGGCCTCGACGGTGATCCTGCGCTGCACCGCGAAGCTGGCGGCGCTGGTGGGCCGGCCCAGCCCGGAGGCGGCCTCTCGCGCCCCGAACGGTGACGACTGGTACGCCAACCTCGTCTGGATCGATGGCCGCAAGTGCCTGTTGGTCACTCATGCCGGAACCCTCTTCTCGGTATTCGCCCCCGATGTCCGGGCCGCCCAGCTCCGTCCTCTCGGCCGCTTCGTGGTGCCGATGATCGTGGCCGAGCTCGCCCTCGAAGGCCTCGGGGCCGATAGCCTCGGGGCACTCGACCCGGACGGGGCGGTCATCGCCAAGACCACTGATCGTAGCGTCCTGGGATGTATGAACGACTTGGCATTCTTGTGCGAACGTGCCGCTGCCTATGACGGTGGGCTGGTGAAGCTGGACTTGGCCAGCCTGCACCACTTCCTCCACCGCAACCTCAACTCTCCCCGGGTGTCAATGGCCATGAAAAAGTCCGCACTGGTGGCCATGAAAACTCCGCACTGGTGGCCACCAGAAGTCCGCAGTCCTCGCTGAAGCATTCACCCGAGGATCCCCTCGATCGGTCATGGTGGGCGGTTCAACCCAGCCGCCACACCGATCGAGGAGATCTCCATGAAGTTAGCGAGGGAGCACATGGACATGCATGCCGCCTACCGAGAGGTAGGAACCTACAGAGGAGCTGCCGCGATCTGCGGTACTACGGACAAGACGGTCAAGCGGGCCGTCGCTAGGGCGACCGCGCCAGACCAAGTGACGGGCTCGGGGGACGGGGTCGTCGAGCACAACTACGACGACGTGGCCACCATCATCGCCAAGCGGGTGGAGCGCACCCAGGGCCGCATCTCGGCCAAGCGCCTCTTGCCGGTGGTGACTGCCGCTGGCTACACCGGCTCGGCTCGCAACCTGCGCCGAGCGGTGGCCGATGCCAAAAGAGCCTGGCGGGCGGGCCATCACCGGGGGCGCCGGCCCGGGGTGTGGACTCCAGGGGACATGTTGGTGTTCGACTGGGGAGAGATCGGCCCGCTGTTCGTGTTCTGCGCCGTGCTGGCGTGGAGCAGGTTCCGCTTCGTGTACTTCGCCGATAACCTCGGTGCCTCCACGACCATGGCGGCCCTGGCCCAGTGCATGGAGGTCATCGGCGGGGTGCCCAATACCCTGCTCACCGACCGGATGGGCTGTCTGAAAGCTGGCTCGGTTGCCGGGCTGGTTATCCCGACGCCGGACTACGTGCGCTTCGTTGCCCACTACGGATGTCGGCCCGATTTCTGTGAGGGAGCCGATCCCGAATCGAAGGGGATCGTGGAACGCCTCGTCGGTTATGTGAAATCCGACCTCATGGTCCCCGAAGAGCTGAGCGTCGCCGATCTGCCAGCGGCCAACGCCAAGGCGAGAGCGTGGTGTGAGGAAGTGAACAACCAGCCGCATTCGGAGATCGCTGCTGTGCCCGCGCAGCGCCTGGAGATCGAGCGTCCACTCCTCGGAGCGCTGCCCTCGCTTCGGGCGCAGATCGGAAAGGTGGTGATGCGCAAGGTCGACCGGCTGTCCTGCGTGCGTTACGGGTCCGCCCGCTATTCGGTGCCCAGCACGCACATCGGGCACAGTGTTGAGCTCCGGGCAGCCGACGGCCAGATCACTGTCGTGTTCTTGGGCCAGATCATCGCCACCCACGCCATCGTCGCTCCTGGTGAGACGGCTATATGCGACGACCATTACGGGGTACTTCGCGAAAGCGCGTGGTGAGGTCCCGGTCTGGGAGCTGTCTGCGCTGAGGTAGCCAGCATCCACCACTGGGGCCACGGGGTCCGCTGAACTGGTCGTGATCAGACCGACCCAACCAGAC
>JBOGGU010000081.1:0-3715 GCA_050744085.1 Acidimicrobiales bacterium
GGGTGCCGAAACCTCCTGTAGTCGGGCCATCGACGAGCGCCCGGGGGTGTCCACCCATGAGACCAAGGACGCAGACCATGAAAAGAGCCCTCGCCTCGAGGCTGGCAGCCGCCGCCGCAGGCACAGGATTGGCCCTTACCGCCCTGGTGGCGGTGGCCGGGTCGGCTTCGGCCACCGGCAGCCCCACAGTTGCCACCTTCACCATCACCGCCGGCACCCTCGGCATCAGCGTTCCGGGGACGGCGACGCTGGTCACCGGCACCGTCAACACCGGTGCGACCACCGCGGCGGGCCAGCTGGGCCCGGTCAGCGTGAGCGACACCCGAGGCCTGCTCGTGAACTCCTGGACCGCCACCGTCAACACCTCGACCTTCACGACCGGGACCGCCACGGCGGACGAGACAGTCGCCCAAGCCAACGTGGCCTACGCGTCCGGGCTGGCCACCACCACCTCGGGTCTGGGTGCCTTCGTTCCCACTACCTCCACCCCCATCACCAGCACCGGCATCACTGCCGCCTCCTGGACCGGCCTCGCCGGCAACGACAGCGCCACATGGGACCCGACGCTCACCTTCAGGCTGATCCCCTCCCAGGTGGCCGGTACCTACAGCGGGACCGTCACCCACTCTGTCGCCTAGCCCACGCGCAGTACCCTGTGACATGGCGCTCGGGTCACGGGCCCTGGGCTTAGCGTCCTGTCGTCGCCACTTAGGGTGGGCGGGGGCAGATCGGAGGATGCAGATGGGTGTCGGGCGGCGGGCGGCGTCTGTCGGCCTCCTCGTCGGGCTGGTCGTATTGGCCACCCCGTCCGTGGCGGCGGCGACGGTGTCGATCTCTGTTCCCACGACTGCCAACCTCGGCTCGGCGCCCACCGGAGGCGGCACGCTGTCGGCGCAGCTGGGTGCGGTGACGGTCTCCGCGACCGGGGTGCTGGGCCTCCTCCTCCCCTCCTTCACCGCCACTGTGTCCAGCACCAGCTTCGCCACCGGCGGTGGCTCAACCGCCGAGACGATCCCCGCGGCGTCCATCTTCTACTGGTCGGGGCCAGCCACCGCCACAGCCGGATTGCAGACCCCCGTGCCGGGCCAGCTCACGGCGAACCTCGCCCAGAGCCTGTCGAGCTCTCCCGTCACCGCCTTCAAATCGTCGGGTACGGTCCTCTCGATCACCACCACCTGGGACCCGACCATCGTGGTTCACATCCCAGCTGCGGTGGTGGCCGGGACCTACGTCGGCACGATCACCCAATCAGCGGCCTAGAGACGGAGGGAGAGACCCATGCGCAGACTCCCACTGGCCATCGCTGTCTCCCTGGCGCTCATGGGCGCCGCACCTGCCTGGGCGCAGACGTCGGCTCCCCCCTCCAGCCAGGCTCAGGGCGGCGTCGGCATCGGCTTGGTGCAGATCCCCGTCGCCCTGGCCAACAACGCCCGCGCCCACGAGTACATCATCGACAACCTTCACCCCGGGACCACCATCTCTCGCAAGATCCAGATCACCAACTCCACCTCGACGACCCAACCGGTCCAGCTCTACGCGGCGGCGGCCAGCATCAGCGGTGGCAAGTTCTTGTTCGGGGCCGGACGGGCTGCCAACGACCTGACCAGCTGGACCACCGTGACTCCCGCGACCGTGAGCCCGGCGGCTGGTAGCAAGGCCCTGGCCACCGTCACCATCGCGGTCCCGCCAGATGCCACCTCGGGGGAGCACTACGGGGTGATATGGGCGGAGCTGGCCCCGGCCGTCCCCCCCGGCGGCGGGATCACCGCACGGAGCAGGGTGGGGATCCGCATCTACCTGTCGGTCGGGCCGGGAGGGGGCCCTCCCACCAGCTTCGCGATAACCGCTCTCCAGGGAAGACGGGGTGCCAACGGGGCTCCTCAGCTTGCAGCCACGGTACACAACACCGGTGGGCGTGCGGTGGACCTCAGTGGGAGCCTTACCCTCAGCGATGGTCCCGGCGGCCTGGCGGCCGGCCCCTTCGCAGCCGATCTGGGCACGACCCTCGCGCCGGGACAGTCCGAGCCCGTCCTGGTGCCGCTCAGCCCGGCGATCCCCGACGGGCCCTGGGATGCCCACATCACCCTGCGCTCGGGCACGACCCAAGAGTCGGCGACCGCGCGCATCACCTTCCCCGGAGCCGCCGGGTCGGCCGCCGCCGCTGTCAAGACCGGCTCCGGCTCAGCGGCATCATCGAGCGTGGACATCGTCATCCCGATCGCCGCGGTGCTGGTAGTCCTGGCGGGGGCCCTGTCGTTCCTGCTATTGCGGCGTAGGCGGCGCATCAGGCGCCTCCGCACGCCCTGACCTAACAGCTCCGCTGGATCGTCTCGGCCTTGGCGAGCGCGCCCCACTCGTAAGCGATCTCGTACGCCCAGCGCCAGGGGGTTGAGAATCCAACCGGCACCATCAGGACCTGGCCGGCGTAGCACCGCTTGAAACGCATACGGGCGCGCGTCGCCTGGGTGGTCGATGGAATGACGATGATCCGACTCCAGTGGCGTCGCTTGGCGAGGGCGGCCACGAAGCGCGCCTCGCCCTGGGTGGTGGCCGGGTGGGGCCTGAAGCAGACGAAGGCGACCCCGGGGATGCTCGATCTGCAGGCCGCTCCCCTGGGAAGTGCGCTCGCCGAGATGACCAGCACCGGCGCTTCTCCCGCTCGAGCGAGGGCGAGGCCCTTGGTGAGGCGCCCGGCCGGGCCGCCACCCAGCACCACTATCGCATCCGAGCGCCGGGGCGCGTCGGTCGTCGGCCAGACGAACAGCGTCGCGCTCAGCCCCAAGAAGGCCATCAGGACCGCCAGGAGGCTCCAACGACCCCAGTGGCGACGGCGATCCCGGGGCACCTCGCCAGCCAACTCCGTCACCGAAACGGGGTGGGGGACGTGAGTGGGCACGGCGGTCCGGCGCAACCGGCTCGATTTCGCAGAAAGGGGTCAGGTTTGGTTGTCGCCGTCGAAGATCTCCGACACCGAGCTGTCCTCGAACACCGCCCGGATGGCGTCGGCGACTATCGGCGCCACCGACAGGACCTCCAGCTTGTCGAATCGGCGCTCGGCGGGCAGGGGCAGGGTGTCGGTGATGACCACCTTGGTGAGCTTGGAATCGCTGAGGCGCTCGGCGGCCGGGCCGGAGAGCACGCCGTGGGTGGCCATCGCCCACACCTCCGAGGCGCCCCGCTCGAAAAGCAGGTCGGCGGCGGCGCACACCGTGCCCGCAGTGTCGATCATGTCGTCGATGACCACGCAGGCCCGGCCCGCCACCGAGCCGACCACCTCCAAGGCCTCCACCTGGCCGGGCTTGCCCTTGGGGCGGCGCTTGTACACGAAGGCCAGGTCGGCGTTCAGGTGCTGGCTGAAGCGCTCGGCCACCTTGATCCGCCCGGCGTCGGGGGCCACCACCACCGGGTCGCTGACCGGGTCCCGGCGCAGGTAGTCCACGATGATGGGCATGGCGGTGAGGTGGTCGACGGGGCCGTCGAAGAACCCCTGGATCTGGCTGGCGTGCAGGTCGATGCTCACGATGCGGTCGGCACCGGCCGCGGCCAGCAGGTCGGCGACCAGCTTGGCGGTGATCGGCTCGCGCCCCGACGCCTTCCGGTCCTGGCGGGAGTAGCCGAAGTAAGGGCAGACCGCGGTTATGCGGCGCGCCGAGGCCCGTTTGGCGGCGTCGATGAGGATGCACTGCTCCATGATCGAGTCGTTGACCCGCCGGGC
>JBOGGU010000082.1:0-32786 GCA_050744085.1 Acidimicrobiales bacterium
ACACCTCGGCTCATTCGACCACGTATGTGGCCACCTGGGTCAAAGGTGTGGGCAATGCCGGGCTGATTGCCTCCACCGCCCATGTCTTTAGGGCCGCCGAGGTCATCCTTTCCGTGCTGCAATCGCCTCCGGCGATGGCTGTCACATCGCAAATGCATAATGGGGCGACGAACCCCGAACCCGAGCTTGTTCTCACATGAGTGATCACTCAGGCCCTCAGATACCTAACGGCTCACACGCCCAGACACCCAACGGCTCGACTAAGTGGGACGCCAACCCCGCCGCACAGTTCGAGGACGACCACCAAGAGGGGGAGAACCTGCCCCCCGAAGCCCTGCTGCCGTTCTGGGCCACGTGGGCCGACACCCCGGCTTGCTATGAGGACGACATGGCCGACCTGGTGGCCTTCGTCGAACACTTCGTTGCCCGCTACGGCTTGGATAACCTCATACCGGCCTGTTGGCAGGCGCATCCCGCCATGGCCGAGGAGCTCGCCGCCACCTGGCGTGCATGGTTGGTGTACGCAGCCGAGCCCAAGGCCTCGGCGGCGCTGTTGGACTGGCACGAGCGCATCGGAGCACAGCGCTCCCGCCTCGGGGGCACCGACGGCGCACGATGCGCGGGGACCGGGCGCCACGTGCCTGCCCGAGCGCTCACCTGGTCCGACAGCGAGTGCTACCTGTACGACGCCGAGTTGGAGTTCGTCGCCGGCACCGCCGCCATCGGCTACCGGCCCCGTCAGCCAGGGGACAACAAGACACAGTGCTATGGCACTGAACATCCTGAAGTATCGGGCACTTGACAGCCGGGTTAGAGTCATAGGTAACCCTTGGATGTCGCCAATCAACTGGTAACACGTCGACATAAAGGAGAAGGGGAATGAATCACTCCAAACTAGGACATAGGGTACGAATCACAACAACAGCCGCGCTGGTTGCGGCAGGGGGGCTCGGCCTCGCGGCCTGTTCCACGTCGCCCGCGCCAACCGCTTCACCGCCGCCGACCACCTACGTGTCGCCCGCTACCACGGCCAACAACTCCGGTGCAGGCGGCTTCGAGCTGGTGCCCAACCAGGCCGCCCTGATCGCCCAGGCGGTGGCCACGGTGAAGTCGGACGGGATCGCAAACGCAAACCTTCTATCGGCCGCACCGCCCAGTTTGGCTAGAGCACCGATAGCCAACCGGCTGTTTGCCACCGAGGAGACCGGCGAAGCGCTGATCAACAGCACGGCCGCGTACGCCGCTTACGTCGCCGCACACGAAACCATCACGGGGACAAACCGGACCGCCTGGGTGACAGCGATCCCTGGCAGCTTCGAGCTGTTGGGCAACACTCCTGCGGTGTACGTGGCGGTCTGCAATGCTTCGGCGCAGATCGTGCGCAACGCCCAAGAAGTCCCCCTCCCGGGCTTCCCCGGCGAACAAGGCGACGACGGCGAGCTGGACCTTATGGAGCACGTCGGAACTTGGAAGCTCGCCAAAGCGCTCAACGGACCCAACTACCCGTTCAGCACTGGCACAGGCGCTTGTGCAGGTTGGTTTGGCCAGGCCCAGCAAGACGTGTTGGAGGGAAAGCTATGATCCGGGTCGGCATTGCCACACTGGCAGCATTGGCGGTGATAGTCCTGACCTCAGCCCCCGCTACGGCAAAGACCACCGACAACGCCAGTGCCGGCCCAAGCGGTCTCACCTCACAGGTCTCCCAGTCCAGCCAGTCGGGGGGCGCGACACCAACCACCGCAGCCGGCGGTGGCGGTGGTAGCGGTCCGGCGTGTTCCTACTCCGCAAGCGACCCGGTCGGCGGCACCACCGCCTACGACGAGATTTGCGGTTCCTGTGGCTACGGGATCGTCAATGCCGCGTCCAACGTGCCCACCGGACCCGGTTCCCTGGTTGGCACAGTGGTGTCCAAGTACCCCAACACCGGCTACACCTCCGGGACGAACGGCTACTTCGTCTCGGGGCAGTGCGTGAACGGCGTGACCTTCCACGCCGTGGGCACCGGCCCCGCAGCGAGCGCCGCCCCGGCACCGGTGCAGGTGGCGGCCAGTGCAGTCGCTCAGGCTCCCTGGCCCAAGGTGGTGATTGACCAAGGACCCCAGCCGCCCGCGACGGTGGTGGTCAACATCCCCGAGTGGATGTGGCTCACCTCGGGATGGTCTGTCGTGCACGCCACCGCCACCGTCGCCGGGCTGTCTGAAACGATAACCGCGGTGCCGACTCAGGTTCGTTTTACCACCGAGTACACCCTCGCCACCTCCTCCCCCGCACCGCCGAACTACGTCAACTTGACCCTGACCCCGGCCAGTTTTACCTGCGATGGCCCAGGCACCCCCTACGTGGTTCCCCCGCCGTCGGACACCGTCGAACAGATCATCTCTCGGGTGCCCCCCTGTGGCTACACCTGGCACTGGTCCTCCGAGCTTCCCGAAGGACACGCCTTCCCCCTCTCCGCCCAGGTGTGCTACTCGGTCACCTATTCGGGCGCTTCGGCCGGGACCCTCGGCAACCACTGCGGCCCGGCCACAACAGTCCATGAAGCCGTCGAACAGATCATCCCCGAACTCGGCCCTCCCCCCACCTGATAGGAGCCATCCCAAATGGCCACCACCTCCCTCAAGCTGAGCCCCCCAGCCCGGCCCGCCCCCGAGCCGAGCCCCGATGCCCCCAGACCCTCGCGCCGGCGCCTGGCCCCGGTGCTTGCCGGGGTCGTCGTCGCTGGGCTGACCATCGCCACCGCAGCGGCACTCTCGCCCCGCTCGGTCCCGATGCGCCAGGTGCTGGTTGCTGCCCAACCCCTGGCGCCAGGGACCACCCTGAGCGCGCCCGACTGGCGGGTGGCCCTGGTCCCTACGGCGGACCACATCAACGCCATGCCCGCCGCCAAGTCCAAGACCCTCGTGGGCAAGACCGCCTCAGTGTCTTGGAGCCCAGGCACCCCGATCAGTGCCACCATGGTGGGCACGGTTGCACCCACCGACGTGATCGGGCTGTGGCTTCGCCCCGGACAGGTCCCCGCCGGCCTGGTCCCCGGTGAGCATGTGATCGTGGTTGCCATGACCACCAACGCCGCCGCCACCACCCCAGCGATGAGCGGTTACCTGTTTGGAGTGGTGGGCTCTGTGACCACCGATGCCTCATCGGGGGACACCAGCGCCAACGTGTCGGTGAGCACCACTCCCAACAAGCTTGCCGAGATGATCGCAGCTGCGGCAGCGGGTGATGTAAGCGTGGTGGCCGACAATGGATGAGGCCGCCCTGCGAGAGCGGATGCGCTCGGCCAACGGCAAGGGGGCTGCCCGACACAACACCCGAGGTGTGCACGACGGCCTGGTCCTCACCAAAGCCACCGGTCTGGACGGACTCGACGAACTGGCGGCCAGTGGGCGGCTCACCGACATCTCGGCCTGGGACGACGGCGAATGCTGGGTGCAGGGCCCACCGCTTGGGCCGGGCTGGCACCCCGGACCGGCATTGTTTTCCTCGCGCACCGAGCTGGTCGAAGCTGCGGGGGAGCTGGCAGCGCGAGCCGGCTATCCCGGAGACCTCCAAGCTGCTCCGCGCTCGGTGTGGGCCGATGCCACCGGGCTTCGCACCTGGGTCGAGCTGAGCGGGCTAAGGGCGAACCTTACCTTGAGGGTACCCTACCTGCGGGCGTTTTCCCGAGCCGAGCTGGTCGGCTCGGGCATGATGAGCGCCGATGTGGCTACCTTCATCTGGGATGCCTTTGCGCAGCGCCTCACCTTGTTGATCGCCGGGCCGGGAGATGCCGGCAAGACCACAGTGATCCGAGCCCTGATCGAGTCCCTGGACCCCTCCGAGCGGACCCTAACTATGGAGGAGCTGCCCGAGCTGCACGTGTCACGACGAAACGTGGTCGCACTCGCCGGACGTCCCGCCAATGCCGAGGGTGTGGGCGCACACCGGCTGCGAGAGCTGGTCGACCACGCCCTATACGGTTCAGCGGATCGCCTGGTGGTGGGCGAGCTGCGCGGGCCCGAAGCCGACTCGTTCCTGCGGGCGTTATCTTCGGGCCACAAAGGGGGACTCGGCGCCATCCACGCCGGCACCGCACGCCAGGCCGCTACAGAGCTGGTCCGTTATGCCACCGAGGGCATGGGCCCCGACAGCGCCGAGGCCGCGGCCGGGCGGGTGCGAGCAGGCATCGACTTGATCGTGGTGCTGGCAGACAAATCCGCCCGAGGGGTGATCGAGATAGCTGAGGTATCGGGCGGTGACCCCCTGGATCGCTCCGAGGTCCCGCTGGGCACCCTGTGGGACCGCGGGCACTGGCTCGTTGACCCGGCGCAGTGGTGGGCACAGCGATGAGCCTGGTGATCTTCGCCGGCATCTGCGCCGGGCTCGTGGCTGGGGTGGGCATATGGGCTGTGATGCACATCCAAACCACGCACTGGGTGCCCGCCCGCTGGTCAAAGCTCGGCCTTGTGGCCATCGCCGGCGGCGTGGTGGTCGCGCTGGCCTCGGGCTGGGTGGCACTCGGGGTGATAACCGCGCTCACCCTGGCACTGTGTTTGCCCGAGCTGTCAGCCGCTCGGGCCGCAGCTCGGCGTCCCGCCACCCTCGAGGCTCTCGCCACCTGGGTCGAATCCATCCGCTCCGAGCTGGCAGCGTCGGCCAACTGGCGTGCTGCCCTGGCAAGAGCGAATGTGCCCGCCACCCTGCGCTCGATTGCCGCCAAAGAGATGGGACTTGAGGCGGCCCTGGCGCTCACCGAAGCCGTCGGCGGCACCGAGGCAGCCCTGGTGGGCATGGCCCTGCGCCTGGCGGCGAGCGCGTCGGTGGCCCGTGCCAGCCACGTGTTGGGCGATGCGGCCACCGCCATGCGTCGCCGGGCGACAGCCCAGCGAGCCGTCGCCGCCACGCGACGCACCTCACAGGTCGCCGCACTCGGAGCGGCCGGCGTCGCTGTTGCCGGGCTGGTCTTTGCCGCTCGAACCGTGCTGCCTGAGGTGGGAGCGCACGTCTATTCCGGCGCAGGGGGCCAGCTGGTGCTCGGCCTGTTGTGCTTGCCCCTCATGGGCGGCCTGGTGATCCTGTCTCGCTCGGCGAGGCCACTGTGAGCGTGCTCGCCATGGGCGTGGCCACCGGCACGGTGGCCGGGCTCGGCACCTGGGCGGCGCAGCGCTCAGTGGGGACACTTGGCCGACTGGAGGCCCGCGCAGGTGCCGACCCCCGCCTCGCCCGGGACGCCGCCGCCTTGGACCGCCGCCCGGCATCTCTTCTCATCCCCCAGCTGAGCGTCCTAGCCGCGACCCTCATCGCCACCCTCGTTGTGTGGGCAATCGCCGGCGGCGCGGCGTTGGGCCTGGCCGCTGCGGGGTGTCTGGTTGCCGTGGCGCTCGGACGCCACCGGGTCAAGGCGGCCGCCGCGGCTCGGGCGGTCCTCGCCGACCAGGCCGTATGCACCGCGGAATGCATGGCGCTGTTGCTTGCTGGGGGCGCCAGTCTGGCCGCAGCCGCACGCGAAGCCGCCGGGGTCCTGCCCGCTCGCCTGCAGAGCCCGATCCGCCCCTGGGAACGCTGGATCGCCATTGGCGAAGCCGCCGGCGCTGACGAACTCGCTGCGCTCGGAGAGCTGTGCGCCGAGGCTGCGGCAGGAGCCAAATCTTTGGACATGTTGGTCAACTGGGCTCGCAGCTCTTCCGAGGCTCGCCTGGGCGATTCTTTGACCCGAGCACAAGGCGCCTCGGTGGCCCTGGTGGCGCCACTGATCCTGGTGGCGTTGTCTTGGCTCGCAATCTTGTTATACGGCCTGGTCTCCACCCTGCATCACCTCGCCTGAGCCAACTCCAGCAATATCGCAAAGGCAAGAATCACCCAGCAAATGCAAGCAAGAGAGTAATATACCACAAAAGCAAGAGAGTCACAAGCGCAAAATAGTAACAATAGCAACAACATCCAACATCGAACATCGAAGAGGAGAAACCAGTCATGAACACCTTCGAGTACATCCTGCTAGCCCTAGCGGTGATCGCCGGCGCCACCTTCGCCGCAACCGAGCTGAGCGCCACCGTGCACCATGCGGTGACGAGCTTCATCAACTCGACAACCTCAGCGCTGAGTGTGGTCGGGCCGAACCTGCACATGATCCATGCCTTCGGGGCGATCCTCTAGCCGTGCAGACCCTCCAAGACTTGCTGCTCGCCCCATTGGTGTTCTTGGTGATTGGCGCATTGGCGGTATTGATCTGGTGGTCCGCGGCCCAGGGCGAGGCCACCCTCGCCTCCCAGATGGCGACCCAGGACGCCACCACGGGGCAATCGCTCGGCTCGGCTCAGGCCATCGTCGGCCCCTCTTACGCCATTGCCCTTAGTTCCGACGCCGGGGGACAGACCGCCAGCGTCACCGGCCCGAGCCTCGGTGTCGGGGCCCTCGCTATCCACGTCGGGGCTTCGGCCTGGTCGCCAACGCAAAGCCCGGCTGTGCCATGAACGCCATCGTGTTCGTGGTTATGGCGCCATTCGTGCTGGCCTTTGTTGGCCTGGCGGTTGCTTTTGGAAGCCTCGGCGCGGCCCAGCAGGCGACAATCGCCGCAGCGGGCGAGGCCGTCCAAGCAGCCGCCTTCCAGTTGAACCAACCTGCCGCCGCGACCGTGGCGACGCGGGCCGCCACCATCACTGCGGCGCACAACTGTGTGGCCACCACCGCCACCCTCTCCGGGCACTTCTCGCCCGGTCAGGTGATTACCGTGGCGGTCACCTGTCGGATGCACCCGTTGCCCCTGGTCCCCCAAGTGAGCTTGCACGCCACCGAGTCAGGGGTGGTGGCGACCAACCAGGACGTGAGCCAACCATGACCGCGATTGTGATGCTGGTGACTGCCATGTTCGCAGTGGCAGGCATTGGGGCGATTAGGACCATCTCGCAGGTTTCGATTGCCAAGGACCACTGCTTTCAGTTAGCCGCGGGAGCCTCGCGCTCAGGAGCCCAGATGCTGGGCGTGGAGGACGCATCCGGAGCCTCCCAAGTGATGAGTGACCAAGACGCTTACGCCGGGGCTATGCGTTGGCTGGCGGTGAATGCCACCACCGGGGCTGTCACCACCTCGCCCGACACGGTGAGCGTCTCGGTGTCCGAGCGCATAAGCACTCCGTTTGGCTCCTACACGCTGCACGCCAGTGCCAGCGCCCATTCCAACCCGGTGGCCTCATGAGCCGGCGCGAACAAATCGCAGCTGGCGCCGTGTTGGCGGGAGCGATCTGCGCGCTGATCCTGGCCCAGGTGATATCACCGGCTTGGGTCCCAAGCGCCTCCTCGCTTCGCCTGGCCCGCTACGCGCATTACATGTCCGCCCAGGTCTGGGCGGTGATAGTCGCGGGGATCGCCCGTGTTGTCGGCCTGGTGGTGCTGGTAGGAGAGCTCCGCACCGCTTGGGTCTCTCGACACAATCGCACTGGGCGCGACCACAAGGGCCATCCCGCCCTGGCGGGACTCGCCCTGGTGGCCTCAGCGATGAGCTTCGCCGGAGCCCGCACCGCTGGCGCAACGACGAGCAGCACCCCTGTTGCCTACGAGTTGGCACTCGCCAAGGCCCCAGCCCCCAAGCCGCCCAAGGCGAACACCCCCACCCCGGCGACCTACACTGTGGCTCCCGGGGATGACCTGTTCGCCATCGCGGGCAAGTTGTGGAACAATCCCGAGGCCTGGACCCATCTTTGGGTCGCCAACAGAGGCAACCCAGCACCTGGGGGGCGGACCTTCACCGACCCAGCCATGATCTGGCCCGGCCAGGTCCTGCACATCCCGACCAACCACGCCGGTGCACTGCCGGCGGATTGGACCCAGGTGCCCTGGTCGGGACCGCCATCATCGGGTTCAAGCGCCCCAGCCACCCCCCAAGCCGCTCCTGGGTCGCCTTCCAGCGTCGCCTCTCCATCCACCAAGGCCACCGCCGCCGACCCGGCACCGGCACCCAAGTTGGCCAAGACCACCAAGCCTGCATCCGAGCCGGCCAGCGCTGCGCCCGCAAATGGATCGGCTCCGAAGGTCCCCCGCGCCTGGTCAGCTCCGCCGGCGAGCAAGACCCCCGCGGCGGCCGCCTCGACCCCTCATCACAAGAGTGGGGGGGACGGCGTGATCGCCCTGCCCGTGGCGGTGGGGGTGGGAGCCCTGGCGCTCGGGTTGCGCCGCCGGGCCCGCATCGCCCGCCAGCGTCGCCAGGCCAAAGACGTTCCCCCCCGGATCACACCCGGCGCAGCAGCTCGTCTCCGCCAGATGGACGCCCGGGCCAAGGTCGCTGGGCCGACGATCACCGGGGTCCGAGCGGTGCTGTGCGAGTGCGAGCGCCAAGCCGCCCGCATGGCTGAACACGTCGCCCCGCCCCAGCTGGTCGGCTTGATCACCGGCGCAGATGAGGTGGAGGTTATCTTCGCCGCCCCCACCCCGGTCCCCCCAGTCGCCCCCGCTCGGACCCTGGCCCCCAACCGCTGGGCCATCGACCCCAAAGCCATCGTCGAGCCAGGCACCGACGCCCCGGCCCTGGCCCTGGTGCCCCTCGGTGTCGCAGCTGGGCGCCTGGTCTGGGCCGACCTGGTGGGGATCGGGCCGCGTCTGAGGCTGGTAGGAAGCGACGCCAAGGCGCTGGCCTCTGCTTGGGCCGCTGCGATCTCGACAGGGGTGGGGACACACCACGTGAGCGTTCGGGTGGCGGAAGACTCGATAGGCGCATTTGCCGGACTCACCGCACCCGCCAACGACATCGAGGCACGACGCATGCGGGGCCAGGAATACCGTTACGGGCTGGTGCATAACGCTGAAGCCCTCCTCTCGCGCCAGGCCCAGGGCTCGGCCTCGACCCCATGGTGGGCGACGGGCAGCCCGACCAAGGTCCTCGTGTGCGCTGACGCCCCTGATGAGCTGGGTCCAGGCGAGGTGGCGATCATCGTGGGTGGCGAGCCGGGCGAGGCAGAGCTGGTGATCGACACTTCGGCGCCCAGCCTTGACCTGGAGGCCTTCGGTCTGGGGACTTTGAGCCTGGTGTTGCCCGAGGCCGGCGATGTCGAGGCGCTCGACGAGGAACTGGCTCGCCTTGGCGGCCCCGGAGAGGCGCTGCGCCCACTCATCAGGCCTACTGGCTCGCTTCACCGGCTACCCCCTGCCCAGCCCGAGGTCCCTGAGCACCGGGCGTCGGATGAACCCCTGTTGGGCCAGGGCGACCAAGTGATAACGGCTGGTGAGGACCATGCAGGTGAGGACCATGCAGGTGAGGACGCTGAGCTTGGTCCCGGCGCAAAGACCGCAAGTGTTACCACCCTTGAACCACCGAACGACACCGCGGCGGTGCGCCTCTTGGGGATCGTGGAAGGCCTGGAAGGTCTGCGAGGCAAGGACTACAAGGTGGCGGTCTATCTCGGGTTGCACCGGGGAGAGGTGCGCCGAGAGCACTGGTGCGCCGATCTGGGTGTCGAGATGGGGGTCCCGGCCAGCAAAGTCATCTCACGCATCCGAAGCGTCCTCGGAGCCGACTTCATCGAGTCCCGCGATGAGGTCTCCAGCTATTGCAAGCTCACCTACGACGCCTTAGGGGTGCGCAGCGACCTGGACCGATTTGACGAACTCGCCGAGGCCGGCGATTACGTGGCTGCCTTCTCGCTGGTGAGGGGTCCGGTTTGCTGTGGTGAGGCGTGGCTGGATGAGCTTGTGGAGTCCAGGCTGTTACACGTTGCAAACGCTCGTGCGGGCGAGGCGGGACATCGTGCGGCGGCGGAACTGGTGAGCCCGGACGACCGCCTGCGGGTTCGCACGTTCGTAGAGTTGGGCTTTCCCAACGAGTGCGACCTCATGGCGATGTTGAGACCCACGCCGGAGAGTGGACTCGGCATTGACCAGGACTTCGACGCCGGGTGGGACCTCGACGACGACGCGGCGCAGGACCGCTACCAGACCACGGGCGAGCAGGGTCCCGATGATGACTGAGGGCTTTGTGGCTGCCCGCAACGAGTGGCTGGGCACCCAGGCCGCCGCCCGACGACTCGGGATCAAGCCGCGCACCCTATACCGCCTCATCGACGAGGGCAAGATCACCGCCTACAAGTTCGGCAAGCTCATCCGCCTTCGCCCGGCCGACCTCGAGGCCTTCTTGGACTCAGCACGAATACCCCCCGGATCGATAACTCACATGTACCAGCAGTGGCACCCGAGCGACGCGGGCCGGGCCAACTCGAAGGGTACAGGTGGAGCGCCTCAACGCCCCGATTGATTCCTGAGCTGCCTCGATGACCCCTGCGAGGGCTTCACGCACCAGGGTGGCGACGTTGCGGTCCTGGTCCAGGGCGAGTTGCTTGAGGGCTCGGTGCAGACCCTTGTCGATGTCCACGTTGAGGCGCACCTTCGCCCCTTCGTCGGGCGCAGCCCTGGTCGCCATTGTGCTACCTGGTTCCTCGAAGAAGGCCGGAGCGTATGGGTTGGTGGCCTTGAGCTTGGCCATCAGGCGCCCCCCAGGGCCGCTATGCCCTCGTACAGGGCCCGATAGGCGATGGCCGGGGGGGACAGCGCCGGGAGCGGGGCCTGGTCAGCCTGTGCCCACTCCAGGGCTGCTGACATCGGGATCGGAATGCCAACCTGTCCGGGCCAGCGGGTGCGCAGCGCCTCCAGCCCATGGGCATGCAGGGCCCGACGGCCATCGCGCCGTGTCGGCACGATCAGGTCGGGATCGACCATGCGCGCCAGCTGGGCCAGTCCTCGCATATCACCGGGGCCAAGCCCCGTCACCGCCAGCACCACATCGGCGGCTTCGAGCGCGGCCACCAACTGGGGAGCCACCCCTGGCGGTGTGTCGATGACGACATACTCATGTGAGGCACACATCACCGACAGCTCCTCGGCGCTGTGGATGTCCGGACATCCCTTGGACAGGCCCGGTGCCCACTCCACCGCGGTGCCCTGCGGGTCCAGGTCGACCAGCAGGACATCCCGCCTGCGTGCCGCCGCCTCGAACGCCAGGCACACCGCTGTGGTGGTCTTGCCCGAGCCGCCCTTGGTGCCAGCCACTGTGATGATCAGATGATCGCCTCCTCCTCTAATCATTGGTGCAGATGAGTAAAGGCACAGGTGAGTTACCACCAGACCCCACAACGAAAGGAAAAAACAGATGACACCTCGCCAAGCCGCGGACTACGTAGCGGCCGTCGTGGGCATCATGCGCGGAGCGACGGGCATCCTGCAGGCGCTGGAGGAGGCGGTGCAGCTGATGAGCGGAACCGCATTCGAGCCTCTGAGCGCAGCGCTGACGTTCCGACCGGAATTGGGCTCGGGTACAGAGTCCTTCGGTGCGGGCCTGGATGCCCTTGCCGACCAGATTGGTGCGCCGTGCCTGCATACGCTCGCCCTCGCCGTGCGAGTGAGCGGGCACGGCGGCGCGATGAGCACCGACTACCTCATGTCGTGCGCCGAACTCGACGCTCGCGTCGCCGCTCCCTGCCACCGCACGGCGGCGGACTATGTGGTGGCCGTGCTGAACCTCATGGAGAGCGGCGTTGGCTTCTGCGGGGCGGTCACCGGTGCTATCGAGCTGGTCCACGGAGCCCATTCTGCGGACCTGGTGGATCAGTTGAGTGGCCTGAACGGACCTAATCCATGGGCCGACTTGTTGGACCGCCTGCGTCGGCTTGCGTCGGAGTGGGCCTCTCCAGCCCTCCTCAGCCTAGCTGAGGCTCTTGACGCCGCGGTTCACGGAACTGGGCCATCTCGCTCCATGGAGGACTACCTCCTACATTGCGCCAAGATCGAAGTGGCCGGCTGTGAACCCGAAGCTACATGGCTGAGCGCAAGCCCGCCGGACCGGGCGAGCGCAAGTGGCTAAGCGCCGGGGTGCTGGTGACGGGAGCATTTTCCGTGACGGCAAGCACTGGGTCGCCTGCATCGATGTAGCTGGGGCCGACGGGCATCGCCACCGGCGCAAGCGATCTGCCCGCACCTATGCCGAGGCCCGCGTGAAGTTGCGTGAGTTGCAGGCCGAGGCGACAGCGGGCGTTGCCGGCACGGGCAAGCTCACGCTGGGGGAGTACCTGGGGGACTGGCTCGCCCACGTGCTGCCTGCTCGTGGAGTCAGCATCGCGACGACCGAGAACTACGCCACGATGATCCGCATCCACATCACCCCGGCCCTCGGGGCGATCCGACTTGACCAGTTGAGGGCCGAGCATGTCGACGGGCTGCTGCGGAACATGGCCGACGCTGGCAAGGCTCATTCCACGATGCGTCTGGTGCGAACCGTGCTGGTCATGGCACTAACCCACGCAGAGCGCCGGGACATGGTGATGCGCAATGCTGCTCGGCTGTCAATCGTGCCGCCGGGACCGGTGCGCCAGAGCCGGTCTCTGACCCGAGAGGAGGCAAAGACGCTGTTCGCGTCAATTGAGGGGGAGCCCCTGGAGGCTGCCTGGCTGGCGATGATACTCCTGGGCCTTCGACCAGGGGAGGCCTTCGCCCTGGAGTGGCAGGATGTCGACCTAGAAAGGCGAGTGCTACGGGTTCGCCAGGCGATAAAGCGCGCAGGTGGGGCACAGTTCGCCCTCGGCGAGCCCAAGACACCCAAGAGCCGGCGGAGCCTGGGAATGCCGGCCAGAGTCGTCGAGGCCTTTCGCCAGCGCGTTGTCGACCAGCAGACCCAGCGCAACGAGGCAGGCGAAGCCTGGAGCGAGACAGGGCTGGTGTTCACCACAGCCTTTGGCACCATGATCGACCCTGCAAACTCCCGCCGGGCGTTCCGTCGATGCACCGAGGCGGCGGGACTGGGTCGCTGGCATCCCCATGAGGGTCGCCACTCGGCCGCGTCGATCCTCTCCGACGCTGGCGTGCCGCTGGAGGTCGTGGCCGATGTCCTGGGCCATGCACCCGGCTCCAAGGTGACTGGCGAAGTCTACCGTCATGCCATCACCCCGTTGGTTGGCGCCGCTCAGACCACCATGGACGACATCTTCGGGCAAGACTCTGCCGATGGCTCCCGATGAGGCTCCCGGTCCCGGTGTCAAATCGACTTTGGCTCCCTGTTTGGCTCCCTGGTCCTGTATTCGCTAGCACCATCGGCCCGACACACCACCTCTGAGCTGCACTCTCTTGTGGAGGCGAAGGGACTCGAACCCTCGAACCTCTTGACTGCCAGTCAAGCGCTCTACCAGCTGAGCTACGCCCCCGAACGATCAGAGCCTACCAGGCGGTCGAGGTTGGGCACGGCGGTTGGCCCGAGCCCCGGGGCCCCCCGCCCCGGGGCCCAGGAAGTTGACCGCGGCGGGGCTCCACCTTGGTGGTATCGGCCCGAAGCGGGGGGACGTGCATGGTCAATGGTGGTCATCTTGCTCGCCTGAGCTGACTAGCCCGTCGGGCGGTGGGGCGTGAGTGGGCAGGGCGGGCGGGGAGCACTGGGCTCAATTTCGAAAAGAGGGGTGCTGGGGTAAGCTCTGGAGTCATGGGCAGGGGACGGATCGAGCGCCGCGTCTTCGAGCTGTCCGCGCGCCTGGCGAAGGCTCGGGAGGACCTGGTGCTGCTGGACGAGCAGCTGGAGGTGTTCGACGCGCACGCAGAGGACGCCAAGGTGCGCTCGCTGGTGTCGGACTCGCCACAGCTCTACTCCGAGGCGAAGCGCCACGCGGATGCCATGCGCAAGGCCCGGGTGATGCTGTGTGAGTCGATCGACGAGATGGAGCGGCAACAGGAGAAGCTGATCTCCAGGCTCAGTGCTTCCCTGTAGGGGGGCTTCCCTGTAGGGGGGCGGCGCTGTGAGTGTAGAGTCGCCTGCTGTGGCCCTGCGTGTGGTGATCGCCGAGGACGAGGCCATAGTCCGCCTCGACCTGCGGGAGATCCTGGAGGACGAGGGCTACGAGGTGGTCGGCGACACGGGCCGCGGTGATGAGGCCATCGCCTTGGTCCGCCGGCACCGACCTGACCTCGCGATCCTCGACGTCAAGATGCCCGGGGTGGACGGGCTCACCGCGGCTCGGGAGATCACGGCAGAGAACCTCGCCGCCGTGCTGATCCTCACCGCCTTCAGCCAGCGCAACCTGATCGAGGAGGCCCGTGACGCTGGCGTGATGGCGTACCTGGTGAAGCCCTTCCAGGCCAACGAGCTGGTGCCGGCCATCGAGATGGCGCTGGGGCGCTACGTGGAGATGCAGGCGCTGGCCGACGCCAACCAGGCCCTCGAAGGGGAGAAGGACCGGTTGTCCGACGCGTTGGAGACCAGGCGGATGGTGGACCGGGCCAAGGGTCGGCTGATGGACGAGTGCGGCATGAGGGAGATGGATGCCTTCCAGTTCATCCAGCGAGGGGCGATGAGCGAGCGGGTGGTGATGCGCGAGATCGCCCGCCGGGTCATCGAGGACGGGCTACGGCCGCCCTCGGCGTGAGGGCACATGGCGATCCTGGCCCTGGACGGTAACAACCTGGCATACCGGGCGTTCTTCGCCCTGCCCACGGACATGGCGACGGCCTCGGGCCAGGTCACCAACGCCGTCTTCGGGTTCACGTCGATGCTGGTGAACCTGCTGCGAGACCACCGTCCCGAGGGGATAGCGGTGGCTTTCGACCTGCCTGCGCCCACCTTTCGCCACTCCCTGGTGGCTGACTACAAGGCTGGTCGGGCGGAGGCCCCAGACATCTTGCGCCAGCAGCTCGGCCTGGTCCGCAAGGTGGTGGAGGCCCTGCGCATCCCCGCCCTGGAGGCGCCCGGCTACGAGGCCGACGACATCCTCGCCACGCTGGCCACTGCCGGTCGGGACCGGGGCCAGCCGGTGATAGTGGTCACCGGGGACCGGGACTGCTACCAGCTGGTGGAGGACCCTTTGGTCAAGGTGCTCTACAACCGTCGGGGCGTGAGCGACTACGTCATGTACGACGAGGCCGGGATCTTCGCTCGGTGTGGGGTCACTCCGGCTCAGTATCCCGAGTACGCGGCACTGAGGGGGGACACATCCGACAACCTTCCGGGGGTTCCGGGGGTGGGGGAGAAGACTGCTGCACGCCTGATCGCCCAGTTCGGGGGCCTGGACGGGATCTTTGCCAACGTCGAGGGGCTGAGCCCCAAGCTGGCCGCCAACCTCGTCGCGCACGAGGCCCAGGTGCGTGCCAACGCCTCGGCCATCGTGCTGGTCCGCGATGTGCCCTTGGACATGTCGGTCGAGGAGCTCCGAATGGGGGGCTGGGACCGCGAGGAGGTCCGCCAGCTCTTCGCCTTCTTGGAGTTCCGGTCGTTGTGGGACCGCTTGTTGGATGCGGTCGGGGGGGACGGCTCGGGAGCGGGCGGGCCTTCTGCGGGGGGGTCGGCAGCGGCTCCGGCGGGTGAGCTGGTGGAGGTGGAGGTGGTCGTGCCGGCCGGGGTGGAGGCGGCGTTGGCTGCGCTCGAGGCGCTGGAGGCCCCGCCGGGTGCGCCGGGGGCGCCGCCGCCGCAGCTGGGGGTGGCGCCGCCGCTGCTGGGCGAGGCGCTGGGCGAGGCGCCGGAGGCCCCGCCGGGCGAGGCGCTGGGGGACCCGTCCGGCGAACTTGGCAGGGATAGTGACTCTGGGAGTTCAAAATCCTTCCAAGTTCGTGGGCAGGCGCCGGCTGAGCGGGGGCTGGCGCCGGCTGAGCGTGGGCTGGCGCCGGCTGGGCGTGGGCAGGCGCCGGCTTTGGCAGTCGAGCCGTCCTGGGCCGGGCTGCCAGGTCGCTCGGCGCTGTCCGGTCTGGCTTTGCTCGGGGAGGGCCGGCCTTCGGCGCTCTGGCTGGATGCCGCGATGGTAAAGGAGCCTGGCGTGCTGGGCGGTCTTGCGAACCTGCTCGCTGGCGGGAACGTGGAGGTGCAGGCACATGGCGCCAAGGAGCTGATGAGGGCGTTGCTGCCGCTCGGAGTGGACATCGACAACCTCGGAGTGGACACTTCCCTGGCCGCATACCTTCTCGATCCGTCCGGCGCCACCTACCCGCTGGCCGAGCTGGCGGTCCGTTACGCCGGCCTCGACATCGGTGCCGGCGCCGCCAGCGTCCCCGGCCCCGGCCCCGGCGGCGGCCACGGCACCGGCGGTGCCGGCCAGCTGGACCTGGGGCCCAGCTCTACCTCCGAGTCCGAGGTGGCCCACGAAGCCGCACGAAGGGCCGTAGCGCTGCTCCGCCTTGCCCCCGCCATGCGCTCGGCGCTCGCTGCGCGGTCCCTGACCAAGCTCTACGAGGAGGTCGAGCGCCCCCTTGCCCGGGTCCTGGCGCGCATGGAGCTGGTCGGGGTTGGTGTCGACGTGGCCTACCTGAGAGGGCTGGTGGCAAGCCTCACCGAGGAGGCCCACCGGCTCGACTCCGAGGTCCAGGAGCTGGCTGGCGAGCCATTCCTGGTCAACTCCACCACCCAGCTGCGACGCATTCTTTTCGACAAGCTGGGCCTGACTCCGCAAAAGCGCACCAAGACCGGGTACTCGACCGATGCCGCCTCGCTGGAGCGGCTTCGGGGAACCCATGAGATCATCGACGTGCTGCTGCGCTACAGGGAGGTGGAGAAGCTCCGCTCCACCTACGGGGAGAGCCTCCTGGCCGAGGTGGGGCGCGACGGGCGGATACACGCCAGCTTCAACCAGACCGTCGCCCGCACCGGCAGGCTTTCCTCGGAGACACCGAACCTTCACAACATTCCCGTTCGAAGCGATGAAGGCCGACGGTTTCGCCGGGCGTTCATTCCCGCCGAGGGCCATGTCCTGGCCGTTGCCGACTACAACCAGATCGAGCTGAGGGTCATCGCCCACCTGGCCTCGGACCCGGGCCTGATAGAGGCGTTCGCCTCGGGCACAGACGTGCACACGACCACCGCAGCTCGGGTCTTCGGAGCCGAGGCGAGCGATGTCACCCCAGCGCAGCGGGCCAAGGCAAAGATGGTCTCCTACGGCCTCGCCTACGGGATGGAGTCCTACGGCCTGGCCCAGCGCCTGGGAATAGGCCTGCCGGAGGCCGAGGGGATCCTGGCTGCATTCTTCGAGGCTTTCCCCAACGTGAGGTCCTACATGGAGCGAACGGTTGCCGAGGCGCGCGACCGCGGGTACACGGAGACGCTGTTCGGGCGGCGGCGAGCCATCCCCGAGCTGTCGTCGCGCAACTACCGGATCCGCCAGGCCGGTGAGCGCCAGGCGATGAACGCAGGCATCCAAGGCCTCGCTGCGGACATCTTCAAGGTCGCCCTGGTGCGCTTGGACGCCGCCCTGGTGGGAATGTCCAGCCAGCTCATCCTCCAAGTCCACGACGAGGTGATCCTGGATGTGCCCCCTGGCGAAGAGGAAACGGTGGCCGCCATCACACGCGAAGCGATGGAGGGGGCGGCTGAGCTGAGCGTACCGCTGGAGGTCAACCTGTCCTGGGGCGCCACCTGGGCTGACGCAAAGGGCTGAGCCTGGCTCAGGGCCCCGGCCAGGTTATGGCCCGCTCGAGGGTGGCCGCGTCGACATCCAGCAGCGTGCTTCGGAGCGCCTCCTCGTAACCGTCGGCTCCCAGGCAATGAACGTGGATGCGCCGAGTCGGGCCTTCGACCAGGAATACCTCATCGACCCCACGAGACGCGTAGAAAGGCAACTTCTCGTAGCTCTCGTCATGGGGCGACACGATCTCGACCACGATGGCTGCCGTGTCCAAGTACACGACGTCGAGGAGCGCGCGGTGGTAGCCCCGGTCGGGAACCCGGTAGTCGTCGCGGACGCCCAGGTTGAACGGGCCTGAGCCGAACAGGCCCGCTGCCCGGGCGTACGGGCGCAACACCCCAGCGATCTCGTCGTCCAGGTACGCGTGCTGTGAGCGAGGTGCTGGCGACATGTGGTAGGTGCCCTCCCAAACTTCGTCGAACGTGTCGAGGCCCGCCGCTTGACGGTGGGCGATGAGCTGGTCCAACACTGCAGGAAGGGGGTCGAGCACTACCGTCTTCACTGGCCCGAGGCTACCGCGTCGCGGGGGCCTGCTACACCCCCTGCGTAGTGTTGCGGCGTGTCTCGACCCAGGCTGGTCCATCGTTGCAGTGAGTGCGGGGCGGCGCATCCGCGCTGGGCCGGTCGGTGCGGGACTTGCGGCGAGTGGAACTGCCTTGTCGAAGAAATGGAGCCGGTGGTGGACGGACCCGGCGGTCCTGGAACCGGCCGCGGGGGACCGGGCGGCCCGAGTGACGCGAGTGCCGCCTGGGCGACGCCGTCACTGCTGGCGGACGTGGATGCCGCGGGTTGGGCGCCGCGTGCCACGGGCATCGGCGAGTTGGACCGGGTGCTGGCGGGCGGCCTGGTCCCGGGCTCGGTGACCCTCGTTGGTGGGGAGCCGGGGATCGGCAAGTCGACCCTCCTGCTCCAAGCCCTGGCCAACGTTGCCCAGACCGGGAGCCGGGCGTTGCTGGTCTCGGCGGAGGAGTCGCCCCAGCAGGTGAGGCTCAGGGCGGAGCGGCTAGGCACCCTCGGCGCCGGGCTCTGGCTGGTGAGCGAGACCTCTCTTGGCGGGCTGTTGGCCGCCATGGACGAGGTGGGCCCGGACGTGGTCGTGGTCGACTCCATCCAGACGGTGGCCGACACCGCGCTCAGCGCCCCGCCGGGCAGCGTGACCCAGGTGCGCGAGTGCGCCTGCCGCCTGGTGAGGGCCGCCAAGGCAACCGACCCGCCCGGACCTGCGGTGGTGCTGGTGGGCCACGTCACCAAGGAGGGCTCCCTGGCGGGGCCAAGGGTGTTGGAGCACGTGGTGGACACTGTGCTGTCCTTCGAGGGCGAGCGCCACCACGCGCTGCGCCTGATCCGGGCGACCAAGCATCGTTTCGGGCCGACGGGGGAGCTCGGGCTGTTCGAGATGACCGGCTCCGGGCTGGTGGGTGTCCCCGACCCGAGCGGCCTGCTGCTCGGGGACCGCCGCCCGGGCTTGGCCGGGGCGGTGGTGGTGCCAGCCATGGAAGGTCAGCGTCCCCTGCTGGTCGAGGTCCAGGCGCTGGTCACCTTCACCAAGGCGGCCATGCCCCGCCGCTCGGCTCAGGGGCTCGACGGTGGGCGCTTGGCGCTGCTGCTGGCCGTGCTGGAGCGCCACTGCCGGCTCAGCCTCGGCAGCGCAGATGTGTTCGCCTCGGCGGTGGGCGGGGTGAGGGTCGTGGAGCCGGCCGCCGACCTGCCTGTGGCGCTGGCCCTGGTCTCCGCGCTCAGCGGGGTCGCCATCCCGCACGACCTGGTGGCTTGTGGGGAGGTCGGCTTGGGGGGCGAGGTCCGCCAGGTGGCCCAGGTGGGCCGCAGGCTGGGAGAGGCATCCAGGTTGGGGTTCCGCAGGGCAGTGGTCCCGTCGTCGTCGCCGGATGGGCCGGCGGGTGTGGAGCTGGTGAGGGTGGCCAACGTCAACGAGGCCCTGTCGGCGCTGAGCATGTTGCCCAGCAATGGGCACACGAATGCATATTCGGCTTCAGGTCGTGTACCCTGTAGGTAGCTCGTTCACTGTCTAATGGCTTGGAGAAGGATGACGTTCGACGTCGGTGACAAGGTAGTTTACCCGCACCACGGTGCGGCGGTGATCGAGCGCAGGGAACAGAAGGAGGCGTTTGGCGCGAGCCAGGAGTACCTGGTGCTTCGCCTCGCCTACGGGGACCTGACCCTCATGGTGCCCACCGCCAACACCGCCGAGGTGGGCCTGCGCGAGGTGATCAACGACGAGGAGGTCGAGGAGGTCTTCGCGGTGCTCCGCAAGAAGGAGGCGCGGATGCCCACCAACTGGTCCCGTCGCTACAAGAACCACGTGGAGAAGCTCCAGTCCGGCGACATCTACCAGGTGGCCGAAGTTGTCCGCAACCTTTCGATCCGTGACAAGGACAGGGGCCTGTCAGCGGGCGAGAAGCGCATGCTCACCAGGGCACGCCAGATCCTGGTGTCCGAGCTTACCTTTGCAATCAACGTGAGCGAGGCCGAGGCCGAGATCAAGCTCGACGAAGCCCTCGCCTAGCGCTGCTGAGCGGAAACGCCATGTGTGTCGCTTATCAGGTCTTGGTGCCTCTGAACAGGATTGATGCCTTGGGCGACACACATGGCTCTTCCGCGGCGCAGCACTAGCGCCGCCCGCGATGTCGGTGTGGGCCATCGTCGTGGCCGGCGGCCAGGCCAGGCGCTTCGGCCGGCCCAAGCAGTTCGAGTCACTGGCAGGCCGGCGGGTCCTGGACTGGTCGCTCGAAGCCGCTCGTTCGGCAGCCGACGGCGTGGTCGTGGTGCTGCCTCCAGGCTCCGCGCTGGCGGTGGGCTCCGCGCCAGCGGTGGGCTCAGCACCAGCGGTGGGCTTCGGGCTGGAGGAGCGCTCTGTGCTGGAGGCCGGCGCTGTGCTGGCGGCAGGGTCGGCCGATGTGGCCGTGCACGGGGGGGCGACCCGCTCGGCGTCGGTCCGGGCCGGCCTGGCCGCGGTGCCCGAGGACGCCGACTTGGTGGTGGTCCACGACGCGGCTCGACCCCTGGCCAGCCCGGCCCTCTTTGCTGCCGTGATCGGTGTGCTGGCCACTCCGGGGGTCGCAGGCGCGGTCCCGGCGCTGGCCGTCACCGAGACGGTCAAGCGGGTGGACGGGGATTGCGTCGTGGCGACCGTGAACCGGGAGGAGCTGGTCACGGTCCAGACGCCGCAGGCGTTCCGCCGGGATGCGCTGGTGGCGGCCCACACCGACGGCGCCGAGGGCACCGACGACGCGTCCCTGGTGGAGGCCGGTGGCGGCTTGTTGCGCACGGTCCCAGGGGAGGCAGCCAACATCAAGATCACCACCCCGTCGGACCTGGCGCTCGCAGAGTGGTATCTGCGGGGCCGACCGGGACCTCGGGTGCGGTCCGGCCTGGGCTTCGACGTGCATCCCTTTAGCGACGACCCGACGAGGCTGCTGCTCCTCGGCGGCGTGAGCTTTCCGGGGGAGCGGGGGCTGGAAGGCCACAGCGACGGGGACGTGGTCTGCCACGCGGTCGCCGATGCGCTCCTGGGTGCGGTCGGGCTGGGAGACATCGGGGGGCATTTCTCGGACCTGGACGCAGAGTGGAAAGGGGCGGACAGCTTGGGCATCCTGGCGCGGGTGGCGGAGATGGTAGCCGAGACCGGTTGGCGCCTCGCCAACGCAGATTGCTCCGTCGTGCTGGAGGCACCCCGCTTGGCCCCGCACCGCGAGGCCATGTCGTCCAGGCTGACCGGAGCTGCGGGTGGGCCAGTCAGCGTGAAGGCCAAGCGTGCCGAGGGCCTTGGAGCGCTAGGGCGTGGCGAGGGCATCGCTTGCTGGGCCACGGCCCTGGTCGAGGAGTGTGGTTGAGCGAGGCGCCGCGGCCCGGCAGCCGGGGGGGACAGGGGGGTGCCTCCGGTGCGCGCCAGCGGCCGAAGGGGGCCCCCCGGACGAAAGGTGGCCCTCCGGGCGGGCCCCCTCGCCAGCAAACGGGCGGGCCCCCGCGGCGTCTCCCCGCCAGCCGGCGCCCTTACAGCAGCAACGACTCAAGAGGGACCGGTGGTGGAGGTTGGGGCAAGGATCGGTCCCCACGTCCGGAGACCCGGCGCAGCCTTGGAGGGGACCAGGTAGAGGGCCGGCGTGCGGTGAGGGAGCTGCTTGCCAGGCCGCGCACCCGGGCAATAGACGTCTGGATGGCCGAGGACCTCGACCAGGCGCCGCTGCTGGACGAGATCGCGGACCTGGCCCTGGCGGCGCGCATCCCGCTACGGAGGGTGGCCCGCGCCGCGCTGGAGGCCGAGGCTCGCACCGAGGCGCCCCAGGGAGTCCTGGCACACGCCAAAGCGCTGGAGGAGACGGATCTCGACGGGCTCACTCAGCGCCGGGGGGGAGTGGCCCCATTCCTGGTGGTGCTCGACGGGGTGACCGACCCGCACAACCTGGGGGCCTTGCTGCGGAGCGCAGTTTGCGCAGGGGTGACTGGGGTGGTCCTGCCCCGGCACCGTGCAGTGCACGTCACCCCTGCCGCCACCAAGGCCTCGGCCGGCGCCATCGAGCACGTCCGGATGGGCCTGGTGGCGGGTGTACCCGCAGCCCTCGCCGAGCTCTCCCGCCTGGGGGTATGGACGGTCGGCCTCGACGCTGGCGCCCCCGACTCCCTGTATGGCCTGGGCCTCGCCGACCAGCCGGTGGCCCTGGTGCTGGGTGCGGAGGGCAAGGGCCTGGGCCGGCTGACCCGAGAACGTTGCGATGTCCTGGTCTCGATCCCAATGCCGGGCTCCATCTCCTCGCTGAACGTCGCCTCAGCCGGCGCAGTGGCCTGCTTCGAGGTGGCGCGATCGCGACTCACCGGCCGCAACACCACCGTCAAACAGCCAGGTCGTGGAGGTCGAGCTGGTCAGCCGCGGCGCCATCCCCAGGCCAGGTCCCCACGATCATGAGCTTGGCGCAACGGTACAACCATCCAGGCGTGACCCACGCGGTGCTGGCCGGCTCACTGAGTATCCGGATGCAAGGAATGAGCTGGCGCAAGAATACCCTGAGGACAAACAGCCGTGACGGCTCGTGCAGCATTATCGGCGCCACGCGCGGACAAGGTCGCTCCTCGCAACGGCGGGACCTCGAAAATCCTCCGAGTGCATTGTCCAGGGGTGCCCGCCCATTCGCGAAGCAGTGATAGACGAACTCGGAGCAGGTGATCAGCTGAACGGCCTCGCTCGGCTCCCGCAGCGGAGAGGGTGGCGCCAAGTGTAGCTCAGGATGGGAGCCGACGATGCAGCGCCACGCAGTCAGGAGAAATGTTGGGATCCTTCGAGGATCGCGTGCCAGCAGTCCAAGGCAGATGGCGACCAGCCCCACGGCATTGTACTGCCAGGAGTCCCCGCTGGCGTGCATCTCCAGGGCGTTGGCGACAAATGGGCGCGTGTCGCCCACGTCGGGACGCATCACATAGACGCCCAGGACATTTGTCGCCGGGTTGGCCAGCCGGTCCAGGTCGAAGGTGACGATCGCCCCGCTGGCCAGAGATGCCGCAGTGCAGTGCCAGGTTGCCACTACCACGCCCGGACGCCCATCGCTATCCTCGCCTCTCCGGCTGACCACCAGAGCTGCGTGGTTCACCGGGCACCACGGTTCGGCGGCTCGGATCAGCCGGGCGATCGGTCGATTCGTGGCAAACAGTAGCACATCTCCCGGCTCCAGCATCCGGCGAAGGCTTTCGACATCGCGATGTCCGTGGTCGCCTGCGATCACGGTTCCCATTCATAGCAGGCAACAGGGCCGCCAGCGAGCATTTCGATGGCCAAAGACCCCGGGATCGGGAATGTGGGCGAATATCCATGCCCCATTACCTAAATGTTGGCAGGCCGTTCGTACGAAGTTTAGCTTAGCTCGCCGCGCGGCGCCTCCGCACTCGCCAAGGCAGGTAGGCCCCAAGGGCCGACGCCGACGGGATCACCACGATAACCACGGCGAGGAGGTAGGAGAGCTGGTCCACGCTGGACTTGGTAGCCGAAGCGTTGGCCTGGACACTTTGCCCTGTGCTGGCGATGCCGTTGGCGACCTTGGCAAGGTCGTGGCCCACCAGGGGAAGGTGGGTGAAGGCGTGCAGGGCCTGGGCGGTCTGGCCGAGCGCCTGCCCGGCGCCGCCCAGGTCCGCTGCAAGGTGGTCAAGATGGTGCAGGTCGACGCCCACCCAGATGCCGACAGCTACCCACGCTGCTATCCACAGGCCAACGGCGGCGTCGAGGAGCCACACCCGGCTCGTGGTCGAGGAGCCCGTGGTCATGGGCTGATGCTAGGCAGCGCAAGTAAGAATGGGTCTCGGTTCACCTCCCGACCTGCTCCCTGTTGCCCGTCTCCTGCGGCGCAGCGCTACTCGACAATGCCAAGCTCGGCACGCGCGTCGGCCCGGTTCCGGGACAGCATCGTCACCAGGCCCTGGTCATCGGTGGCACTGGCCGCCCTGATCGCCAGGCGCCAGAGCGACTCGCGGTAGCGGTCCAGCTGCAGGCCGGTCCGGGCCGCGCTCAGGGCATCGAGGTGGTGGCCAGCCGCCAGCTCCAGCTCTGCCAGCCTCTCGGCGCAGTCTGTGACCGTCCAGCGCAGGCGGTCACGCTCGGCTGCCACCCAGTCGAGGGGCCCCAGCTCTGGCAGCAGCTCCGCTCGATGCAGGGAGAGGACCTGTCCCAGCGCGGCCAGCTCTGCCGTGGTGTCGTTGGCCCGGCGACTGGTTGCCGCGGAGCGGGCTGCGTACTCCAGCTCGGCCACGTCGACCCTGTCGGCCAGGAGTAGGTACGCTTCCCCGTGGCGCACCACTGGGTTTGGCGCCGTGGAGTCCGGCCCATGGGGGGCGAGCGCTCGCCTGACCGAAGAGATCGCAGTCTGGAGGCGGTGGGCGCCTGACCGGGGTTCGGTGTCGGGCCATAGTGCCTCCGTGAGCACCTCGCAGTGGACGGGTAGCGGGTGGCGAACGGCTAGGAGGGCGAGAAGCGCCCGCGCCCGAGGCCTCAACGACCCCAGGTCCAGCACCTGGCCATCCCGAGACACGACCAAGGCTCCCAAACAGCGCAGCGACAGCCCACTGCGCGACACGACGCCTTCGGGCTGGGCCTCGTCGGGCGAGAGGCGCGGGGCTGCCGGGCGCTTCGGATGTTGGATGGTGGCCATCCTCGGCGCAGGGCGAAGGCCGAGGATGCCAAGCCCGCACTCGTCCGCCAAGGCCCTGGCCAGGCGAAGGTGCTCGACAGCTTGGCGTCCCTGCGATCGGTGGCCCTGCGATCGGTGGCCGAGCGCTGGGAGGCCGAGGGCAACGTGAGCCAAGGCTTGCGCACCGAGCACGCCGGCCCTGCGGGCCATGGCCTCGGCCGCCAGCCCGGCCTCGCGCGCCTGAGGGGTGCCCGCGCGCGCCTCGGCAATTGCCAGGCAGGACAGGGCCCAGGCCTCGAGCACCCCGGCGCCGAGTGATCGGGCGCCCCCAGCAGCGAGCGACAGGACTGCCACCGGTGCCTCTCCCATCACCAGCCTTCCCGCACCTTCGAGGAGCTGCGCCAGCGTCTCGCCCCACGGGTCCGCCTCATGGTGGCATTGCGCGCTTACTTGCGCCGCAATGTTTGGCCTCCCCGCCAGAGCCAGCAGGGCATAGGCTTGGCGCGCCAGCCAGGGTGAACCCAGCCGCTCTGCCTCACCTGCCATCGCCAGGGCGCGCCGGGCCGCGATCTGGATACCGTCCGGCTCGCGCCTCAGCAGGCTGGCGAGGACGCCGGCCAGCCGGGCTCCCAAGCCCAACATAGGGCTCGTCGGGCTGGTGGCTGCCTCCTGGAGGATCCCCGAGGCTCGTCGTGGCTCCCCGGCCATGAGGGCACAAAGGCCAGCCACGGCGCCTGCCGCCGCCTCGTCCGCACGGCGGCCCTCGCCCGGGCCCCCGCCGTGGCCCAGGATGCCAGGGTCCGGGTCGGTCGTCTCTGGGGTTGGCTCGTCCAGCCAAGCCGCGCGGTTGCCGGGTGCACCCGCCAGGCCCACCAGCGGGTCGCGGGCCAGGGCACGGCGAAGGACGTTGGTCCACCCTGGCGCTGGGCTCGGCATCGTGCTTGCCCAAGCCGACACCGTGACCATCTCCGCCCTGCAGGTGTCGGCGGCGCGTCGCGGGAGCGTCGGCTCGCAAGCCCGGTAGGCGGCGACGGCGGCGGCCATCTGGCCGGACGCCACGTGGCAGCGCGCTCGGGCGAGGACCACCCACGGTTCTGAGTCAAGGATCCTCGCCGGGATCGTGTCCATGGCGGTCGAGCATCCCCCGGCCACGTCGCCACTCCTGGCGGTGCCCCGGTGCAGCTGGGCAAGCACCGCGCTGGCCTTCTCCCATGCCTCTGCCCGGCACAGAGCTTGTAGGGCTGCTTCGGGGAATCCGCTGCTCAACATGAGGCGACCCGCCCGGTAGTGCCACTGCCTTGCCCCGGCTTCACCCAGCTGGTCCACCAGGCATCCGTCGAGGTGGCTCCTCAGGATTGCGTGGTAGTGGTAGGTCTGGCCCCCGTCGTTGGAGGAGACGAACAGCTGGCGGCGCTCCATTTCCGCCAGGGTGGCCTTGCTGTCCACGGCGTCGAGCAGCTCGTCGCAGAGCGCTCCGGTGAGCACGCCCAACGGGCAGGTGCGGATCATGAACTCGACCAAGCGTGCATCCAGGCCAGCAAGCACGTTATCGGCCAGGTAGTCGGCAACCGGTCGCGACTGGGCACTGAATCCGGCGAGCATCCGAGCCCGTTCGGTTGGGGACCGGTCCCGGGCGGCCAGGTGGAACAGTTGGAGCCCTGCTGCCCAGCCTTCGGTCTTGCGGGTGAGGAGCGACACCTCTTCGGGGAGCATCGGGCACCCGTAGTGCTCCCGGAAGAGCGACTCGGCCTCCCAGCTGCGAAATCGCAGATCGTCAGCTCCCAGCTCGACTATGTCGTCGTCGAGGCGGAGCCGGGAGAGGTTCAACGCCGGGGTCTGGCGGCTGGTCACAAGGACCCGCATGGTCGGGGGGAGCCGGGCCAGGAGCTGGGCCAGGAGTCCCTCGGCCTCTGTGCCGGCGAGGACATGAAAGTCATCGATCACCAGGACAACCGGACGTCCGGGGTGGCGCCCGATGTCCTCGAGCGCTGTCTCCGGGTCCTGCCAGGGGCGCTGCAGCGTCAGGGCTTGGGAAAGGCTGTGGTGCAGCTGGGAGAGCATGGCGCCCTCGGAGGCATCGACCGGCTCCGCCGAGTACCAGGCCACCGGTGATCCGCAGCGGCGCGCCCAACCTGCGACGAGGGTGCTCTTGCCTGACCCCGGGGGGGCGGTGACCAGGGCCAGCCGTTTGGACCAGAGGGTGTCGAGCGCCACAGCCAGGCGCGGCCGGTGCAGGCCCACTGTCGCCGGCAGGCTCAGCCGTGCCTGGGGCTCCGCTATCCACGGCCCGGACTCCACCGGGCGGCCAGTCAGGATCGTCGCCGTGTTCACGCAGGCTCCGTCTCGTTGGCGTCCGGGTCCAGGAGGCGTGAGCACTCGGCCATCAGCGCCAGCCAACCCACAAATAGCGCCTCGGGACCCTCTCCGCACCGCACAGACCCGACCGGACGCCCGTCCGCGTCGAGGTAGAGCTGGACGGAGAGCGTCCGGCCCTTACCGTCCTGAGCTGCCGGGCCCTCGGGGGTCATGGCGTCATTATCTGTCGGTGGGACGGATAATGCCTCCGTAGAACTTACTGATTTCTAGCCCAGTCCGGGCCTGGCTACGTACCCGGGGGCCCGAGCTGCGGTGGGTGCGCTTGACATCTTGCGGGAGACCACGGGGCCTGGTAGGGTCTGGCCCCGAAAGGGAGAGCGCAAGAGTGCCGACCGACCGCACGATTCCATCTCTGGCAGGTGATGCGCAGCTTCGAGCCGTGCCGGGAGTTCCAACGGTGCTGTTCGAGCGCGAGGGTGCGATCGAGGCTATAGGTGCAGCTTTGAGCGCAGTGGCGAGCGGCAGCGGCGGCGTGCTCTTCGTCGTTGGCGAGGCTGGTACAGGCAAGACCACGCTGCTACGCACCGCAGTCGAGCTGGCCGAAGGAGGTCCTGGTCACTTGAGCTGCTTCCAGGCCAAGGGCGCAGTGATGGAGGCGGACCTGCCCTTTGCCTTTGCGGGGCAGTTGCTGGGGTCGATCTCGTCATCTTCGTCATCCGGGGGCGCCTCCTACAACTCCGCCCAGGGCGTCAACCTGAGGGCCAGGCGCTCCGCGAGATACGAAGCCGCCAGGGCCGAGGTGGGGCGATGGGGTGAGGCCGGCCCCAAGGTTGTGGCCCTCGACGACCTGCACTGGGCGGACCCCGACTCACTCGAGCTGATCGGCTTCCTCGTCCGTCGCCTGGCCGGCCTCAGGGTTGTGATCTTCGGAGCTCTGCGACCATGGCCGGCCCGGGCCGCCAACCTCGCAAGGTCGCTCGCCCATGAGGGCCACGCCCGCATCGTCGAGGTCCACTCCCTCAGCGAGGCATCCAGCGCCGAGCTGCTGAACCAACTTGCGGGCCAGGGCCCTGGCGCGCACGGTGGGATCGTCGGCCCGGGCCCGACGGACTCTCGAGTAGGAGACGACTCCCATCCGGCGCCCGAGCTGGCGCCCGACGTGGTGAGGAGGGCATGGCGCCTCACCAAGGGCAACCCGATGCTGGTAGAACAAGCTGCGCGCACCGTGGCGGAGACCGGCGACCTGCCAGAGCCCGCTGGGGCGGACCTGTTGCGTATGCAGAGGACCCTGCTGCTGAGCCATCTCGCCGGGCTGAGCGGCGACGCCCTCGAATGTGCCCGAGCTGCATCGGTGCTGGGGACCAGGATCCAGCTGGGGGCGCTGGAAGCAGTGACCGGGATCGGGGAGGAGGCTTTCATCGAGGCCTTCGACTCGCTGATCGGAGTCGGAGTGATGCGGGACGGATCCGCTGGTAGCGCCGAGTTCAGCCACGACCTGCTCGCATCGGCGATCTACGAGGACACCCTGCCAGCCAGGCGCCGTGCGCTGCACCTGAGGGCGTTCGCCTACTGGGCAGCACGGGGGGACCCCACCTCTGCGGCGCCGCACGTACTCGCCGCGGACATGGCAGGGGACGAGCGAGCGGTGAGCGTGTTGATCGATGCGGGGACCGCAGCAGTGGCCGAAGGAGCGATCCAAGTCGGCATAGCACACCTGAGGGCCGGGGTAGCGCTCGCTGGACCAGGGGCCAGCCCGGAGCAGCTCGGCCGTCTGGGCGACGTACTCTTCGCCGCCGACTACCCGGATGAGGCGCTCATGCTGTACCAGCGCTTGCTGGCACGAGGGCTCGATCCGAACACCCGGATCCAGGTGCTGACCAAGGCGGCGAGGGCGCAGGCCTTCGCCGGCGACGTGGACCAGGCAATGCAGGCCTACGGGGAGGCGCTCGACGAGCTGGCCGACCTGGGCCCCGAGTCCGTGGGCTGGGCCTCCCTGGCCAGCATGCTGGGCGAGCGTGCCCACGTGGCTTGGGAGGCGAGCGGCCCGCTCGCTGCTCTGGCGATGCTGGATCCGGCGTCGGCGCCGAAATGGCCAGAGCCCGAGCCTGCCGCGATCGGTGTGCTGCGTTCCTACATGAGGCTGAACCTCGGCGACCCGTCGGGTCTGACCGACATCGTCAAGGCGGCCACAGCGGCGCGCCGGAGTGCCGACGCGAACTCTGCGGAGGAAGCTCGCTCGCTCAACCTGTTCCTGCTGCACCCGGCAACCTTGGCTTTCGTCGAGCGTTTCGAGGAAGCCCACGAGCTGATCGAATACGCTCGCCATCGCTATAGCTCCGCTGGCTCGACGCGCTCGGCGGTGGCGCTGGCGACGCTGCGAGCGTCGATGCTGCTGAACCAGGGAGCGTTGGACGACGTGGTAGCCGCGGCGGAGCGCATGGATGACGGCGCAGATATGCTCGGGCGTCCGAGGTTGGCACTGATGCGGGCGGAGGCACTCACTGCGCTGGGGCGTGTGGAGGAGTCGGTAGCCCTGTGCGACGCCGTGGAGGCGATGGGCATCCGGTCCCTGTTCGCAGGGTTCGACCTGGGCTTGGCGCGGGCCCAACACCTTGCGGCGAGAGGATTTCCCCTTGAAGCGGCGGAGCGCTACCTCAGCTTGGAGGACCTGGCCAGGGTTGTCGGCGTCGCCTCGATGGCGACCGCGCGTTGGGCCGCGGGCGCGATCGAAGCAGCGCTGGCCGCGCGGCGGACGCTGGAGGTGGCCCGCATCGCCGCCTGGCTCGACCAGGCCAACCAGGACCTGGCCTGCACGTGGCCGACGATGCTCAGCCTCGGCGCCCAGGCAGGGCTGGCCGGTGCAGAGGGGGACGAACCGGCAGCGGCAAGCCTGCATGACGGGGCGCTCAGCGCTTGCACGGTCATGCCTCTTGCCAGGGCGGAGATCCTGGCGCGCTACGGAAGGTGGCTGCGGGGGCGCGGACGGGTCACAGAGGCCCGACGCGTGCTCAGCGAGTGCCTCGAAGTGGCGGACCGACACGGTGCATCGCTGCTCGCAAGCGCGGCAAGGGCGGAGCTGTCGGCCGCCGGGGGTCGCCGCCGCCGGGCGCCACGGGCCGGGGGCCTGACCACCCAGGAGTCACGGGTGGCACAGCTGGCGGCGGCAGGGGCCACAACCCGGGAGATTGCCGCCACCATGCACCTGTCTCCTCGTACCGTGGATACTCACCTGGCCCATTCCTACGCCAAGCTCGGCGTTCACTCCCGGCCGGAGCTGCGCCAACACCCCGCGGCGCTCAACCTCTGAGATCCACCCAAGTGGAGTTCGATCGCTCCGCATTGCCCCATCGGTCGGACCGATCTACCCTCTCATCTGCCTCAAAGGACGGCGACTCTCTCCGTGTTCGCAATACCGTGAATTGAGCGATTAGTTAGTGGGAGGCCAGCGATGTACGCCCGCCGTGGGAAGGACGATACCGTAGCCGACCGCTCCAAAGCCCGAGCGCCTGAACACCGGCGTCACCCAGCCGCCAGTGGGGGTTCCCTTCAAAGCTTGGGAGCGGAGGCGGTTCTTGGGCTCCAGCGCCAGTTCGGCAACGCGGCGGTCACGCGGCTTGTGGGAGGTCAAAACGCGGGGACGGCGCTTGCACCCATAGTGATGCGCTTGGGCACGGTGGCGACCCAGCACCCAAACGAGGACGTGCTGGGCCGGGACTGCTGGCTCCAGCTCCGGGCTGACCTGCAGGCAGGAGCATCCTTCACGGTGGTCAAGACTCTGTCCGCCCAGGCCCTCGCCTACCTGGTTCCCAGCCCTCCACCGAGCCCAGGGGTCAGAGCTGTCGCCGACCTGGTCATTGGGGTCTTGACTGCAGCTGGCAACCTCGACGCCCATCAACTGGGCCCGTTGCTAATAGCACTCCAGCAAGCGGGGGTCCCTCCTGGGGATGCGGCAGCCGCAATCACCCCGGACCCAGGGTTCCTTGCCGCCAACGCTGCGCACCTGGAAGACGCCCGCTGGGCCCTCGCCCACGCACCCAACCACCCGGCCGTCTTAGCCTACCTGCTCAGGTACAAGGGAGGGGACGAGGATGCCATCGACCTGGCCAAGCAGGAGCTGGCATCCGCCCAGGGAAACGTGTTGGTGGCCACTGTCGCCGCCGACTTTCTCCTGCCCTACCTTAGCCAGGGTCCAGAGGTCGTAGAGTTCGCGCGCGACGAGTTCTCAGCCGACCTCGACGCGGTCCGGGCCAAGCCCGTCGTGGACTTCCTCCTGCCTTTCCGTGCTGAGGGATCATTGGTGGTCAAGCTCGCCAGGCAGGAGCTGGACAAGGCTGGGGGAGTTGCGTCGAAAGCGCGAGATGAGATGGCCGTGCTAGCCCGCTACCACTACGACCCGGAGCTTCGGGCCTGGGCCGAATCGACGGCATCTGGCATCTCTGGGGCACGACTGGCAGGGGCAAACAAGCAGGCAGAATCGACCCGAGCTGAGGCGATCAAGGCGCTGGGTGAGCGGCCAATTGTCACCAAGAAGATGTCGCATAACTTGCACCTGAGGAATCAAACGAAAATCAGACAGTCGACCTACGATACCGGCAAGAAAGCGGCGGAGGAGGCGGAAAAATTGGCCAGGGAGGCGTCCGCAGCCCAGGCGCCGTTGTGGGAGGCCGAAGCGCTCTCCGGCATCGAGGGACACCTGGCTGAGCGCACCCCCGAGATTGGGCCCGGGCCAGCCGCATGGACCATCCGTGCCGCTGGAGGTGACACCAAGATTGCCGGCCAGCTGGCTCGGCTCTTCGGCGTTTTCCACGAGGCGGATGCCAAGGAACTGGCCACATGGGTCATGGCGGTCAAGCAGGACTGGCGTGGCCGGGCGGTGGAACATCTGTGTAAAGCGGGAAAGTGCTCGATCCCAGCGTCCACCGCCCAATCGGTCACCGAAGCTGTCCTGGGGAACGACGAGCTGGACGGTCGCCTGGTCGATGTCGTGGCCAGTGACCCAAAGGCCTGGGAGGTGATCCGCGAGTTCTTGGGCCTCCACGCCGGCCAGGCGGGGGAGGTGCTTGCTGTCCTGGAGCGAGGATGCCAAGCAGGGATCCACATTGCCAAGCTGGTGGAGTTCGCGGGAAGGACCGCGTTGGACGAGTTCGGCTGGGCCTTGCGTTACGGGAGCGATCTCGTCGAGGCCTCCAAGGCCAGGGTCTTGCTATCGCTACACAGCGCGAGGCGAGTCGCTCTCGAGATGATGCTGCGCCGCGGTGATCTGGCCGACGTCGTAGCGCTCGTCGAGCATGACTCTGAGATTACAGAACTGTGGGCTGCCCTACCCGGCCTTGTCCCCTCCGAGGTGCTCGACCTGATGAACGAGGGCTTCCTGACGGCCGAGCTGAAGCTATATCTCGTGGGCCATCGACGGAAGCTCGCCGACCTGGCCGCCGCCTCCGCAGCGGCGGGCGGAGCCCCAGCACTGCGGTCCTTTATCGGCAGTTACAAGGCGTTGCTGCCCGACGTGGTCGAGGCATTCCTGGTGAAGGGCTCATGGGACTGCGGCACCTTCCCGAACTCTGTCAAGTCCATCCTGTACCACTATTGCAAGCATGTCCTGAAAGAGAAGCGCCGCGAGGACAAGTCGATCACCTCGTACACCGCAGACGCCCTGGCGACGCTCAACGGTCGGACGAGCGGTCACGTCAGGGTCGACGGGGTGCCAGGAGGATACTTCCAAGATGGCAAGGTCCTCACCTACTGGTACACCGGGGCCAGCGCCCTGGTTCTGAGGAGGCGCGCCGAACCAAGGCAAGCAGCGGAGTAAGCACGGACCCGAAGGGGGCAAGCCCTGCTAGCGGTACCTTCCTGGCTACGGCGAGATCGCGCTCTATATGCCCAGCTCAGCCAGGGTTTCCCGACCGCGACCGCGTAGTACCTAGCTCTGCTGTCGAGCCCCCCTGGCGGAGGGAACAGCAGCG
>JBOGGU010000083.1:0-51813 GCA_050744085.1 Acidimicrobiales bacterium
GCCCCGGCCCCGCCGCCCCCAGCCCCGGCCCCGCCGCCCCCAGCCCCGGCACGCCCAGCCCCGGCCCCGCCGCCCCCAGCCCCGGCACGCCCGGCCCCGCCCCCGGCCCCACCGCCGCCCCCACCGCAGAGGAGGTCCTCGCCGCCGGGCGCTGGGCCGCCACCCACATCCTCACCCACATCCGCAGCTCCCTGGAGGTGCTCGGCATCGTGTTCGACGAGTGGTACAGCCAGGCGTCCATCGAGGAGAGTGGCGCGGTCGGCGAGACTGTCGCCATCCTGGCCGAGCGGGGCGTGGTCTACGAGGCTGACGGCGCCCTCTGGCTCGCGTCCAGCTCGTTGGGCGACACCCGGGATCGGGTGCTGCGCAAGTCGGCCGAGCACGGCGGGGACTACACCTACCTCGCGGGGGACCTGGCCTACCACCGCGACAAGTTCCTCCTCAGGGGCTTCGACCGGGTGATCGATGTGTTCGGCGCCGATCACCACGGCCAGGTGGCGAGCCTCATGGCCGGCGTCGAGGCCCTTGGCGTGGAGCGCAGCCGCCTGGAGGTCCGCCTGGGCCAGATGGTCTCGCTGGTAAGCGGAAAGATGTCCAAGCGCGCCGGCAACTTCGTGACCCTGGACAGCCTGGTGGCCGACATCGGCCCTGGCGCCACCCGCCTCCTTAGCCTGGTGAGTTCGATCGACCAGTCAGTCCTCCTCGACCTCGACCTGGTTCGAAAGGAGTCGGCGGAGAACCCGGTCTACTACGTCCAATACGCCCATGCCCGCATCGCCTCCATCGGCCGGGTCGCTGCGGAGCGCCGGGTCGCCCGTTCCTCGCTCCGAGAGATAGATCTGGCCCTGCTCACCCACGAGCGTGAGCTGACCCTCGCCCGCACCCTCATCGAGCTGCCCGACGTGCTCACCCAGGCGACCGACGACCGTGCACCGCACCGGGTGACGGCCTGGGTGCGCGAGCTGTCGGGTCGCTTCCACGGCTTCTACCACGACTGCTGGGTGATGGGGGAGGGGATCAGCCCCGAGCTGACCCAGGCCCGGCTCGCGCTGGTCGAAGCGACTAGGATCGGCCTGGCGATCGGGCTCGGCCTCCTCGGCGTCGACGCTCCAGAGTCGATGTGAGCCCCCTCCCGCCGCACCTCCTCCCCGACACGGCGCGGATCAGCAGTGCTGGCCGCCTGTCGGTCGGCGGGGTCGACTTGGTGGAGCTGGCGGCCGAGGTGGGCACGCCCGCATTCGTCTACGACGATGCACACCTGCGCGCCCGCTGCGCGGAGGCGGTCACTGCCTGGGGCGACGGGGTTGCCTATGCCTCCAAGGCCTTCCTGTGCAAGGCGATGGCCCGCCTCGCGCACACCGAGGGCATGTGCCTGGATGTGTCCACCGGTGGCGAGCTGCATGTGGCGCTGGCCGCCGGGGTGCCTCCCGAGCGCCTGGTCCTGCACGGGAACAACAAGTCGCAAGAGGAGCTGGACCGAGCCATAGCGGCGGGCGTGGGCCGGATCGTGATCGACTCCGCCGACGAGATAGCGCGCCTGGAGGCCCTCGTGGGGACCGCCAGCGTGAGGCCGAAGGTCCTCGTCCGGGTCACCCCTGGCATCGAGGCCCACACCCATGAGTTCGTGCGCACCGGCCAGGACGACACCAAGTTCGGCTTCGGCCTGGCATCGGGGGCCGCGGCGGCCGCCCTCAAGCGCGTGGGGGCCATCCCTGGGCTGGAGCTGGTCGGCATCCATGCCCACATCGGCAGCCAGGTCTTCGCGGTCAGCTCCTTCGAGAAAGAGGTGGAGGTCCTCGCCGAGCTGGTCAACGAGGCGGCCCTGCCCGAGCTGTGCGTCGGCGGCGGCCTGGGCGTGGCGTACGTGACGGGCGAGGCCAGCCCGAGCATCACGGCGTGGGCCGGAGCGGTCCGAAGCGCCGCCGCCCGCGCCGGCATCGCCTCGCGCATATCCGCCGAGCCCGGCAGGGCGATCGTCGCCGCCGCGGGCATCACCCTCTACACCGTGGGCACCATCAAGGCCCTCCCCGGCATCCGCACCTACGCCTCGGTGGACGGCGGCATGAGCGACAACCCCCGCCCGGTGCTCTACGGCAGCGGCTACGAGGCTTTCCTCCCCCGCGCCGCCGACGCCCCCCGCCCGAAGCGGGTGAGCGTCGTGGGCAAGCACTGCGAGTCGGGCGACTTCGTGGTGCGCGACGCCCAGGTCCCCGCCGACCTGGCTGTCGGAGACATCCTTGCGACCCCGGTCACCGGCGCCTACGGTCACTCCATGGCGTCCAACTACAACAAGGTCCCGCGCCCCCCGGTGGTGTTCGTGGCCGACGGCAAAGCGAGGGTGGTGGTGCGCCGGGAGACCCTCGCCGACCTGTGCCGTCTGGATGAGTAAGCCTGTACGGGTGGGCCTCCTCGGCTGCGGCACTGTCGGGTCGGCTCTTGCCGAGCTGATCGGCGCCGAGTCCGCGACCATCCAATCGCGCACGGGGGTTCGCCTCGAGCTCGCCGCCATCGCTGTCCGAAATATTGCTCTGTCCCGCCAAGCCTCCGTGCCCACTCACCTGCTGACCGCCGACGCCTCGGCGGTCGTGACCGATCCGGCAGTGGACGTGGTGGTGGAGCTGATCGGTGGCCTCGAGCCGGCGGGAGCCCTGGTCGCAAAGGCGCTGGAGGCGGGGAAGCCGGTGGTCACGGCCAACAAGGAGCTGCTCGCGGATCGCGGGGCCGAGCTGGCCGAGCTGGCGGCCAGCGCGGGGTTGGACCTGCTCTACGAGGCGGCGGTGGCGGGGGCGATCCCCGTGGTGAGGCCGTTGCGGGAGTCCCTGGCCGGCGAGCGCATACAGCGGGTCATGGGGATCGTGAACGGCACCACCAACTACATCCTGACCCAGATGAGCGACCACGGCGAGACATACCCTCAAGCACTGCACGAGGCTCAGGCGCTGGGTTACGCAGAGGCCAACCCTTCGGCTGACGTGGAGGGCTATGACGCAGCAGCCAAGATCGCCATCTTGGCGGGCCTGGCATTCGGAGGTGCTGTCGGCGTCGGCGACGTGCACAGGGAGGGGATCTCGGGCCTCGACGTCGGTGACCTGGCGGCTGCGCGGCGCCTCGGCTACGAGGTGAAGCTCCTGGCGGTGGCGGAGAGGGTGGAGCCGGGGGGGCGGACCACCGAGGTGAGTGGGAGCTGGTCTGAGGGCGAAGCCGACCAAATTCCTATGATCGCGGTCCGTGTGCACCCGGCCATGGTGCCCCGCTCGCACCCCCTGGCCTCGGTGCGCGGGCCGTTCAACGCGGTGTTCATCGAGGGCGAGGCCGTGGGCGAGCTGATGCTGTACGGCCGGGGGGCCGGCGGGCGGCCGACTGCGGCCGCGGTGCTCGGGGACCTCATCGACGCGGCCCAGAACCTGCGCGCTGGCGGTGGCGGGAGGGCCCTGACCCAGCCGCCCGCCCGGGTGCGGCCGATGTCTGAGCTGCGTTGCAGCTACTACCTGAGCGTCGAGGTCGTCGACCGCCCCGGGGTCCTGGCAGCGGTTGCCGGGGTGCTGGGCGCTCACGAGGTATCGGTGCGCTCGATGGAGCAGCTCGGCCTGGGCGACGAGGCCCGGCTGGTCTTCATCACCCACCTGGCGCGCGAGGCCGACGTGCAGGCTGCGCTGGCAGGGCTCCGGGACCTGGCGGCGGTCGAGCGGATCGGCGGCCTGTTGCGACTGGTGGAGGCGGGCGAGCGTTGAGCTCGGTTGGGTGGCGGGGGGTGATCGAGCACTACCGCGAGCACCTTCCGGTGTCGGGGGCGACTCCGGTGGTGAGCCTGGCAGAGGGCGCCACGCCTTTGCTGGAGGCGCCCAGGCTGTCGGCCAGGGTGGGCGCGAGGGTGCTGCTCAAGGTGGAGGGGGCCAACCCGACCGGCTCCTTCAAGGACCGGGGGATGACGCTGGCCATCTCCAAGGCGCTGGAGGAGGGGGCCAAAGCTGTCGTGTGCGCCTCGACTGGCAACACCTCCGCCTCGGCGGCGGCGTACTCGGCCCGGGCCGGCCTCACCTGCGCCGTTCTGATCCCCGAGGGCCACATCGCGCTGGGCAAGCTGGCCCAGGCGCTGATCCACGGAGCCAGGGTGCTCCAGGTCAGGGGCAACTTCGACGACGCCTTGGAGATAGTGCGGGAGCTGGGCGAGCGGGCACCCGTCACGGTGGTCAACTCGGTGAACCCCTACCGCATCGAGGGCCAGAAGACCGGGGCCTTCGAGGTCGTCGACGCGCTTGGCGACGCCCCCGAGCTGCACTGCATCCCGGTTGGCAACGCAGGCAACATCTGCGCCTACTGGAAGGGCTACCTCGAGTACCGGGCCGCTGGGCGCTCCACCCGCCTTCCGCAGATGCTCGGCTTCCAGGCGGCGGGGTCGGCGCCGATCGTGCTCGGTCACCCGGTCTCTGACCCCGAGACGGTGGCCACGGCGATCCGCATCGGCAAGCCCGCCTCGTGGTACGGCGCCACCGCCGCGGCAAGCGAGTCTGGTGGTGGGATCCATGCGGTTACCGACGCCCAGATCCTCGACGCCTACCGCTTTCTCGCAGCGGAGGAGTCGGTGTTCTGCGAGCCGGCCTCGGCGGCGTCGGTTGCAGGGCTGATCTCGATCGGGGCGCCGGAGGGCTCGACTGTCGTGTGCGTGCTCACCGGCCACGGGCTCAAGGACCCCGACATCGCCATCAGCCAGATCCGGGTCCCGACTGTCGTGGAGTCGTCGCTCTCGGCGGTACGAAGCGAGCTCGGGCTGTAGGGCGCGTTGTGTTTCGGGGGTGTGGCTGCTATGCTGCAGACAGCACCGCTCGTCTATTGGTAAGCGGTAGCTCTCGACCTGCGTGGGGGTGGGGATCGAGCGGTCCCGGTGTAGGCAGCCAGTCAGATTTGCCACATCCAGTCACTCGCACACGAGAGCCCGGCAGCTGCCGACGACGCGGGGCCTGGGGATACGGATGCACCGCCCCCATTTCACCTTTCACGCGAATCCCAAGAGGGACACGATCCCAAGAAGTACACGATCCCAAGAAGCGAGGTAGCCGATGAGCGGACCGCAACTCGAGCGCTCAGTCCTTCAGCGCAAGGAGCGCGACGAGCTTCACGCCATCGCTCAGGCAATGGCGCTCAAGACAGGCTCCCGGACCAAGAAGGCGGACATCATCGACCAGATACTGCGGGCCACCGGCGTCGAAGTCCACGACAGCACGAGCTCTCCGAGCTCTCCGAGCGACAGCACGAGCTCTCCGAGCTCTCCGAGCGACAGCGCCGAGGCAACCAAGGCCAACGGCCCGGGGCAGGGCGCGGCCAATGGCAGTGCTCGAAGCGATGGAGCGCGCCAAGCACGCAAGGCGCCCCCCAAGGAGCTCCCCGATGGGGACTCCTCTGGCGGCTCCGGCGGCTCCGCCAACGGCGTCGAGATCGGCGCCTCGAACGGAGCCCTGGCTGGGGGAGAGGCCACCGGCGCGGAGGCGGGCGCCACGGCCGCAAAGGCCTCTGGGGAGCAGACGTCGGCCCAAAGGCCCAGGGGGCCCAATCAGCCGAGCGCCAACGGTCAGGGTCGCCAGGGCCAGGGGAACCAGGGCCAGGGCCATTCGGGCGGTGGATCCGACGGCGGGGGTGACGGCGGCAACCGCAGGCCCCGGCGGCGACGTGGGCGCGGTCCCGATCGGGGCCCAGAGCGGGATCGAGGCGAGCGAGACCTGCAGTCCGGGGGCTCGGAGACGTCCTATTCCGGGGAGCCGACACCGGTCGCCGGTCTCCTGGACCTGTCCGAGAAGGGATACGGCTTCCTGCGCACCTCTGGGTTCCTTCCCAACCCTCGCGACGTGTACGTGTCTGTGAGCCAGGTACGGCGCTTTGCGCTGCGTAAGGGGGACCCGGTCGAGGGGACGAGCCGGCCCGCCAGCCAGAACGAGTCCTATCCCGCGCTGGTCCACGTCAGCTCAGTTGCCGGGATGTCCCCCGACGAGGCGCGCCAGCGCCCTCGTTTCGAGGACCTGACCCCGCTGTTCCCGGACTCACGCCTCAAGCTGGAGGTGCCCGGCGATTCGGCGAACATGACGGCTCGCATCGTGGACTTACTCTCGCCCATCGGAAAGGGCCAGCGCGGCCTGATCGTCTCGCCGCCCAAGGCCGGCAAGACCACTGTCCTGAAGCAGATCGCCCACTCGATCGAGGCCAACAACCCCGAGATCCACCTGATGGTGCTGCTGGTCGACGAGCGTCCCGAGGAGGTCACCGACATGCGGCGCTCGGTGAAGGGAGAGGTGATCGCCTCCACCTTCGACCGCCCTGCCGACGAGCACACAGCCGTCGCCGAGCTGACCATCGAGCGCGCCAGGCGCCTGGTCGAGTCGGGCAGGGACGTGGTGATCGTGCTCGACGGGATCACCCGACTGGCGCGTGCCTACAACCTCGCTGCGCCCACCACGGGGCGGATCATGTCGGGTGGAGTGGACAGTGGGGCCCTGTACCCACCGAAGAAATTCTTCGGGGCCGCCCGCAACATCGAGGAGGGCGGATCGCTGACGATCCTGGCGACAGCTCTCGTCGAGACCGGCTCGCGCATGGACGAGGTGATCTTCGAGGAGTTCAAGGGCACCGGGAACATGGAGCTGCGCCTCGACCGCCGCCTCGCCGAGCGCCGCATCTACCCGGCCATCGAGGTGAACGCCAGCTCGACGCGCCACGAGGAGCTGCTGTTCGACCGCTCCCAGCTGGCCCAGGTGTGGAAGCTTCGCCGGGTTCTCAACGCCCTGGCCAGCGACGGCACCGCAGCGGCGGGCCTGGAGCTGCTGATGGACAAGATCAAGACCACCAAGAGCAACGACGAGTTCCTTGCCGAGATCGCCAAGGGCCCCACGCCCGGCATGTAGCCCCTCGGGGGGCAAGCCCCCGGAGCACCCCCCAAACCCAAACCCACGCCATCGGGGGAAGCTCCCGAGGGTTGGCGCAAATATGGAGGACCCATGAAGAGCGACATTCACCCTGAGTACGTCGAAGCGTCGGTGCGCTGCTCGTGCGGCAACACGTTCACCACCCGCTCGACCAAGGCCGACCTTCACGTCGAGCTGTGCAACGAGTGCCACCCGTTCTATACCGGCAAGCAGAAGCTGGTGGACACCGGCGGCCGGGTGGAGCGGTTCGAGCGCCGTTACGGTCGTCGGAGCTCGTCGGGCAAGTAGCTGTTCGCAGGCCAGGTTGGCGGTCGTCGCCGAGCGGCCCTAAGGTAGGGCGCAGCGGGCTGGATCAAAAGGAGAGGAGTGCCGATTCGTGGCTGTCGACCGGGGCACCGTGCTGTTCACCAGTGAGAGCGTGACCGAGGGTCACCCAGACAAGGTCTGCGACCAAATCTCCGACGCGGTGGTGGACGCCTGCCTCGCTGTGACGCCATTGGCGCGCGTCGCCTGCGAGGCCAGCGTCAAGAGCGTCGGAGACCGTGACTGGGCGGCGGTCTTCGGGGAAGCCACCCCAGCCATCTCCGCTGAGGAGGTGTCCCAGCTGGTGAGGGGCGTGCTGCGCGACATCGGATACATCGACCCAGAGTCTGGCACGGCGGCCGACAAGGTGGAGGTGGACGTCATCATGGGCGGCCAGTCCCTCGACATCGCCCAGGGCGTGGACGCCTGCCTGGAGGCTCGAGACCACCTCGGCGCCCTCGAGCTCGGCGCCCTAGAAGGCGGGCTCGACACCGGGGCAGGCGACCAGGGCATGATGTTCGGCTACGCCTGCGACGAGACGCCCGAGCTGATGCCCCTGCCGATCATGCTGGCCCACGGGCTTTCTCGCCGCCTCGCCGAGCTTCGTCGCGAGGGGGACCTTGGCTGGCTTCGCCCCGACGGCAAGAGCCAGGTCAGCGTGGAGTACCGTGACGGCAGGCCGGTAAGGGTGCACACCGTGCTCGTCTCCACCCAGCACTCGCCCGAGGTGAGCCACGGCGACATCTCCTCGGCTGTCGTCGAGTCGGTGATCAAGCCGATAGTGGGCTCGTCCTCCGCGTCGCTCATAGACGAGCGGACCCGCTACCTGGTGAACCCCACCGGACGCTTCGTGATCGGGGGCCCAGCGGGGGACTCCGGGTTGACTGGACGCAAGATCATCGTCGACACGTATGGGGGCATGGCCCGCCACGGAGGGGGCGCCTTTAGCGGCAAGGACCCCACAAAGGTCGACCGCTCCGCGGCCTATGCCGCGCGCTGGGTGGCGAAGAACATCGTGGCGAGTCAAGTCGCCCAGCGTTGTGAGGTGCAGCTGGCCTACGCCATCGGGGTCGCGCACCCGGTATCCCTGGCTGTCGACACCTTCGGCACGGGGGAGGTGTCGGACGAGGCGCTGGCCGACATGGTTGAGGAGCTCTTCGACCTTCGACCGGCGGCGATCATCAACGGCCTGGACCTGCGCCGCCCGATCTACCGGCCCACCGCTACCTACGGGCACTTCGGCCGTGTCGACCTCGACGTCCCTTGGGAGCGCACCGACCGGGTGGCCGAGATTCGCAAGGTGCTCGGCGCTGGCTGAGCCCGGCTGGTCTGGCCCGGCTCCCGGGGGCCCCCTCGACGTGGTTGCGGTCGGGCACGCCATCGTGGATCGGATCGGCTTCGTGGACGACGCGGTGGTCGCAGCCGCCGGGCTGGCAAAGGGGTCGATGCGCCTGGTGGACAGCGCCGCCGAGCTGGTGGTCCCCGGCGCGGGAACGCCTCGCTGGGAGTGGGCGGCCGGGTCGGCCGGCAACACGGCTGCGGGCCTGGCCCTACTGGGCTCCTCGGTGGCTTTCGTGGGCCGGGTGGGTGAGGACGCGCTCGGTGCTGCCTACGCGGCCGACATGGCTTCCCTGGGAGTTGAGCTGCACCCGGGCCGAACTTTGGGCAATCGCCAACACCTAGTGTCGCCGATTGCCCTAAGTTCGGCGCCGGCCCCTCCGGGAGCCCCGGCCCCTCCGGGAGCCCCGGCCCCTCCGGGAGCCGCTGTCCCAGCCGCCGAGCCGGGGCCCGAGGAGGCCAGCGGGCAGTGCCTGGTGCTGGTCACCCCCGACGGCGAGCGCACGATGACCACCTACCTGGGGGCCAGCACGACCTTGGGCCCGCCCGACCTGCCGGCTGAGTTGGTCGCCCGGGCGAGCGTGCTCTACGCCGAGGGCTACCTGTGGGACTCGCCAGGTGCCGTCGAGGCCGTCGATGGCGCGCTCGCGTCGTCCGGCGCCGGTGCTGGCCAAGTCCCGACCTTTGCCCTCAGCCTGTCGGACCCGTTCTGCGTGGAGCGACATCGGGACGCATTCTTGGCGCTGGCCTCGGAGAAGGTCGGGCTGCTCTTTGCCAACGAGGCCGAGATCGTTGCCCTGACGGGGCTTGGGAGCTTGGACGACGCGATCGGCTCTGTGGGGGGATGGGGCTGTGTGGCCGCGATCACCAGGGGGGCCGCGGGCTCGGTGGTGGTCAGGGGTGAGGAGTTGGTCCAAGTCCCTGCGGTCCCGGTCCCTGAGGTGGTCGACACCACCGGTGCGGGCGACCTGTACGCGGCGGGGTTCCTCCGGGCCTTCGTGGCCGGATGCACCTTGGAGCAATGCGCCCGGCTCGGCTCGGTCGCGGCCGGCGAGGTGATCGGCCACGTCGGCGCACGCCCGGTGGCGTCGCTACGCTCGTTGGCGGAGGCGGCGGGATTGTTGCCTCTGGCAGGCGCTGGCAGGCTGCGCCCGGTGGCCGAGTGACCCTTTGTCCAACCCCCAAAAGGAGCAACGATGACAGCTAGTGCCGTGCTGGCCTCGACCGACTGGCGTGTGGCAGACTTGTCCCTGGCAGGCCCCGGCCGCAAGCAGATTGACTTGGCCGAGGTCGAGATGCCCGGCCTGATGGCGCTCCGAAGCGAGTACGCGTCCGCCCAGCCGTTGGCTGGCGCCCGCATCACGGGGTCTTTGCACATGACCGTCCAGACGGCCGTGTTGATCGAGACCCTCGTGGCTCTCGGAGCGCAGGTTCGGTGGGCCTCGTGCAACATCTTCTCGACCCAGGACGAGGCGGCGGCGGCTGTGGTCGTGGGCCCGGACGGTTCGCCCGAGTCCCCCCAGGGTGTGGCAGTGTTCGCCTGGAAGGGCGAGACACTGCCGGAGTACTGGTGGTGCATCGAACAGGCCCTGGCGTGGCCCTCCGGCGGGAGCGGCTCCGATGGCGTCGGCGGCCCCGGCGGGAGCGGCTCCGATGGCGTCGGCGGCCCCGGCGGGAGCGGCCCCGCCTCGCTTGGCGGCCCCGGCGGGAGCGGCCCCGCCTCGCTTGGCGGACCCGGCGGGAGCGGCCCCGGCTCGCTTGACGGCCCCGGCGGGAGCGGCCCCGGCTCGCTTGGCCGCCCCGGCGGCCCGAACCTGATCCTCGATGACGGGGGCGATGCCACCGCCTTCGTCCACCGGGCGGTGGCGGCCGAGCGCGTTGGGGCGGTGGCAGCCCCGCCGCCGAGCGCCTCGGAAGAGGAGGTCGCACTCCTCGACGTGCTGGCAGAGTCGCTGACCCAGGACCCGACTCGCTGGACCCGACTCGGCCCCGACATCCTGGGGGTCAGCGAGGAGACCACAACCGGGGTCCATCGCCTCTACCAGATGCGGTCTCGCGGGGCCCTGCTGTTCCCGGCGATCAACGTGAACGACTCGGTCACCAAGTCGAAGTTCGACAACAAGTACGGTTGCCGGCACTCGCTCATCGACGGCATCAACCGGGCCACCGACGTGCTCATCGGAGGCAAGGTCGCCATTGTCTGCGGCTACGGCGACGTGGGCAAGGGCTGCGCAGAGTCCCTGCGGGGCCAGGGGGCGAGGGTCCTAGTCACCGAGATCGACCCGATCTGTGCGCTGCAGGCCGTGATGAACGGCTACGAGGTGACGACAGTGGAGGCGGCGGTCGACCGGGCAGACTTCTTCGTCACCGCGACTGGGGCCCGGGACATAATCACTGCCGCCCACATGCAGGCCATGAAGGACAAGGCGGTGGTCGGCAACATCGGGCATTTCGACAACGAGATCGACATGGCAGGGCTGGCCTCTGTGCCCGGCATCGTGTGCGAGAACATCAAGCCCCAGGTCGACGAGTGGCGCTTCCCCGACGGGCACTCGGTGATCGTGCTGTCCGAGGGACGCCTCCTCAACCTCGGAAATGCAACCGGTCACCCGAGCTTTGTGATGTCGGCATCTTTCGCCAACCAGACCATCGCCCAGATCGAGCTGTTCACCAAGCCCGGCGCCTATTCGATCGGGGTCCACATGCTGCCCAAGCGCCTCGACGAGAAGGTGGCCCGCCTGCACCTCGACGCCCTGGGCGCCAAGCTCACCGAGCTGACCCCCGAGCAGGCCGCCTACCTGGACATCCCCGTCGATGGCCCCTACAAGGCTGACCACTACCGCTACTAGTGCAGCGCAGCGCCCCCACCGGCGCAGGGTCGCTCGAGCACATGACTCACCTGATGGCCGCGCTCGGGGAGCCTCACCGGCGCTATCCGGTAGTCCATGTCACCGGTACGAATGGGAAGACCTCCACGGCCAGGATGGTCGGCGCCCTCCTCGGCGCCCACGGGCTCTGCGTCGGCGTCACCACCAGTCCCCACCTGGTCTCCCCAACCGAGCGTCTCACAATTGGGGGTAGAGCGATTAGCGAGGAGGCTCTTGCCGGCCTGATGGGCCAGGTGGCGGGGGCGGGATCCCGAGGCGGGGGTGATCGGGCAGGCTACTTCGAGGCGTTGACCGCGGCTGCGTTCGCCTGGTTCGCAGAGCGAGAGGTGGATGCCGCCGTCGTGGAGGTGGGGATCGGGGGCCGTTACGACGCAACAAACGTGGTGAGCTCGGAGGTGGCCGTCGTCACCAACGTGGGGTTGGACCATGTCGAGATCCTGGGCCCGAGCCGCGCCGACATCGCCTGGGACAAGTCCGGTATCGTGAAGGCCGGCTCCACCCTGGTCCTCGCCGAGGAGGATCCGGAGCTGGCGCCGATCTTCGGGGCTACCCCTGCCGGGCGGATCTGGAAGCTGGGACGGGACTTCGCCTGCGACGCGAACCTGGCAGCCAGCAATGGCAGGGAGGTGACCCTGCGCACACCGAGCGCTAGCTACGAGCGGGTCAACCTGGGCCTTCACGGCGCTTACCAGGGTGTCAACGCGGCGTGCGCTGTGGCTGCAGCAGAGGCGCTGGTCGGCGCCCCCCTGAGCGAGGAGGTGGTGCGCGCAGCCCTTGGCGGAGTCACCTCCCCGGGTCGGATGGAACTCATGGGAGTCCGCCCGTGGCTGATCCTCGACGGCGCCAAGAACCCGTCGGGAGCGCTCGCAGCGGCTCGGGCGATCGCCGAGGAGTTCGCCGTAGCCCGGTCGCGCATCCTGGTGGTCGGGATGCTGGCTGGCCGGGACCCTCACGAGATGCTGAGCGCCCTGGGCGCGGCGACGGCGAGCCTGGTGGTGGCCACCGCACCTGACGACCGACGCGCCCTACCTGCCCGAGTGGTTGGGGATGCGGCACAGGCCCTGGGGGTTCGCACCGTGGTGGCGGAGCCGGTGGGCCAAGCAGTCGATATGGCTCTGGCCGAGGCCGCCCCGGAGGACCTCGTGCTGGTGAGTGGCTCGCTCTACGTGGTGGGCGAGGCACGGTCACACCTGGTGGCCAGCGGGATGGCCGCTGAGGTATGTCCGTGACGGACCTCGGGGTGCTGCTTGCGTCCCTGGTCGGCTTGGCAGTCATCCCCCTGCGGTACCTCTTTGTAGACATTGGCCCCGTCCTGTTCCACCGCCAGTCGCCGGCACTCACCGCGGTCCTGCGCGCATTGCCCTCCGGCTGGGCCGCCGTAGCCGTGAGGGGCGCGCGGAGACCCGTTGGCAGCGGTTGGGCCCCTGCTCGGCCGTGCGGGGCTCACGGTGTCCTGCTCCTCGCCTGGGCTCCCCTGCTGCGGCGGCGGCTGACGGTCGTCTCGGTCTCCGCCGGGCCCTCGAAGCGGTCGAGTCGAGCCAGGAGGCGTGGCGCCGAGCGATCCCTCGGCCCGATTGGTGCGGTTTTCGTGCGCGAGCTGAGGTTGTGGTGGCGCGACGCCCGACGGCGGATAGTGCTGATCACCTCCGTGTTGCTGGGCATCGTCATCCCCCTGTTCTACTCCGCTGGTGGAGGGCGGTCGTTGGTGCCCTATTTGGCGTTATGGCTGACGGTGTTCGCCACGATGCAGATGGGCAACCTCTACGGCATCGACGGCGGGTCGCTGTGGCACGTGCTCGTGACCCCCGGCGCGGCCCGGGCGGACGTGCGGGGGCGCCAGGTGGCATGGCTCGCCATCATCGCCCCGCTGGGGGTGCTCGCCGCCGTTCTCGCCCCGTTGGTGGTGGGATCGCGCTCGGCCTATCCGTGGCTCGCCGGCCTTGTACCGGTGCTGTTGGGTAGCGGTGCCGGCCTAATCGTCATGCAATCGGCGCTCCTACCGTTCGCCCTGCCCCAGCAGCGCAACCAGAACCCGTTCTCCAGCGTCTCGGCGGGGTCGGGCCCTGGGTGTATCCGCGTGCTGACGGCGCTCGCGTACCTGCTGCTGCTGGCTCCGGCCAGGCTCCCGTCATTGTCGTCGTCCTCACCGGCGAGCTGACCCACCTCGCTTGGCTGACCTGGCTGGGTGCGCCAGTGGGGTTGGCTGTGGGCGCCCCGCTGGCGGGGTGGTGGGGCCAGATCGCCCACCAACGTCTTGATACCCGCGGACCGGAGATCCTTGGCGAGGTACGTGTCAGGGCCTGACGGAAGGGGCCGACCCCGGCCTGGCGCTCCGGGACCTGACCTCCGGGGCGGGGAGCAAGAAGCCGAAGCCCCTACCGATGCGGGGCTCGTCGATGGTTGGCGCTCGGCGACGGTAGCTGGCGGCAAGGATCGCCTCGCCGTCCGCACCGCCTTGCATCGCCAGGCAGGGTGCACGGAATACGCAGCTCGGACAGTGGTGTGGGTTCGGGCTCGGGTACAGCGCTCGCCCGTCAGTGACCATGTCCAGCATCTCTCGGGCCAGCATCTTTGGCTGGGCTGCGATCAGCTCCCGACTGATGGGCACGTGGGTCCGCCGGAACCAATGGGTGGTCTCTTGGTGCGCCTCGACAGCCACCGGCTCCAGCCCTGCGCGGGCGAGCTGGGGGCGGTGCCGGCTCTGGAGGACCGAACCCCTCTTCATCTCGAACTCGCGCCGGCGGAGCGCGAGAGCGGGTGAATCCGGCTCGCCTGCGCGCGGCACCCGGAGCTCGTTGAGGATCACCCCGGCCACCGGGGCCAGGTAGAACACCTCTGCGGCCCAGCACGACGCCAGCAGCCGCGGGCCAAGGGTGAGGAGGTCGAGGTCCTCCCACTCGCCCCGGACCAGGCGGTGGTGAAGTACCCAGTAGACCCCTTGGTCGTCCATGACCGCGGCGTCGATCCGATCCTTGTAGTGAACTCCCGCCCCGGCGGGGTCCGTGAGGTCGCCCTCTGCTTTGCCTGGGTCCGGGATCCCCACGATCAGCTCGGCGGACACCTGCATGGGACAGAACCGATCCACCGAGGGTGCCCACTCGAAGTAGCGCTCCAGCATCTTGTCCCCCGTCCCCACCTGGTCATCGGCGCCACCCATCGCTCGGTGGTAGCCCTCCAGGACCAGGGGCCGAACAATGGCGGGGCGCCAGTCCCACATGCCCGGGTAGTAATAGACGTCGAGCGCCCTCCGGATGGCAACGCTGAGGTCGGGAGCGCGAGCTGCGGCGTCTATCGGCTCGAGGTCTCGGCGGGAATGCGAGCCCAGGTCCCAGGCGCGCCGGCAGCGCTTGAACCACTCCCTGTCCCAGGCTGTGACGTAGTGATCAGTGGCGGCAGGCACGCTCACCTCCCTGACGGTCGGGCGGATCCAGTGGCGACACTACTGGGCCGGGCCCGAGCTGGGGAGCCGCGTTCCGGACACGCCCGAAATACCCCCCCAGTTCCCCGTTGGACCGCTTGCGGGCCCTCATGCATCGAGGAGGGCGCGGCGGCGGACCTTGCCGATGGCGGTGCGAGGCAGGGACTCGACCAGAACCAGCTCACGCGGGGCGGCCCACGCGCCGAGCCGGTCCTTGACCATCGCCCTCAGCTCGTCGAGGGTGGGGGGTGTCGCTCGCACGCCTCCCGCGGGCACCACGAAAGCCACCAGCCGCTCGCCCCACTCGGCATCCGCCCTTCCAACCACCGCCACCTCCGCCACTCCGGGGTGCTCCAGGATGGCTGCCTCCACAGGGGCGGGCCACACGTTCTCGCCGCCGGTGACGATCAGCTCGTCGAGCCGCCCCTTGACCACCAAGCGTCCGTCCTCGATGGCACCCACATCCCCGGTGGTCAGCCAGCCCTCGGCGTCACAAGCCTCCGACCCGTCGCGGTAGCCCTTGCAGAGCATGGGGCCACGGAGGCGGATCTCGCTGGCAGGGCCCAGCTCCACCTCGACGCCTTCGAGGGGTAGGCCGTCGTAGACGACGCCGCTGCCCGTCTCGGTCATACCGTATGTGGTTACCACGTTCGGAGGCAGGTTCGTGGGCGGGGCAGATCCGCCCAACAGCACCAGGCGGAACAGAAAAGGGTCGACCCGTCGCCCAAGCCGCCCCCCCTCGCCCCCGGCTCCCGCCACGCCCACGCGCCCAGCCCCACCTGCCGGCCCCAGCGACCTCGCAACCAGCGACACGAGAGTGACCGGCTCGCTCCCCCCGGCGGCGGCGGCCACCTCATCGGGATCGAACCGCGGATGGACCACCAACGGAGTGCCCGTGAGCACGGCCCGGGTGACCACCGACAGCCCCCCTACGTGGGCCAGCGGCAGGCACGCAAGCCAACGGTCCGAGCTGGGGTCGACGCCGAGCGCAGCGCTGGTGGCCCGGGCCGACGCTGCCACCGCGTCGTGGGTGAGCACCACCCCCCTGGGGCTGCCGGTGGTCCCGCTGGTGGCCACGACCAGGGCATCACCCGTCTCGACTGGTTGCCCCCCCACCAGGTGGTGGCGCTCGCCCCTGGAATCGACCAGCACGTCAGGGGCCAGCGAGGCCAACACGGCCTCTAGTGCCGGGGCCGGCAGGCGGCCGTCGATGGGGGTCACGGCGTGCCCGGACTCCCACGCATCCACCAGGGCGGCGACGAAGTCGGGGCCTCCCGGCATCGCCAGTGCGATGAGGGACGGCATCGCAGGTAGCGTACGCGCCGATGCCGGCCGCCGAACCCGTGCCCCCTGGCGGACCGTCACCGCCCCCCCAGCCCACACCGCCCCCCCAGCCCTCACCGGCCCCCCGGCTCCCCCCGGCCCCCCAGCCCACACCGGCCCCCCCGCCCTCACCGGCCCCATCACGCGTCCCGGTCCCATCACCCGCCCCGGTCCCGGCTCATCCCTGGCTTGCCGGAGCCCGTCCGCGGACCCTGCCAGCAGCCGTGGTCCCAGTGCTGTTGGGCACCGCAGTCGCGATAGCGGCAGGGCACGCCCTCTGGTGGCGCGCTGCAGACGCCATGATCGTATCCCTTGCCATCCAGGTGGGCACCAACTACGCCAACGATTACTCCGACGGGGTCAGGGGGACCGACACCCTGCGCGTGGGGCCGACCCGCCTCGTGGCCAGCGGCCTGGCCCGCCCGGTGGCCGTGAAGCGGGCCGCGATCGCCGCCTTCACGCTGGCCGGCGTCGCCGGGCTCGCCCTGGCAATGGCAGTGAACCTGTGGCTCATCGCAGTCGGGGCAGTGTGCATTGCCGCAGGTTGGCTTTACACGGGCGGGCCCCGGCCCTACGGCTACGCCGGGTTGGGCGAGCTGTTCGTCTTCGTATTCTTCGGACCGGTCGCCACTGTGGGAACGGCTTACGTGCAGATCGGCCACATCACCGGTCTGGCCCTGCTGGCCTCGGTGCCTGCGGGGCTGCTGCCCACTGCCCTGCTGGTCGTGAACAACTTGCGGGACGTGGATGGAGACACGGCGTCAGGCAAGTCCACCCTGGCTGTTCGACTGGGCCGGGGACCGACCAGGGCGCTGTACGCCGCCTGCGCACTGGCGTCGTTTGGTGGTGCGGCCGCCGTGGCCGCGCTCTACCGGCCCTGGGCGCTCCTGGCACTGGCTGCGCTCCCCCTCGGTGCCATCCCTGTTCGCCGGGTCCTGTGCGGGTCGGACGGCCCTGCGCTCATCGCGGACCTGGGCGCGACCGGACGCCTGCAGCTCGCGCTGGGCGTGCTCCTGGCCATCGGCATAGCAGTGTGAGCCAGCTCGGTGCTCGTCTATTCGGTTACGGAGGAATCTTGCCCGGTGGTGCCCAAGCCTTCACCCACGAACCTGAACAGCTCCCCGGCGAAAGCCCCCGGCTGTTCCAGGTGAGCGGCGTGGCCGGCGCCAGGGAGGAGGGCCAGCGTGGCGTTGGGGCCGATGGCAGCGACCATCCGGGCGGCACGGGCCGCGAAGGCAGCGTCGAGGGCGCCGGCCATCACCAGCGTGGGCATCGCCAGCTCGTGGAGGCGGTCCCAGAGCGATTCCTGGGTGCCCGTGCCCGCCAGCCGCAAACTAGAAGCAAGGCCAGCTGGGGTGTTGCGCCGGCGGTCGTCGAGGCCTGCGGCCTGTGGCGGCAGGGTTGCGAAGAGCGGCCGCGCGAGCCACTCGTCGAGGAAGGCGTCCAGGCGCGCCGCCGGCTCCCCGACCGGGTCCCCCTCCGACCCTGGCGGGGGGTCCAGGCTGTCCGCCAGCGTCTCGTCGGCCCGGCGTCGGGCAGCACGGGCCGCGGGGTCCTCGATGCCAGCGGTCGCCCCCAGCATGACCAGGCGCTCGACCAGCTCGGGTTGGGCCAGGGCCAAGTGGAGGCAGAGGCGGGCACCCATCGAGTAGCCCACATAGGTGGCCCCGCCTCCCGCCTCCCCGAGGAGCCGGGCGCCTGTGGCAAGGTCGGCGGCGATGTCTGCCGACCCGCCGTGGCCGGGCGCGTCGGGCAGCACAACCTCGTGGCCTGCTCCAGCAAGGGTGGCTGCGACCGTGCCCCACGACCTCGCCGTCTGGGTGAACCCATGCACCAGCACCACCCGGCCCCCCGGCGCGCCGGCGCCGGGGGGGGACAGCGTCTCGGTGTGCAGGCTCACCGGGGCCATCGCCGGTGAGCGTACCCGCCGATGTCCAGGCGACTTTCGCCGCCACGCTCGTGGACGAGTGGGTGCGGTGCGGGGTGACCCATGCCGTCGCATGCCCAGGGTCTCGTTCCACCGCCCTGGCCCTGGCCCTGGCCAGGGCTTCGCGCCAGGGCAGGCTTTGCCTGGATGTCCGGCTCGACGAGAGATCGGCGGCATTCTTTGGGTTGGGGGTGGGCCTGGCGACGGGGCGCCCGGCCGTGGTGCTGACCACCAGCGGGACCGCGGCCGTGGAGCTGCACCCGGCCGTCGTGGAGGCTCACCAGGGTCGGACTCCCCTGATCGTCTGCACCGCCGACAGGCCACCCGAGCTGCACCACGTGGGGGCCCCGCAGACCGTCGAGCAGGAGGGGCTCTACGGAGGAGCGCTGCGATGGGAGGTGGCGCCCGGCGTGGCCGACGAGGCGACCTGTGGGACGTGGCGCTCTCTGGCGGCTCGGATGGTGGCCGAGGCAACCGGCGGGCCGGGTGGCCCCGGGCCGGTCCACGCCAACCTGGCCTTCAGGGAGCCGCTGGTGGGCCAAGTGGGCCCTCTCCCGCCCGGGCGCCCTGGGGGCAGGCCGTGGCATCGGGTGCAGGGACCGGAGGAGGCGCCCCCGCCAGGCTGGCTGGCCGGAGCGGCGGCTGGCTGGCCAGGCTGGCTGGCCGGAGCAGCGGCTGGCTGGCGGGGTCGTCGGGGCCTGGTCGTGGTTGGCGCCGGGGCCGGAGACCCGGAGGCGATCCATGCTCTCGCCGAGGTCCTCGGGTGGCCGGTGCTGGCAGACCCCCGCTCGGGGGCCCGCCTGGCCAGGGCGACGACCGTTGCTGCCGCTGACGCACTGCTCAGGTGTGCCTCCTTTGCCGAAGCGCACCGCCCGGAGGTGGTGCTGCGCCTGGGCGCACCGTGGGCGTCGAAGGTGCTGGCCGGGTGGCTTGGCTCGCTGGATGCCAGCGTGGAGCAGGTGATGGTGAGCCCCTGGTGGACATGGCCGGACCCCCAGCGCACGGCCTCGACCGTGCTCCGGGCGGATCCCACTGCAACCTGCCAGGCGCTCGCCGCGCAGCTCGCGCCCGAGCCGGGCGGGGTCTCGACCAGCGGCTCCGGGGGCACGGGAATCGGCGGCACGGGCACTGGTGGTCTCGGTTCGGTGGACGGCGGCGGGTGGCTGGCGAGCTGGGCCGGCGCAGAAGGCGCTGCCCAGGGTGCGATCCGGGCCGTGCTCGCTCGCCACGCCGAGCCCACCGAGCCAGGAGTGGCGCGGGCTGTCCTGGGTGCCCTGCCTGCGGCAGCGACCCTTGTCGTGGGGTCTTCGATGCCGGTTCGCGACCTCGAGTGGTATGGGGCGGCGGCGCAGCGTCCGCCTCGCGTGCTGTCCAACCGGGGCGCCAACGGCATCGACGGCACGGTGTCGACCACCCTCGGAGTTGCCGCGGCCAGCCCCAACCCGACGGTCGGCCTGATGGGCGACCTGGCCTTCCTGTACGACGCCAGTGCCCTGCTGGGGGCGACTCAGCGCGGCCTGGCGGCCACGGTCGTGGTGGTGGACAACGACGGCGGGGGGATCTTCTCGTTCCTCCCGCAGGCCGGGGCCGTCGACACCGACGCTTTTGAGCTGCTGTGGGGCACCCCTCAGCCCGTGGACCTGGCCGCGCTGGCCTCCGTCTACGGGGTCCCGGTAACCGAGGCTCGACTTGCCAGCGACATCGCCCCGGCCGTCGCAGACGCAGTGGCCTCGGGCGAGTGCAGGGTGGTGAGGGTCCGCACAGATCGCCAGGCCAACGTGGCGATCCACGACGAGATCCACGCCGCGGTGGCCGCCGCGCTCGACGACCTTGCGAACTGGGGTAGTTGAGCCGGGTTATATGTGGTTCAACTACCCCAGTTCGCAGGATCTCAGGGCAGATCGGATCAAGGCAGCCACGGCGGCCATCGCCTCGGGGGACTCGTAGCGCTGCCGGGGCCAGAAGAAGCCGCGCAGCCCGTCGCCTCGCCGACGGGGTACCACGTGCACGTGGAGGTGGGGCACGCTCTGGCTCACCCGGTTGTTGATGGCCACGAAGGTCCCGTCGGCCCCCATTGCGTCGGCGACGGCGGCGGCCACTCGCTGCACGGCGGAGAACAGCGGTTCCACCAGCGAAGCAGGCAGGTCGGTCAACGCCTCGTGGTGCTGGCGGGGCAGGACCAGCACGTGGCCGGGGAACAGCGGACGGTGGTCCAGGAACCCCGCTACCGCAGGCTCGTCGAGGACCAGCTCGCCGGGAACGACTCCCGCCAGGATGTCGCAGAACTTGCACCGCGGGTCGCTCATACCCACACTGTGGCACCATGGGCCATGCCCGAAGAGTCGTCTCTCACCCTCTCGTCCAAGCCGCCCGAGACCGAGCTCCCCCCCTGGCCGCCCGAGACCGCCAAGCGGTTGGCCGATTCACTCGCCAGCCCGGTCGAACGCCGGCGGGAGGCGGTGGCCGACGTGGTGGCGTCCTTTCCCCGCTACCTGGCGGCGTGGGCCGCTCTGGGAGGCCTTGCCCGTGACGACGTCGAGGCCTACGCGTGCTACCGGGTCGGCTACCACCGTGGCCTGGATGCCCTCAGAGGTGCGGGATGGCGGGGCACGGGCTACGTGCGCTGGTCGCACGAGCCCAACCGCGGCTTCTTGGCCGCGCTGGACGGGTTGCGCCAGGCAGCCGCAGCGATTGGCGAGGCCGACGAGGCCGACCGCTGCCGGCTGCTGGCCCACCAGCTCGACCCGGACTGGGCCCGTCGCGCTTGAGGCTCCTGCGGATGGCCACAGCCACAGCCACAGCCGCAGCCACGGTCCTGGCCACGTGCATGAGCTTGACCGCTTGCGCCGCAGCCGACCAGACCGGGACGCCTGCGCACCGGCTGAAGGTGTGGGAGTCGGGCACCGGGTACCGGGCAGCGGTCAAGGCTGTCGAGGCTGACGTGTCCCGCATCAAGGCTGCTCGTGGGGCCAGCGCCAGCCCAGCCGTCGTCAAGTTCGACTGCGCGACCCTGGGCCAGGAGGTCAACAAGGACTATACCAACCTCCCGACGCCCGACCATGCGCTGAGCACGGACCTGAGCAACGCCGACGTAGCCTTTTTCAACTACGTCACGAGCTGCGTCAACCACAACGGGGCACCAGCGACCATGGTTGCAATCAACCATTACCTGACCGCCGGCAGCCAGGCAATCGCCGCGGCCGTGGCACGCTCCAAGGTGGTCCTGGGTTGAGCACGGAGCACGCCCGGGAGCACGCCCGGGAGCACGCCGGGGAGCACGCAGAGGACTACGACCGGCTGCGCCGCCGCCTGCTGTGGAGCATGCCCGGTGGGATTTACGTCGTGGGGAGCCGAGCAGGGGAGCAGCGCAACCTGATGACCACTTCATGGGCGATCCAGGTGGCCACAGAACCCAAGCTGGTCATGGTGAGCGTGGAGGTGGCCGCCGTGACCCACCGCCTGGTAGCAGACGGGGGAGTGTTCAGCCTCTGCACCATCGCCCGCGAGGACCGGGCCATCGTGCGCAAGTTCGTCAAGCCGGTGGCGGAGGGGCCCCCGCACGACGGGGTGGCAACCCTCAATGGCTTCCCAGTGACGGAGGCGACCACCGGGGCGCCGATCCTGGTCCAAGCAGTGGGCTGGTTGGACTGCCGGGTGCGACAGGCGCTCGAGGCCGGCAGCAGCCATACCTGCTTCGTCGGCGAGGTGGTGGCTGCCGGGTTCAACCGTGACGAGGAGACCCCGGTGTTGCGGATGGAGGACACCCGGATGAGCTATGGAGGCTAGGGTCGCTGGGATGATCTACTGGAGGGCTCTCTGAGCGCTTACCGCTGGATCGACGACGATGCCGCGCTGGAGGCGCTGGTGGGCGAGCTGGGCGGCGAGCCGGTCTACGGCTTCGACACCGAGTTCCACCGCGAGCGGACCTACTATCCGCACCTGGCCCTGGTACAGATCGCCTGGCACGGCGGGATCGCCCTGGTGGATCCGCTGGCGATGGACCTCAAGCCGCTGGCACGGGTGCTCGATGGCCCGGGCCTGGCGGTGGCGCACGCCGCCGAGCAGGACCTCGAGGTCCTCCAGCGGGCGTGCGGGACGGTGCCGTCGCGCTTGTTCGACACGCAGCTGGCTGCGGGGTTCATGGGCATCTCCACCCCGTCGCTCGCCAACCTCACGCATCGACTCCTGGGGCTCACCCTCTCGAAGGGGGATCGCCTCACCGATTGGACCCGGCGCCCCCTGACGACCCAGCAGCGGGCTTACGCCGCCACCGACGTTGCCCACCTGCTCGAGCTGCAGGCGGCCCTGGCGAGCGAGCTGGAACGCACGGGAAGACTTGCCTGGGCCGAGGCAGAGTGCGAGCTGTTCCTTCACCGGCCGCGCCAACCCTGCCCACCCCAGCAGGCCTGGTGGCGCATGAGGGACGCCCGCAGCCTGCACGGCAGCTCCCGAGCGGTTGCCCAGTGCGTGCTCGCCTGGCGTGAGCGCCGGGCGGCCGAGCTCGACCGGCCACCCCGCTTCGTCCTCCCGGACCTGTCGGCGGTATCCATCGCCCACCGGCCACCTCGCAGCGCTGCCGAGCTGGCTGAGGTGAGGGGGCTGGAGGGCAGGCGCCTCAAGCCCGAGCTGGCGTCCGAGGTGCTGTCTGCCGTGGAGGAGGGACTGGCCCTGGCGGATGCCGAGCTGTGCCTGCCGGTGACCGAGGATCTGGACTCGACGCTGCGGCCGGCCGCAGCCCTCGCCGCCGCCTGGGTGAACCAGAGGGCCAGCGAGCTGCACATCGACGCCAGCTTGCTAGCCACCCGCGCCGACCTCCACTCCCTGCTGCGCGGCGACCCGAGCTGCAGGTTGGTGCAGGACTGGCGCTCGACCCTCCTGGGCGCGCCCCTTCGCAGCCTGCTGGCTGGTGACGCTGCCCTGGGCCTGGCGCCCGGTGGGGGCCTGGTGCTGGAGGAGCGATCACGGCGTTCCCTGCTGAGAAGCGGGCGACCGAGCTGATGCCCAGGCTCGGGGTTGGCGACCACGCGCCGCCATTCACGCTGGTCGATCAAGACGGCAACAAGGTGTCGCTCGTGGATTACTCGGGCCGGCGACTGGTGCTCTATTTCTACCCAAAGGACGACACTCCGGGGTGCACCACTGAGGCTTGCCAGTTCAACGACAACCTGGCCGCCCTCGAGGGGGCCGCGGCATCGGTGCTCGGCATCTCGCCGGACCTGCCAGCCAGCCACCTGGCGTTTCGCGCCAAGCACGGCCTCGGGTTGAGGCTGGCCTCAGACCCGTCCCACAAGGTGATGGAGCGCTACGGCGCCTGGGGCGAGAAGACCATGTACGGGCGCCGCTCCGTCGGCGTGATCCGTTCGACCTTCGTCCTGGACACAGCTGGCAGGATCCGCCGAGCCTTTTACAACGTGCGGGCTGACGGCCACGCGGCCAAGGTCCTCGCCGAGCTCGGCCTCTAGCTCTAGCCTCCGTCCTGGGGGCGGAGGTCGACTCGAAGGGTCAAGATGCCGTCCACCAGCTCGCCTTCGGCGTCGCCCAGCATCGCGTAGTCCATGTAGTCGCGCTGCGCTGCCTCCATGATCCGCTGGCGTTCGGGCCCCTCCACGGGGGGCAGCCCGCGCTGACGTACGGCGTTGGCCCGCTGGCGGAACCTCTGGATCATCGCCTCTGGGTCGAAAACCTCTGGCGCGATATCTTCTGGCTCGGCGGGCACAACTCGACGTTACTACGAGCCTGGATGGTCAGGGCGCTGGGCCGAGGGCGATGAGCGGTACACTGGCGCCGTCCCATGAACACCTGAGAACTGGGAGCGGCTCGTGAAGAAGGGACGCCATCGGCGCTTTGAAGAGGCCCGCAGCCTCAAGCGGGCAACGGAGGTCGTCGTCGTGCCCTGCCCCGAATGCGGTGCGCGCCCAGATGGCGACCACGCATCTTGGTGCCTTTACGAGGAAGACGACGAGGAGCCCACCAGCTGAGGCCGGCTGGGGCTGGCGCTGGTGCTGGACCAGCTCAGCGCGGAGCGGCGAGCCAGGCCGCGCCGACAACGCCCCGACCAGTGTGGATGCCCATCGCCGCGCTGAAGCCGGACACGAAGGTCACGGCTCCAAGCCGCATCTCCAGCCTGGCGGCCAGCTCGGGGTCGTCGGCATGGAAGACGACCGAGCTTTCCGAGCCCGGGCCGCCGCCCTGGGACCACCGTTCGTGGATGGCTTCCAGCGCGGCTGCGGCCGATTCGACGCTGTCGAGGGGCTCCACCGAGCCTGACTTGAACCTGAACAGGGTGCGCGGCCCGTCGCCAGCCGCGGCGGCGCCCAGGGGCGGCCCCATGACCTGGGAGGGGACCCAGCCCCGGTGCCAGAGGGTCTGCAGCTCGGCCACCGAGGCCACCAGGTCCACCCGGCCAGCCGCGTCTTCCACAATTCGGGCCACCGCCTCGAGCGGCGCGCCTGCTGCCGCGGCGCGCGCCCCGGCGAGCACTACGAGGCCCTGCCCAGCGGTAGCGGTGCGGGAGTCGACGGCGACCGCCCGACGCCTGGCGAGGTCGCAGGCCAGGCAGGCGTGGACGTGCATCGCGGTGAACTCCGTGGCGGGAGTCACCACGACCACCGAGGACGCCTGCGCACCCTCGATGGCCTCGAGGTACTCCGACACCGTGGGTGGGCTGGACTTCACTGGCTGGTCGTCGTCGAGCGCCTGGTAGACCAGGCCCGACAGGTGCTCTCCGCCGTCGGGGTGGTCCGAGCCTGGCAGGTGGACGGTGATCGGCAGCACGCCGATGCTCAATGTGTCGAGCAAAGTCGAGGGCAGGCAGACATTTGAGTCGGTGACCACGACGACTTGTTGCATCTGGCCTCCTGAGCAGCTTGACGACCTTGGGACGGGGTTGATTACCCTGTGCGCGGAATGCTAACCACCGTGGCGTCGCTGGCGTCCCTGGGGCCACTGCGGGGCCCCCTGCCGGAGCCCCTGCCGGGCCCACCGCCGATTGCGGCCCCCGCATGAGCCCGGGTGAGCGCTTCCCGATGGCCGAGCTGGTGAGCCGTACCGGGGTGAGCCCGGCGACGATCCGCCATTACCTGAGCATCGGCCTGATCCCAGCGCCTCAGCGCGCGGCGCCGAACCGATTCCTTTACGACCGGCGCCACGAGCAGGCGCTGCACCTGGTGAGGCTCCTGCGCGAGCGAAGGCAGATGCCGCTCGCCGAGATCGCCCGGATCCTGCCGGGCCTGGCCAAGATGCCCGGCGAGCAAGCGTTTCGCCCGGAGATGTGGGACGAGGTGGCTCAGTCGACGGCCCGGGGCGCCATTGCCTGCGCGCCCGCCGAACGTCTTTTGGCCGCTGGGCTCACCTTGTTCACTCGCCACGGCTTCTCCGAGGTCACGGTGGATGACCTGTGCGGGACCGCGGAGCTTGCCAAAGGATCCTTCTACCTTCATTATCGTTCGAAGGAGGAGCTGTTCTTCGCAGTGGTGAGCGCGGCCGGGGCCGAGGTCAGCCGGGCGTTCGCAGGGGGCGCCAGCTCGGATGGCCTTAGCGAGGGGGAGGCGTCCGCCCTGCTGGGGAGCGCCCTGACGGGGCGACTGCCGCTCTTCTTGGACCTCCTGGCACTGGCTGCTCAGCGTCGCCCCGGACACGCCCGAGTGGCCCAGTCGGTGTTCGCCGAGCTCCGTACGGCGGTCCGGGCGCACCTGCGCCCACCGGCTGACGAGAGCGCGGGGCGTAGGGTGCTGGGGGATGCCCTCGTCCAGGGGATTCGCCACACCATCGGAGTGCTTGACAGCGGCCCTCGATCGGGTGCATAGTTTGAGCAATAGACTGACTGGGTAGTCACTCGTACATCGCGTGAGGGATGCCGTTACGACGAGAAGGGAGCGGAGGTGATCCTGGAGCACATTGAGCACCCTTCGGACATTCGTGGGCTGGACGCAGCAGAGCTCGGGATCCTCTGCGACGAGATAAGGACTTTCATCGTCGACACCGTGTCGGTGACAGGCGGGCACCTGGGCTCGAACCTCGGCGCTGTGGAGATGACTGTCGCCCTTCACCGCGTGTTCGACTCCCCGCGCGACCTGGTCATCTTCGACACCGGGCACCAGGCCTATGTCCACAAGCTGCTCACCGGGCGCCGCAAGGCTTTCTCGATGCTGCGCCAGGAGGGTGGCTTGTCCGGCTATCCCAACCGGTCCGAGTCGCAGCATGACTGGGTGGAGAACTCGCACGCCTCCACCTCGCTATCCTGGGCCCACGGGCTGGCCAGCGCCTTGGGACTGGGCGCCGGCCCTCCGGTTGGCTCCTGCGGGGGTTCGGTCGACCCTGACCAGCGCAGGGTGGTGGCGGTGATAGGCGACGGGGCCCTCACTGGTGGCCTGGCATACGAGGCCTTGAACAACCTGGGCCACTCCGATACTCCAGTGATCATCGTCCTGAACGACAACGGGCGTTCGTATGCCCCGACCGTGTCCAAGCTGTCAGAGTCGCTCACCAAGCTCCGCCTCAGCCCGACCTACGTGTCGACCCGCCGTCGGGTGAAGGCGATACTGGAGGAACTGCCCCCTGCGCTGGGCCCTCTGGCGCGCTCCTCGCTGGCTGGGCTCACGTCCGCAGTGCGGGAGGCAATCGAGCCGCATGTCTTCTTCGAGGCTCTCGGGGTGCGCTATACCGGCCCGATCGACGGCCACGACATCGCAGCGATGGAGTCGGCTTTCGTGAAGGCGGCGGCGTGGCAGGAGGGGCCCATCGTGGTCCATGTGCTCACGCAGAAGGGGAAGGGCTACGGTCCCGCAGAGGACGACCCGGTGACGTGCCTCCACGACCTGAAGGTTGCTCCAGCAATGGACCCCGATGGCAGCCCGGCGGGCGGCGGGGTTGTCGACGGCGGCCTGGCGGACGCCGGCCCCGCCGTTCCGACCTACATCGACGTGTTCACCCAAGCGATGCTGGACGAGGGCGGAGCAAACCCAGCCGTGGTCGCGCTCACCGCGGCGATGCCCGGCTCGGTCGGGCTCCTGCCGTTTGCGGCGGCTTACCCGGGCCGGTGCTTCGACGTCGGTATCGCGGAGGCCCACGCTGTCACCGCCGCAGCAGGCATGGCGATGGGGGGTTTGAGGCCGGTGGTGGCGCTCTATGCCACCTTCTTCTCTCGGGCGTTCGACCAGGTCAACCTGGATGTCGGCCTTCACCGGCTCCCGGTCGTCTTTGCCCTGTGCAGCGCAGGGATCACCGGGGTGGATGGACCTTCCCACCATGGGATCTTGGACATGGCGCAGTGCTTGTCGGTCCCTCAGATGGTGGTCTTCGCGCCGTCGAGCCCAGCAGAGGTGGCGACGATGCTCACCACGGCGCTGACCCTGGACGTGCCGTGCTCGATCCGATTTACCAAGACCCCCTACGTCCGGCCGGTGCTACCTGCCGAAGGAGCCGCCCTTGCCTCCCCGATGAGTGGACGCAAGCTGCGGGCCGGCGACGGCTCGGTGTGCCTGCTGGCTGTGGGCAAGATGCTGAGCGCGGCATGCAACGCAGCAACGCTGCTGGAGGGCTCCGGCATCTCGGCCACCGTGTGGGATGTGAGGGTGGTGCGTCCGCCTGACCCCGCGATGCTGGCTGATGCAGCAAGCCATGAGCTGGTGGTGACGATCGAGGACGGCATCCGCACGGGGGGAGCCGGGTCGCACCTGGCGGACGCGCTTGGGTGCCTCGACACAGGCACGCGCCCACCTTGTGTCCTCAACCTCGGCGTACCTCACGCCTACGTCCCCCACGGGGGCCCCGAGAGCATCCTCAGGCGCCTGGGCCTGAGCGGCCCCGGTATCGCCTCGTCGACCGTGAGCGCGATGCAACGGTGGGGCGTCACCAGCCTCGGTGTGGACCAGCTCCCCGCCCTGGCCAATCACAATGGCTCGGCGCCCGCGGAGCCCTTTCAAGCGGCCACCCGGCGGGCCGGGAGCTGATCGTGGCAATAAGAATGCGATCCACCGACACGGCGCCGGTCGACGCCGCGGAGGCGCCGGTCATTCCCCTGCCGGAGCCTCCCGCCCCAGTGCCTCCCCTGCCGGAGCCTCCCGCCCCGGTGCCTCCCCTGCCGGAGCCCCCCGCCCCAGTTCCCCCCCTGCCGGAGCCTCCCGCCCCAGTTCCCCCCCTGCCAGAGCCCCCGGCAATGGCGTCCCCAGTCGGTACCCCAGTCGGTATCCCAGTTGGCATCCCATCGGCGAACGAGGTGATGGGTAGGGTTGGCGGCGAGAACTTCCCGGTGGCACTGCGGCTCCTCCCGCGCACTACCAGGGCGCACCTGTTGGCCATCTACGGCTTCGCGCGCCTCGTCGACCAGCTGGGCGACGCGGCGCCCGGGGATCGTCTGGCGCACCTCGATTGGCTCGAGACCGAGGTGGAGCGGGCATACGAGGGACGCGCGGTGCACGACGTGATGGTTCGCCTGTCGCCGACCCTGACTTCCCTCGGGCTGGCACCGGCACCGCTGCTCGACCTGATCGAGGCCAATCGCCGGGACCAGAGGGTGAGTCGCTACGCCACCTTTGACGCCTTGGTCGACTATTGCGCCTACTCGGCCAACCCGGTGGGCCGGCTGGTGTTGGCCGTGTTCGGCGCGTCCACACCTGAGCGCGAGATGCTTTCGGACCGGATCTGCACAGCGCTCCAAGTCATAGAGCACACTCAAGACGTGGGCGAGGATGCATCGCAGGGACGGATCTACTTGCCCCAACAGGACCTGGCCCGTTTTGGCTGTGCCGAGGAGGAGCTGACCCAGCCCAGCGCCAGCCCGGCCCTGCGGTCAGTGGTCGCCCTGCAGGCCGCGAGGGCTCGGGCGCTCCTCGAATCAACCCAGCCGCTGGTGAGCTGCCTCCACGGGACGGCGCGGGTGGCTGTCGCCGCCTTTGGCGCCGGAGGCCTTGCCGCGCTCGACTCGATCGAGCGGGCCGACTTCGACGTTCTGGCGCTCCGGTGCGTTCCCAGGCGGTCCGGTATTGCCGGGCACGCGGCTGTCCTCCTGGCGACAGCGGCGCGAAGTTCGAAGCGTCCCGGCGAGGGGAAGTGACCATGGAGTCGATCGAGGTTGCTTACTCACGCTGCGAGGACATCACCGGCAGCCAGGCCCGCAACTTCTCCTACGGTATCCGCCTACTGCCGCCCGAGAAGCGCCGGGCAATGTCCGCCATCTACGCGATGGCCCGCAGGATCGACGACATCGGCGACGGAGGCCTGACGACGGTCGCCAAGCTGGACGCGCTGGAGCAGGCGCGCTCGGCGCTCCACGCGATCCAACGTGCCTCGGTCTCAGGCGAAGCCCCCGCGGACCTGGAGGGGGACGCCGTCGTCGCCGCGTTGGCGGACACTGCCCGGCGCTTCCCCATTCCTATGGAGGCCTTCGGCGAGCTTGTGCAGGGTTGTGAGATGGATGCCCTCGGCACGGTCTACGAGACCTTCGACGACCTGGTCAAGTACTGCCAGCGGGTGGCGGGGTCCATCGGACGGCTCTCGTTGGGGGTCTTCGGCTCCTCGGATCCCGGGGCTGCGAAGGACAAGGCAGACGCCCTGGGGGTCGCGCTCCAGGTCACCAACATCCTGCGGGACCTTGTCGAGGATCGTGAGGTGCTGGGACGGGTCTACCTACCAAGGCAGGACCTCCTTCGCTTTGGTGTCAACGCGCACCTCGTCGGGACGCCCGACAACCTGGTAGCCCTGGTCCTCTACGAAGCCCGGAGGGCCCTGCCATGGTGGGAGGAGGGGCTCAGCCTGCTCCCGCTCCTCGACCGCCGCAGCCGCGCTTGTGTGGGGGCGATGGCGGGTATCTACCGGCGGTTGTTCGACTCGATCCAGCGTCAGCCAGCAGCGGTGCTGAGCGCCCGGCTATCCCTTCCTGTTTGGGAGAAGGCGTGGGTGGCGACCCGCGCCTTGGCGGGGGCCGGAACGTGAGCGGGGGCCGGGTGGTCGTGGTCGGAGGAGGCCTCGCCGGGCTGGCAGCCGGGATTGCCTGCGCCGACGGCGGGGCGGCCGTTACCCTTCTCGAGTCCCGGCCCAGGCTCGGGGGTGCCACCTGGTCGTTCCGGCGCGATGGGCGCTGGTACGACAACGGCCAGCATGTCTTCCTGCGCTGCTGCAACGAGTACCGGGCATTCTTGACCCGGATCGGCTCAACCGGGGGCACTCACCTCCAGGATCGGCTGTCGATCCCGGTCCTTCGCCCCGGCAAGCGCCCAGCGTGCATCCGCCGGTCCCGCCTGCCGGTTCCCCTCCACCTTGCACGGGCGCTTGCCTGCTACGGACCGCTGGGGGCCGCTGACCGGGCCCGACTCGGTCGGGCAGCGTTGGCGCTGTCCCAGCTGGACCTCGCTGACCCGGCCCTCGACCACGTGAGCTTCGAGACCTGGCTGGGACGCCACGGGCAGAGTCCGGCTGCTATCGCCGGACTGTGGGACCTGATAACCCGTCCGACCGTGAACCTTCCGGCTTCGCGGGCCTCGGCTGCCATGGCGGCAAAGGTGTTCCAGACCGGCCTCCTCAGCGAGGCAGGCGCGGCCGACATCGGCTGGGCGAAGGTACCTCTTGCCCACCTTCACGGAGGCCCAGCGGGCGCTGCGCTGGCTGCGGCTGGCGTGGATGTGAGGCTGCGGGCCAAGGTGACTGCGGTGGAGACGGGGGCAGGGGCCGGGGCGGGGCCGGCCACGGCCGACCCGGTGGGAAACTATGGGGCCGGCCTGGCTGTGGTGGCGGATGGGGAGCGGCTCCAAGCCGATTCAGTTGTGCTGGCTGTGCCGCATGAGGCCGCGGCCGAGCTGTTGCCGGAGGGCGCCGTGGCGAACCAGAAGCGGCTCGGCGAGCTCGGCGCCTCACCAATCGTCGACGTGCACCTGGTCTACGACCGGCGGGTGACCGACATCGAGCTTGCTGCCGCGCTCGACAGCCCGGTCCAATGGGTGTTCGACAGCACCGCGGCCTCTGGGCATGAAGGACCAGGCCAAGTGCTCGCCGTGTCGCTGTCGGCGGCCGACGAATGGATCGGTCGACGGCCCGAGGACCTGGTGGCGACGTTTGTCGCGGCTGTCGCCGAGCTGTTCCCGAGGGCTCGCTCGGCGCAGGTGCTCGACTCGGTGGTGAGCAGGGAGCGGGCCGCGACATTTGCCTCTTTCCCCGGGACCGCAGCGCTGCGGCCCGCGGCTCAGACGGCGTTCCCCGGCCTGGTCGTGGCTGGCGCTTGGACGCACACTGGATGGCCCGCCACGATGGAGGGCGCTGTCCGGAGTGGCAACGCCGCAGCTCGGGTCGTCCTGGCGGGACTGGCTCGGGACCGGGCGCCGGGCACCGCGGTCCGGCCCTCCGGAGCCGCCGCGGTCCAGCCCTCCGGAGCCGCCGTGGTCCAGCCCTCCGGAGCCGCCGTGGTCCAGCCGTCGGGCGTCGCCGTCCGCCCCGAGCCCACCGAGGTCCTCGGATGACGGCCTTCGTGGTGACCTCGCCTGCGCCCCGGGTCCTCGACCGAGCCCGCGCCCTGGTTACGCCTGTCCAGCGGGAGGCGGTGGGGCGCCTGTCCCCGCGCATCCGTCTGGCGGCGGAGTACCACCTGGGCTGGTGCGAGGCCGATGGACGGCCAGTCGTAGGGCACGGCGGCAAGTGCATCAGGCCCGCCCTCGCCCTGCTGTCCGCCGAGGCAGTGGGTTCAGACGCAGGGCTGAGCCTTCCGGGCGGCGCCGCTGTCGAGCTGGTCCACAACTTCTCCCTCGTGCACGACGACTTGATGGACGGCGACCGTGAGCGGCGGCACCGCCCAACTGTCTGGGCGGCGTTCGGTATCGGGCCAGCCATCCTGGTGGGCGACGCACTTCACGCCTTGGCCCATCAGCTGCTCCTGGAGGTGCCCGGCGCCCAAGGTGTCGCCGCGAGCCGAGCGCTGACGGAGGCCACAGCCCAGATGATCGCCGGGCAGGCCGAGGACATGGCCTTCGAGACCGCCCCGAGCGTCTCCGTCGAGCGCTGCCTGGCGATGGAGGCGGCCAAGACGGGCGCGATCCTGGCCTGTGCGTCCTCGATCGGAGCCATCCTCGCCGGTGCTCCCGCCCCCACAGTGGCCGCCCTGCACTCCTTCGGCATGCACCTCGGGATGTCGTTCCAGGCGGTCGATGACCTGCTGGGCATCTGGGGCGATCCCGCCACGACCGGCAAGCCAGTTGCCGGGGACCTCCGCCAGCACAAGCAGACCCTGCCCGTGGTGGCGGCCCTGGCCAGCGACTCCGACGACATTGTCGAGCTGTCGCGGCTGCTCAGGGCGGTAGAGCTGTCCGAAGCAGAGCTCTGCCGGGCGGTCGAGCTCCTCGAGGCTTGCGGCGGCAAGGCGGTGGCCGCCAGCGAAGCCCGCCAACACCTCGACGCTGCGCTGGCCTGTCTGGCTCAGGCGCCGCTGGACCCCGGACCTGCAGCCGAGCTGACCCATCTTGCCACCTTCGTGACCGATCGCGAGGCTTGAAACCCATGACCACCTTCGACCCCGAGCCCGCAGGCAAAGCCACCGCCGCAGGCCAGGTCAACCCCGCCGCCACCGACCCGGCCGCCGCCACCGACCCGGCCACCGCCATGGCTGCGGCTCGGGACCACCTTCTCGGCCTGCAGGACCGGGCTGGGTGGTGGAAGGGGGAGCTGGAGACCAACGTCACCATGGACTGCGAGGACCTGTTCCTCCGCGAGCTCCTTGGCATCCGCACCGAAGAGGGCGCCGCCCGGACGGCGCAGTGGCTCCGCTCCACCCAGCGCGACGACGGCACGTGGGCCACCTTCTACGGCGGCCCCGGAGACCTGAGCACGACCATCGAGGCCTATGTGGCCCTCCGCCTGGCGGGTGACCAACCTGGCGACCCCCACATGGCCAGCGCTGCTGCCTTCGTCCAGGTCGCTGGGGGCGTCGAGCGATCCAGGATCTTCACCCGGATCTGGCTGGCAACCTTCGGCCTGTGGTCCTGGGACGCGCTGCCGGCCCTGCCCCCGGAGATCATCTTCTTCCCGTCGTGGCTCCCGTTCAACGTATACGACTTCGCGTGCTGGGCCCGCCAGACCATCGTTGCACTGACGGTAGTGGCCACCCATCGCCCGGCGCACAAGCTCAAATTCCTCATAGAGGAGCTGCTCACCCACGAGCCGCCGCCGCCCAGGCCGCGAGTCACTACGATCGGCGGGTTGTTGTGGCAGCTCGACAAGCGCGTCCTCAAGCCATACGAGGGCCACCGCCCCCGCTGGGTGCGCAGCCTGGCCCTGCGGGCGGCCGAGCGCTGGATCGTGCGCCGCCAGGAGGCGGACGGCTGCTGGGGTGGGATCCAGCCGCCGTGGGTCTACTCGCTCCTTGCCCTGCACCTCCAGGGCTACCCGCTCGACCACCCGGTCATGCGGGCTGGCATCGAAGGCCTGGAGTCCTTCGTGATCGACGACGAGCGGGGCCGGCGATTCGAGGCCTGCCAGTCGCCGGTGTGGGACACCGCTCTCGGAGTGGTGGCACTGGCCGACGCCGGGTTGGCCCCCGACCACCCGGCACTGCAGCGGGCGGCGTCCTGGCTGGTCTCCGAAGAGGTGCGGTGCCAGGGGGACTGGTCGGTCCGCCGGCCGACCCTCCCGCCCGGAGGCTGGGCCTTCGAGTTCCAGAACGACGTCTACCCGGACGTGGACGACACTGCCGAGGTGATCCTCGCCCTGCGGCGGGTGAGCGGGGTCGCCGGGGCCGACGAGGCCATCGGCAGGGCGCTGCGCTGGGTCGAGGGCATGCAGTCCGGCAACGGGGGATGGGCGGCGTTCGACGCCGACAACACCCGCAAGCTGCTCACCGCGCTGCCGTTCTGCGACTTCGGCGAGGTGATCGACCCGCCGAGCTCGGACGTGACTGCTCACACCATCGAGATGCTGGTCGCCGAGCCCACCCACGACCCCGCTCGCCTGGCCCGGGGCCTGGCCTGGCTGCGGGCCGAGCAGGAGCCCGACGGGGCCTGGTTCGGGCGCTGGGGCGTCAACTACGTCTACGGGATCGGGGCCGCGGTCCCCGCCCTGGTTGCTGCGGGCGTTCCGCGGGACGACCCGAGCATCCGCAAGGCGGTCGCCTGGCTGGAGGCCCACCAGCACCCGACTGGAGGCTGGGGCGAGGACCTGCGCTCGTACCAGGACCCGGCAGGGTGGCGGGGGCGGGGCGTGCCGACCGCCTCGCAGACAGCCTGGGCGCTCATCGCGCTGCTCGCTGCCGGTGAGCGCGGCGAGGCAACCCGCCGGGGGGTCGACTGGCTGGTCAAGAGCCAGCGCAGCGACGGGACCTGGGACGAGCCGTGGTACACCGGGACCGGCTTTCCCTGGGACTTCTCGATCAACTACCACATGTACCGGCTGATCTTCCCGCTGATGGCGCTGGCGCGCTGGGTGAACTGGGACCCCTCCGATAACGAGGTCCGGGCGCTCGCCCCGCCCAGCGAGCTGACGGTCCTCACCCCACTGCGGGTCGAGGCCGCCGCGGTTCGCCGGGGGGCGCCGGGAGCCCGGGTCGTGGTGAGTGGGCTGGGGCCAATGCGCTCCTTGCGTTCTTTGGGCCAAATTGAGCCTGTTGCGCCCGACTCGGTGGCCCACCGGATTCCACCTGTCGTCGTGATGGGCTGCGCGGGCGCCCTACGAGACGGCCTGTCTGCGGGCGACTTGGTGGTGGCCACCGAGGTCCGTGGCCCGGATGGGTCGGTCACCGTCATGTCGACCGCGGACTCGGTGGCCGCTGTGCTGCGCGAGGCGGGTCACGTGGTACACCGGGGGCCGGTCGTGTCGAGCGAGCACCTGGTGAGGGGCGCGCAGCGTTCAGCCCTCGGCGCGACCGGCGCCGTGGCCGTCGACATGGAGTCCGCGTGGCTCGCCGGCGGAGTCGAGACCCGGCTGGCCGACGGTGATGGCGCCGCCACCGCTGCCGCCATCGCTGGGGGCGCCACCGCTGCTGGTGACAACGCTGCTGGTGACAACGGCGGCGTCGGGGACTTGGCGGTGGTGCGGGTCGTGCTTGACACGCCAGCTCACGGGCTCCTCTCGCCCGCCGCGCTGCCAGCGGGCATCCGTGCCTGGCGCCAGCTCTCCCACGCCGCAGCTGCCCTATCGGCGGCCCGAGCCAGGCGGCTGAACCCATTCCCCATCCAGGAGGTTGCATAGCCATGGCAGTTCCCTTGCGTCAGAACCTGACGGTGGCCACGTACCTGATGCGCCAGAAGATCGCCAGGCGCAAGCGCTTCCCCCTCATCGTGGAGCTGGAGCCGCTGTTCGCCTGCAACCTTGCCTGCCCCGGCTGCGGGAAGATCCAGTACCCGACCGAGGTGCTGCGACAGCGCCTGAGCATCGAGGACGCGGTGGGGGCCATCGAGGAGTCCGGTGCCCCGATGGTGTCGATCGCCGGCGGCGAGCCGCTGCTGCATCCCGACATCGAGGGCATCGTCTCTGCGCTCATCGAGCGCAAGCGCTTTGTCTATTTGTGCACCAATGCCGTGCTCCTGGAGCGCAAGCTGGACCGCTTCAAGCCTTCACCGTACTTCTCCTGGGCCGTGCACATGGACGGGCTCCAGGAGCGCCACGACAAGGCCGTCGACCGCGAGGGCGTCTTCGACAAGGCGGTGTCGGCCATCCGTGCGGCCAAAGGAGCCGGGTTCCGGGTCACCACCAACTCCACGTTCTTCAACACCGACTCGCCGAAGACGGTCCGAGACGTCCTGGACTTCTTGAACGACGACCTCAAGGTCGACGCCATGATGCTCTCGCCGGCGTATGCCTACCAGAAGGCCCCGGACCAGGAGCACTTCTTGGGAGTCGACCAGACCAGGGAGCTGTTCAGCGAGGTCTTCGCCGACGGCCGGCGCAAGAGGTGGCGGTTCAACCACACCCCCATATTCCTGGACTTCCTGGAGGGCAAGGTCGACTTCTCCTGCACGGCCTGGGGGATACCCAGCTACTCGGTGTTCGGCTGGCAGAAGCCGTGCTATCTGATGTCGGACGGCTACGTGAAGACCTACAAGGAGCTGGTCGAGACCACCGACTGGGACCGCTACGGCCGGGGCAGGGACCCGCGCTGCGCCAACTGCATGGCGCACTGCGGCTACGAGCCGACGGCAGTGCTGGCCACCATGGGCTCGCTCAAGCAATCCCTGCGGGCCGCCGTGGGAACGCACTGAGAGGAGCGCGAATTGTGACCACGACCGAGGCGATCGTCGCCAGCTCGCCTGGCCCCACCGCTGCTGGCGCGACCTTCTACCGGGAGGCCGACGCCGACCCCGACGCCCTGGCCGGCCAGCGCGTCGCAGTGATCGGCTACGGGTTGCTCGGTGCCTCCATGGCCCTCAACCTGCGAGACTCTGGTGTGGACGTGCTGGTCGGCAACCTCGACGACAGCTACCGTCCCCGCGGGCTGGCGGCTGGCTTCGCGGTGGTGGGCATCGCCGAGGCAGTCGCCGAGGCTGACGTGGTCTACCTTTTGATCGCCGACGAGGCGATCCCCGAGTGCTTTGCCCAGGAGGTGGTCCCCGCGTTGCGGCCTGGCTCGGCGGTGTGCTTCGCTTCGGGGTACTGCTTGGCCTACGGGCTGGTCTCGGCGCCCGAGGGCGTGGATGTGCTGCTCCTCGCACCTCGCATGATGGGCGAGGAGGTCCATGCCGTCGTGGCGGATGGCCGGGGCTTCGTCAGCTATGTGTCCGTCGAGCGGGACGCCACGGGTACAGCGCTGGCACGCCTGCTCGGCCTGGCGCTGGCTGCGGGCTCCCTGCGTCGGGGGGCGCTGGTGCTCAGCGCGCTGCAGGAGGCCACGCTGGACCTCATGGTGGAACAGACTGTAGGGCCCTACGTCGGGATTGCCCTGCAGCTGGCGTTCGCCCTCGGTGTAGAGGCGGGCTTGCCGCCGGAGGCGCTGGTGTTGGAGCTGTACATGTCCGGCGAGATGTCCCAGGTGTTCTCGTCCTTTGCCCGTGACGGGTTCTACCGTTCGGTCACCGCCCACGGGTTGGTCGCCCAGTACGGCGGCTTCCTGCGCAGCTTGACGGTGGACGCTCCTGCGATGCGCGAGGCGTTCGAGCGGGCGCTGGCGGACATCCGCAGCGGGGGCTTCGCGGCCAAGCTGCAGGCCGAGAAGTCCAACGGCTACCCGACCCTGTCTGCCCTCGACGCCATCACTGCCGGCACCGACCCGATGTCCCAGGCCGAGGCCCGGGTCCGGGTGGCGCTGGCCGGCTGACCGCTCAGGGTTGATCGGCCGTGGCAAGCGTTCGGGCCAGGCTCTCGGCGTTGCCGATGGCGATTGATCACTCTGTACGTGTACAAGTGCCATCGCCAGCTCCGTCAGGAGTGCCCTGCGTCGAGCCCCGAGTCGAGCCCAGGGCCGAGAGGGCGCCCAAGGCTCGCCAGCCGGGGCTCGGGCTTGCGGGGGCAGCGTGCTTGCTGACCGGGGCCTCTGGGGGGATAGGGACCGCGACTGCCTGCCGGTTGGCTGACGCAGGCGCCTTGGTCGCCCTCCACGGCAGGGACCGTGACGCCCTCGAACGCCTGGCCATGCGCACTGGCGGGGTCGTGGTCGTGGCCGACCTGTGCGAGCCCGGTGCCGCAGAGGCCGCGGTCGCAAAGGCGGAGGCCGCCCTCGGCCGCCCGTTGGACCTGGTGGTGAGCAACGCGGGGGCGGGCTGGTGTGGAGATTTCGTGACCATGGAGCCCGACGAGATTGACCGGATACTGGCGCTCAACCTCGCAGCCCCGGTGCACCTGGCCCGGGCCGTGCTGCCGGGCATGGTGGAGCGCGGTAGCGGGCACCTGGTGTTGGTGGGCTCGATCGCGGGGCACCTCGGCATCGGCGAGGAGGCTGTGTACTCCGCGGCAAAGGCTGGGTTGGTGGGCCTTGCCGAGGCCCTGCAAGCGGAGGTGTCTTCCGCGGGCGTGGGGGTCTCGCTGGTGAGCCCGGGCGTCGTGGCCACGGGGTTCTTCGCCCGCCGTGGGCGTCCCTACGGGCGGAGCTGGCCCCAGCCGATTGCCCCCGAGCGGGTTGCCTCCGCGGTGGAGCGGGCGGTCGTGAGGGGACGGTCCCGGGTAATAGTGCCCGCCTGGATGGGCGCCCCAGTCGCCCTGTCGGCGCTCCTGCCTGGCCTGTACCGCCGCTTGTCCTACCGCTGGGGATGACGGAGTTCGAGCCGCCAGCCGCTCGGCCAGCTCAAACTGAGGCGAGCCGGCGGTAGAGCGCTGCGGTGCGCTCGGCTACCGCCGACCAGCTGAAGCGCTCGACAGCGCGCGCTCGTCCCGCCTCGCCCATCCGCTCGGCCCGCGCCGGATCGCCCACCAGGGCGTTGATCGCCCCGGCCAGGCCCGCCGCGAAGCTGGGGGCAGCGGCTGCGTCATTCATCTCCAGGGGCACCAGCAGGCCGGTGGTTCCGTCGTCCACCACCTCGGGGATGCCGCCCACCGCGCTCGCTACGACGGCCGTGCCGCACGCCATTGCCTCCAGGTTCACCAGGCCGAACGGCTCGTACACCGACGGGCACACGAATACGCCGGCGTGGGTGAGGAGCTGGGCCACCTCGCGCTGGGGCAGCTGTGACTCGATCCAGGTGAGCCTCACCCCGGCCTCGCGGGCTGCGGAGGCCAGCTGGTCCACCTCCGCCGCCAGCTCCACCGTGTCGGCGGCGCCGGCGCAGCACACCAGTTGCGCTCGCCGGTCCATCAGGGGAGCGGCGGCCAGCAGGTGCGAGAGCCCCTTCTGCCGGGTGACGCGCCCGACGAAGACCACGAGCGGCTCGGATGGGTCGAGGCCGTATCGCTCCAGCACGTCGGTGTCGGGGTCCGGGCTCCAGCGGTCGGTGTCGATGCCGTTGTGGATCACCTCGACACGGGTGGGCTCCACCGCTGGGTAGCAGGCCAGCACGTCGGCGCGCATGGCATCCGAGACGGCTATCACCGCATCGGCGGCCTCCAGGGCGGTGCGCTCGCACCAGCTCGACAACGCATATCCCCCGCCGAGCTGCTCGACCTTCCAGGGACGCAGTGGCTCGAGGCTGTGGGTGGTCACCACATGCGGGATGTCCCAGGTGAGCTTCGACAGGTGCCCGGCCATGTTGGCGTACCAGGTGTGGCTGTGGCAGATGGCTGGGGGCCCCGCCGCCCCTGACCCCAGGGCGGAGGCCATCGCCAGGTCCACCGAGAGCGCGCCGAACGCCCCTGACTCGGGCCTGGCGGAAGCCAGGACGGGCCAGGGCTTGTAGGCGCCGGCTACCAGCTCGGAGCTGCGGGGCTCGCCGAAGCAGCGGACCTCCACGCTGACCAGCCGATCCAGCGCAGCGGTCAGCTCGGCCACGTGCACGCCCGCCCCCCCGTAGGTGTCGGGGGGGAACTCCCTGGTGAGCACCGCCACCCGCAGCGACCCCTGAGCTCGGCTCACCCGGGGGGGATGGCCTGGCGCTTGCCGATGACCACCACACCGGCGGCCGAGATGGTGAAACGGCGGCTGTCCGCCTCCGGGTCGACCCCGATCCGAGCGCCAGGCGGGACCTTGACCTGCTTGTCGAGGATCGCGTTGCGCACGACTGCCCCACGGCCCACGTCCACGTCGTCCATGAGGATCGAGCCCTCCACCAGTGCGCCCGAGTGTACGACCACCCCAGGGGAGAGCACCGAGCGCCTGACGGTCCCGCCCGACACCAGCACGCCCGCGCAGACCATCGAGTCGACAGCGAAGCCTCGCCTGGCGTCCTCGTCGAAGACGAACTTTGCCGGGGGCTGGAGCTCGTTCCAGGAGTAGATCGGCCACTGGCGGTTGTACAGGTTGAAGACCGGGTGGATCGAGATGAGGTCCATGTGGGCTTCGTAGTAGGCGTCGATGGTCCCCACGTCGCGCCAGTACCCGCGGTCCCGGTCCGTGGCGCCGGGCACGTCGTTGTTGGCAAAGTCGTACATGCGCGCCCCGCCAGCGGCCACCATTGGAGGGATGATGTCCCTGCCGACGTCGTGGCCGCTGCCTTGGTCCGTAGCGTCAGCGGCCACCATCTCCAGCAGTGCCTCCGTGCGGAACACGTAGTTCCCCATCGACGCAAGGGACTCCTCAGGTGACGCCGGGAGCCCCGGTGGGTTCGCCGGCTTCTCCAGGAACGCACCGATGCGTCCGCCGGCGTCTGCGTCGATGATGCCAAACGCGCTGGCCTCCGAGCGCGGGACCCGTATGCCTGCGACTGTCACGTCGGCGCCAGCTTCCATGTGCTCCGTCAGCATCTCGTGGGGGTCCATCCGGTAGATGTGGTCGGCACCGAAGACCAGGACGTGCTCTGGCCGCTCGTCGTACAAAAGGTTGAAGTTCTGGAATATGGCGTCGGCCGACCCTGAGTACCACCGCGGCCCCCGGCGCATCTGGGCAGGCACGGATGCGACGTAGTTGCCGAGGATCGACGACAGCCGCCAGGTCTGGCTGATGTGGCGGTCCAGGCTGTGGCTCTTGTACTGGGTGAGGACCACGATCCGCATGAACCCGGCGTTGACCAGGTTGGAGAGCACGAAGTCGATGAGGCGGTAGCACCCACCGAAGGGGACCGCCGGCTTAGCGCGGTCCGCGGTCAGCGGCGCGAGACGCTTGCCTTCCCCACCGGCCAGGACTATCGCCAGCGCCAGGCCCGGCACCGCTCTCGGGCGCCGACCCCTCATCTCGCTGGCCGTCACTGGGCCAAGGTTACCCGGACCCCTTGGCGTCCCCCTGCTTGGCGTCCCCGTGCTTGGCGCTACCCAAGCGAAGCGCGGCCCGGCGTAGGGTGGACGGGAACATGCTCGTCATCGTCGCCAGCCTTTGCGCTGCATTCCTACTGGGCCTCGGTTTCGTCATCCAGCAGCACGCGGCCGCTCGGGCGCCAGCCGAGGAGCGGCTCTCGTTGCGACTCCTGGTGGACCTGGCGCAGCGCCCCGTGTGGCTTGCGGGCATCGGGGTGATGGTCGTGGGCCAGGTCTTCGGCGCGTATGCGCTGGGCAACGGGAGGCTGACCGTGGTTGAGCCCCTGCTCGCCGCCAGCTTGCTGTTCGCCCTGCCCATGGCCGCCGTGTGGTCGCGACAGCGCCTGGGCCGGCGCGAGTGGGCGGGGGCGGTGACCCTGATGGGGGGCCTAGCCATGTTCATGGTGGCAGCAGGCCCGCAACAGGTCAACCGGACCACCGCAGTGTCTCACGAGAGCTGGCTGGTCGCAGGGCTCACCATAGTGGCGGTCGTGATGGTGGTGGTGTGGTTCGCCAAGCGAACCGACGTGGCGGAGGAGGCCACCTTGTTGGCACTGGGGGCCGGGACACTCTACGGCCTGCAGGATGCGCTCACCCAGCGCAGCATCGCCTTGTTTCCCCGTGGCATCGAGGTGGTGGTGTCGTCTTGGCAGCCCTGGGCGCTGTTGGCAGTTGCCGTGGTCGGCCTGCTGCTGGCCCAGAGCGCCTTCGAGGCAGCGCCGTTGGCGGCGTCGCTGCCGGCCATCACCATTGCGGAACCGCTTACCGGCATCGGCCTGGGTGCCGGGCTGTTCTCCCAGGAAGTCCGCCTGTCGGGCATCTCGTTGGGCTTCGAGTTGGCGGGCGTGGTGCTGATGGTGGTTGGGGTGCTGGCGGTTGCTCGCTCGCCAGTGGTCACAGGGCCGAGAATGGTGAGGCAGGAGGATCCTTCCAGGGCGGCCTAATGGGGCGATGGTGGTTGTTCACGTATAACGTGTACAACCACCATCGGCACGCTGCAGTCGCTCCGCTCACGCCCCAATCGCGTGGAAGCCCCCGTCGACATGGACGATCTCGCCGGTCGTGGCCGGGAACCAGTCCGACAGCAACGCCACGCAGGCTCGAGCGACAGCTGAGGCGTCCCTCACGTTCCAGCCCAGCGGGGCCCGAGAGTCCCACACCTCCTCGAAGCTCTCGAAGCCTGGCACCGAGCGGGCCGCCACCGTCCTCACCGGCCCAGCTGCAACCAAATTGACCCGGATGCCCGAGGGGCCGAGGTCTCGGGCAAGGTAGCGACCCAGGGACTCCAGGCTCGCCTTGGCCACCCCCATCCAGTCGTAACCGGGCCAGGCGACGCTGGCGTCGAAGTCCAGGCCGACGACCGACGCCTGACCTGCGGCCTCCAGCAGGGTTCGCAGCGCCCGGGTGAGCGCCATCAGCGAGTAGGAGGACACCTGCAGGGCCATCGCTACGTCCTCCCACGCAGCCCTCAGCACGCCCTCGCCCAGGCAGGCCTCCGGGGCGAAGGCGATCGCGTGGAGCACCCCGTCCACAGCGCCCCAGCGCTCTTGCAGCGCATCCGCCACCCCGGCCATCTCTTCGGGCTTCGTCACGTCCATCGCGAGGACCTCTGCAGGGGCGCGGAGCCGCCGGGCAGTGCGCTTCGTCAACGAGAGCCCGCGGCCCGCTCCGGTCAGCACCACCTCTGCGCCCTCCTCCTGGGCGAGTCGAGCCACCCCGAAGGCCAGCGAGTCGTCGGTGAGCACGCCAGTGACCAGGATGCGCTTGCCGTCGAGGAGTCCCATCTGCCGTGCGACCGTACCCGCCGCCCAGCGCCAGACCCGCCGCCCAGCGCCAGAACCGCCGCCCAGCGCCAGAACCGCCGGGCCAAGCGGAGCCGGTAGCGTCCTTCGAGTGCACGTGGGCATACTCGGAGGGACGGGGCCGGCTGGGGGCGCCCTGGCCGCCCGGCTGGCCTCGGTGGGCTGCGACGTGACGATCGGGTCCCGCCAGCCCGGGAGGGCGGCGGAGGTGGCGGTTCAGATCGCAAAGGCCTGGCCCGAGCGCCACCTGTCCGTAGAGGGCGCCAGCAACTCCGTTGCCGCAAGGGCGGCCCTGGTGGTGGTGGCCACCCCCTGGGACGCGGCCGCGCCCACCGCCACCTCGGTTGGCGACGAACTGGCCGGGAAGGTGGTCATCTCGATGGCCAATGCCTTGGCCAGGGTGGGCAGCGAGCTACAGGCACTGATCCCCCCGAGGGGCTCCGTGGCCGCATCTGTCCAGTTTGCCGCCCCAGCGTCCCTGGTCGCAGGGGCGCTCCACCACGTCCCTGCAAGGGAGCTGGGCGACCTCGCCGGCTCGCCGGACGGCGACGTGCTGGTCTGCTCCGACCACCCCGAGGCGCACGCTGCCGTAGCGGCGCTCGTGGGCCGCATCCCAGGCCTGCGCCCGCTGGACGCAGGAAGCCTCTCCAACGCCGGGCCAATCGAGGCCTTCACCGCGGTCATCTTGAACCTCAACATCAGATACCGGGTGCGCTCGGGAATAGCGTTCCCCGGCATCGAGGTTCCTACCAGCTGAGCATGGTAACGAACTCGACGGGGCCGGCCCCGATGCGGCTCTTCGACACCGCCGCCCGGCAGGTCGTCGCATTCCAGCCCGGCCCGGTCGTGACGCTGTACACCTGCGGCATCACCCCTTACGATGCTGCCCACCTGGGTCACGCAGCCACCTACCTGGCCTTCGACGTGCTGCAGCGCCGCCTGCGCGACAGGGGCCACGAGACCCGCTGCGTCCGCAACGTTACCGACGTGGACGACGACATCCTGCGCAAGGCGCGACAGCTCGGCGTGCACTTCTTGGACCTGGCCGCCGAGGAGATGGGCCGCTTCGACTCCGACATGGGGGCGCTCGGCCTCCTAGCGCCGTACCGCGAGCCCCGTGCAACCTCGGCCATCCCGGAGATCCTGAGCCTCGTGGACGCGCTCCTCAGCAGTGGCCACGCCTACCGCAGTGGCGGAGCGGTCTACTTCAGGGCGGCATCCGACCCCCGTTTCGGCAGGATCAGCCACCTCGGGCGGCCGGAGATGCTGAGCCTTGCCGCCGAGAGGGGAGGCAATCCCGACGACCCGCACAAGCACGACCCGCTCGACTTCGTCTTGTGGCAACCCTCGGCCTCCGACGAGCCGTCGTGGGAGACCCGCTGGGGACCGGGCCGGCCCGGCTGGCACATCGAGTGCTCGGCGCTGGCCATCCGCGAGCTGGGCCCGACCATCGACATCCACGGCGGCGGCGACGACCTCGTCTTCCCCCACCACGAGTGCGAGGCCGCCCAGTCGGAGGCGGCCACCGGCGCGGTCTTCGTCCGCCACTGGATGCACGTGGGCATGGTCCGCCTCGGCGGCGTCAAGATGTCCAAGTCCCTCGGCAACCTGGTCTTCGTCAGCGACCTGCTCAAGGACTGGGAAGGCCCGGCGATTCGCCTGGCTGTCCTGGGCCACCACTACCGCAGCTCGTGGGATTGGGACGAATCGCTGATGCCGGCAGCCGCCGAGCGCATCGCCAGCTGGGACCTGGCGACTCCCGGCGGCGGCGCCCTCGACGCGGTGCGAGTGCGCCTCGACGACGACCTCGACGTGCCTGGGGCGCTGGCGGCCATCGACAGAGCAGCCGCCGCGGGAGAGGGAGTGACCGAGGCCGCCGGCCTCCTCGGCATGGCCACCGGCTGACCCGCCCCACGGCCCCGGTCCCGACCCGGCCCACGGCCCCGGTCCCGACCCGGCCCACGCCCCCAGCCGGGCCTGCCGCCGCAGCCCGGCAGCGGCTCGAGCCCGTCGAGCGTCCCAGCCCGGCCGCACTCGATTTGGTCGTGTTTGTGTACCTGTAGCGACTACAAACACGACCAGATCGTCGTGCATGCCGGTTCTGCGGGCGGCCGTCCAGCCCCTGCTCGGGAGTTGGCAACCCTCCCGGCCCGGTTACGCTCTGTGCGCCATGGCCGACCAGATCACCGTGACCCTCCCGGACGGCTCCGCCCGGGCGCTGCCAACCGGGTCCAGCTCGGCTGACCTGGCGAGCGCAATCGGCCGCAGGCTGGGCAAGGCGGCAGTGGCTGCGGTGGTCGACGGGCACGAGGTCGACCTGGTGCGCCCCCTCCACGACGGCGCCAGCGTGGCGATCGTGACCGAGGACTCCGACGCGGGGCGCGCAGTCCTGCGCCACTCCACCGCCCACGTGCTGGCCCAAGCGGTGCTGGACCTGTGGCCCGGGGCCCGCTTCGCGATCGGGCCGGCCATCGAGGACGGCTTCTACTACGACTTCGAGCTTCCCGGCGGGGAGCACTTCAGCGACGAGGACTTGCCCCGGATCGAGGCCCGCATGCGCGAGGTCGTGGCCCAGGGCCAGGCCTTCGTCAGGGAGGAGCACAGCGTCGAGGAGGGGCTGGCCCTGTTCGCAAGCCAGCCATACAAGGCAGAGATAATCGAGGGGGCCAGCGACACTGTGATCAGCGCGTACCGCAACACCCCGGCCTTTGTCGACCTCTGCCGCGGCCCCCATGTGGGCAGCACTGCCCGGTTGGGGGCGTTCAAGCTCATGCGGGTGGCCGGCGCGTACTGGCGGGGCGACGAGCACCGTGCCCAGCTCCAGCGCATCTACGGCACCGCGTGGGAGTCAGACGCGGCCCTGGCGGCGCACCTGGCCCGCCTGGAGGAGGCCGAGCTGCGCGACCACCGCCGTCTCGGAGCCGAGTTGGACCTCTTCCACTTCCCCCCCGAGGTCGGCCCAGGGCTGGCCGTGTTCCACCCCAAGGGCGGCCTGGTGCGCAAGGTCATGGAGGACTACTCCCGGGCCGAGCACGAGGCCGCGGGATACGACTTCGTGTACACGCCGCACCTGGCCAAGGCGGCGCTGTTCGAGACGTCAGGGCACCTGCAGAACTACGCGGACGTGATGTACCCACCGATGGAGCTGGAAGGGGCCGATTACTACCCCAAGCCCATGAACTGCCCGATGCACCTGCTGATCTACAAGGCCCAGAGCCGCTCCTACCGCGAGCTGCCCCTCAGGCTCTTCGAGCTGGGCACCGTGTACCGCTTCGAGCGCTCGGGGGTGCTGCACGGGCTGCTGCGGACCAGGGGCTTCACCCAGGACGACGCCCACATCTTTTGCACGACCGAGCAGCTGAGCGGCGAGCTGGCCAGCTTGCTGGCTTTCGTCCTGCGCCTGCTGCGGGCCTTCGGCTTCACCGATTTCGAGGCGGACCTGTCCACCCGCCCGGCAAAGTTCGTGGGCGAGGTGGCCGAGTGGGAGGCAGCGGAGGCGGCCCTTGCCGGGGCGCTGGACGCGGCGGGCCTGGCCTACCAGCTGGCCGAAGGCGAGGGGGCCTTCTACGCCCCCAAGATCGACGTGCACGTGCGCGACGCGATCGGCAGGCGCTGGCAGATGTCGACCCTGCAGGTGGATCCCCAGCTCCCGGAGCGATTCGACATCTCTTATGTGGGAGCCGACAACGAGCGGCACCGCCCCTACATGATCCACCGGGCGCTGTTCGGGTCCGTGGAGCGCTTCTTCGGGGTGCTGCTGGAGCACTACGCCGGGGCGCTTCCCACCTGGCTCTGCCCGGTCCAGGCCAGGGTGCTGCCGGTCAAGGCCGACAACGAGCCCTACGCCGCCTGGGTGGCCCAGCGGCTGCGCTCCGAGGGGATGCGAGCGGACAGCGGCCCCGCCGACGAGCCGCTCGGGGGCCGGGTTCGGCGGGCCAAGCTGGAGAAGCTGCCCTGGGTGCTGGTGGCTGGCGACGACGACGCCGCGGCGGGCACCGTGGGGGTGAACACCCGGGGCGCCGGAGCGCCCGAGCGCGGGGTGACCGTGGCCGAGCTCATATTGCGCATGCGCTGGGACATCGACGGCGTGGCGCCCCCGCAGGCGGCCGTCGGCGTAGCGCCCCCGCAGGCGGCCGTCGGCGTGGAGCCGCCAGCTCCCGGTGGCGGGTGAGCATCGGCCGGTTGTGGGCGGGTTGGCGGATGCCGTACGTGTCGGGGGTCACGGAGGGGGCCGCAGAGGGACAGCGCGGGTCGGGAGTGGGCACGGAGGCTACGGAGCACCGATGCATATTCTGCGAAATCCTGGCCAGCGCGACGCCCGAGCGTGACACCTATGTCGTGTGGCGCGGAGCGCGGTGCGCGGCGGTCCTCAACGCCTACCCTTACGCCAGCGGGCACCTGCTCGTGATGCCCACCCGCCACGTGGGCGAGATCGCCGAGCTCACGGGTGCCGAGTCCGCCGGGCTGTGGGCTGCAATGACCGACGCGGTGAAGGCGCTGCGGGCCGCTTACCAGCCCGAAGGCCTCAACGTCGGGTTCAACCTGGGCCGGGCGGCGGGCGCCGGCATCCCGGACCACCTCCACGCCCACGTCGTACCCCGCTGGATGGGTGACACCAACTTCATGACCACCCTCGCCGAGACACGGGTACTGCCGGAATCGCTCGGGGTCACCTGGGACCGCCTCCGAGCGGCCTGGCCGGCGGTCACGCCGTGAGGGCGTCGAGGGCCGCGTCCACCTCGGCAGCGGTGTTGTAGAGGTGGAAGGACGCGCGTAAGCGGCCTGCCCGGGTGGGTGCCCTGATGCCCGCTCTGGCCAGGCGCTCGGTCGCACCGTGGATCGAGCACGACACGATGGCGCTGTCCGCCGGCGGGAGGCCCAGGCCGGCGCAGAACCGGTTGGCCAGCGCCACGTCGTGGGAGTGGATGGCGTCGATGCCGATTCCCTCCACCACGGCCAGGGTGGGCGCCGTGCCCACCCAGGAGAACCAGGACGGGGAGACGTCGAAGCGGCGGGCGGAGCTGGCGAGGCGCAGGGGTGGCCCGTAGTAGGAGTCGTGGACGTCGGCTCCGGCGTACCAGCCAGCGTAGAGGGGCAGGAGCTGCTCGCCGAGGCGCTCCGAGAAGGCGCCGAACGCAGTACCACGGGGCGACATGAGCCACTTGTAGGCGCCGCACACGACAGCGTCGAAGCGGGTGGCGTCGAGCGGGAGCCACCCGCAGCACTGGGTGGCGTCGACGACGGTGAGGGCGCCGTAGCGCTCGGCGGCGCCAGCTATGGCGTCGAGGTCGGCCACCTCGCCCGTGGAGGACTGCACGGCGCTGAACGCCACGAGCGTGGTCCGGGCATCGACGGACTCGGCGAGACTGGCCGGGGGGACGGTGAGGACCTCCACCCCGTGCTCGGCCTGCACCAGCCACGGGAACAGGTTGGAGGTGAACTCGATGTCTGGCACCACCACCTTTGCACCTTTGGGCAGCGAGGCGGCCACGAGGCCCACCAGCTCGGAGGCGGCGCTGCCGATGGCGACACTGGCCACATCGGTGCCCACCAGGCGGGCGAAGCAGGCTCGCGCTGCCTCGGTCGAGCGGGTCCAGTCCTCCCAGCTTCCTCGCCCACGCCGCCACGCGGCCAGCGCCTCGGTGAGGGCATCCCAAGCCGGGCGGGGCGGCAGGCCGTAGCTGGCGGTATCCAGCCAGCCGGGCTCGGCGTCCCAGAGTGCCTGGGTCTCGGGGGACAGCACGGGAGTGGACCGTATCCGACGATGCGGGTTCCGCACCACTGCGCTGGCCGCGGCCCCCCGGTCATCGCTCGAGGGTGGTCACCGAGGCCTGACGGCAGGGTAGGGCGAGGTGGAGGTGGTGGTTTGGTGTTCCGCCAGTCGGCCGGCGGGCAACCCACCAGCAGGTTGCCGCCGGTTATCGGGGTAGTGCCATGATCGGGGACGTGGAGGAGGACCTGCCCCGCCCGAAACGCTGGAGCTACCGGCGCTTGATCACCGAGTATGCATTTGACAAGCTGGCAAGCATCGACGCCACACTGGCCGAGTTGGAGACGGCCGCAGAGACGGGGGAGGTGATCGAGGAGACAGCGTTGGAGGCGGGCGCGTGAAGCAGCTGGTGCTCGTGGGCGGCGGGCGGCGACCGTTGCACGTGGTCGTGATCGTGGACCAGGCTCGCCAAGAGGAGCGGATCATCACGATCTATGAGCCTTACCCCGAGGCCTGGTCCCCCGACGACCGTAGGAGGCGCTCATGAGCTGTGAACGCTGTGGTCAAGATGAGCGCACCGTGGTGCGCCGGGCCAAGGTGGCCGAGCGCGCCGGGCGGGTGGTGTTGGTGCTGGGAGTGCCGATGGAAGAATGCGTCGCCTGTGGAGAGCGTTTCATCGACTGGGAGGTTGCGCGTCGCCTGGATGCTTTGATCCGAGCCACCCTGGCGGGAGGTGCCGAGGTGGCCACCCGCCACTTTGACGAACAAGCCGCGTGAGGGGGCTCAGATCGACTTCGGGCTAATCCCCCACACCGGGTGAGCACACACAGCCCCTGGCACGAAGTGTGCGCCGGCCAGGGGTGCCCACCAACAGGCCAGCACCTCCCGACTCGCCCACGTCGCTCCGGCGACGGCGGCTGTGACGCTCGTGGCTGCCAGGCCGACAAGGGCCCAGACGCTACGTGTCGGGGCTTTCATAATGCTCGCCAGGGTCATCGACCAGCTCTTGGAGCAGGGCACGCTGTCGTGAGTCGATCATCACCTCGGCTGCGAACCCAGCCACCGCCGCGTCGCCAAACCGAGCCAGGAACGCCCGTGCGGCTTGTGCGGCACGGGCAGCCAGGTACTCCTCGTCGGTCCTGGTGGGGGCGTAGCGAAAGGCCCTGCCTTCCTTGGTGTGGTCCAAGAGGCCCTTGGCCTCCAAGTTGGCGAGCATGGTCAGGAACGTCCGATATGCAAGTGGCCGCTCGCCTCGCCCAGCTCGTTCGGCGTTGAGGCGCTCGGTGACCTCGGCGACGTTGGAGGGCCCCAGTTGGCGCACGCAGGTCAGTGTCTCGGTCTCCAAGGGGCCGAGCAGCCCAGCGGCTCTCACGACCTGGCTGATGGTTGTCTCCCCCGCGTCTCCACCCTGTCCCATGCTGGCGCAGCGTAGATGCCCACCTCGACGTCTCGCCACCCGGGAGCCGGAGGGAACGGGGGGTGTCGATGCGGTCTGGCGGGGTGTCGATGCGGCCTGGTGCTGCTGAGCGGCCTACCCTGCCGATGTGACGCCATCGCTCGTGGTGCCCGGCGTCGTGAGCGCCGCCGTCGGCCTCCTCGTGGGCTCGGCGCTCACCTCGGTCATCGAGCGCGTCCCTGCGAAGTTGTCCTTGCTCCGCCCTGGCCCACGCTGTCCGGGGTGCTCCGCGCCCCTCACCCTGGTGGACAGCGTGCCGGTGCTCTCCTGGGCCGTGCTAAGGGGTCGGTGCCGCCACTGCGCCAGGAGCATCGGTACGCGCTACCCGGCTGTCGAGGCGCTGACCGCAGCGCTCTTCGTGGGGGTGGTCGTGCGCTTCGGCGAGCACCCCGTCATCCTGGCGTACTGGCTCTTCGCAGCGACCCTGGTCGCCGTCTCGGCCATCGACCTGGAGCACCGGATAGTCCCCAACCGCATCATCTACCCGGTCCTGGGCATCAGTGTCCCGTTGCTGGTGGCGCTGGCCCTTGCCGACGGGGCGCCCGTGGCGCTGGCGAGGGCCGCGATCGGGGGGGCGGCGGCCTTCGCTGTCCTGTTTCTAATCCACCTGATTCAGCCGCAGGGCATGGGCTTCGGCGACGTGCGCCTGGCTGGGTTGATCGGCGTCTACCTCGGGTGGTTGAGCCTGGGCGACGTGGCTGCCGGCCTGGTGCTGGGCTTCGTGTTGGCCGCGGTGGTGGGCATCGGGCTGATGGCGGGGGGCAAGGCGGGGCGCAGGAGCCGGGTGGCATTCGCTCCATTTCTAGCCCTGGGGGCGATGGTGGCCGTCTACTGGGGGCCACAGATCCTGGCGCTCTGGAAGCGCTGACGAGCGCCGAGCGCCGAGCGCCGAGCGCCGAGCGCCCCCTATAGTTGACTTATTCGGTCAACAATGCTTGGCTGGAGCAGACAGCGACAGACGCAAGCTCCCGGATCGTCCGGGGGCATGAGCCAAGGAGGTGCTGCGACATGCCTGCCAACCCTGATGCCCTCGTGACCACCGAGTGGACTGCTGAGCACATGAACGACCCCGGAGCGGTGGTGGTCGAGGTCGACGAGGATGCCAGCGCCTACCACGCCAGCCACATCCCCGGTGCCGTGGGCTTCGACTGGCGGGCGGATTTCCAGGACCCTGTGCGCCGGACCTTCCTGGACCAGGCCGGCTTCGAGGCGCTCATGGACTCCGCGGGGATCACCAACGACACCCACGTGATCCTCTACGGCGGTTCGAACAACTGGTTCGCCGCCTATGCGTACTGGTACTTCCAGATCTACGGTCACGCGAAGGTCTCGCTGATGGATGGCGGCCGCAAGCGCTGGGAGATGCAGCACCGCGAGATGACCTCAGAGGCCACCCCCGTCAAGGCCAGCTCTGGGTACAACGCCTCTGCGCCCAACACCGCGCTTCGTGCACGTAGGGACCAGGTCCTGGCCGATTACGTGGGAGCCACGGGCAACAAGGCCATGGTGGATGTGCGCTCGCCAGCGGAGTTCCACGGGGAGATCCTGGCTCCCCAGCATCTGCCCGGTGAGTCGGCGATGGTCCCCGGCCACATCCCGGGCGCGGCGAACGTCCCGTGGAGCAAGGCGGTGAACCCGGATACTGGCGCATTCCTGGCTGACGAGGAGCTGGCTGCGCTGTATGCAGGGGTAGGGGTGACTCCAGACAAGGACGTAGTCGCCTACTGCCGGATCGGTGAGCGCAGCGCCCACACCTGGTTCGTCCTCAAGGAGCTCCTGGGTTTCGAGAACGTCCGCAACTACGACGGTTCCTGGACCGAGTACGGCTCGTTGGTTGACGTTCCCGTCGCGAAGCCGTAGGCCCGGCGTCAGTTCCCCGCCTCGGGGTCCGCACCCCGGCCCACCGGCCCACCGGCACCCCGGCCCACCGGCACCCCGGCACCCCGGCCCACCGGCACCCCGGCATCCCGGCCCGCCCCGGCCCGCCCCGGCCCACCTCGCCCCGGCACCCCGGCCCA
>JBOGGU010000084.1:0-5873 GCA_050744085.1 Acidimicrobiales bacterium
CGGTGGAGGTCCTCGACGCGGCTGGCGGCGCGGGCGGTGATCCGGGCCCGGCCCAGCTGCAGGGAGGTGGTGGTGTCGCGGCCGGTGACGGCTTGGGCGACCCGCTTGCGGGTCAGCCCGGCGGCCAGGAGCCGCTCGATGAGGATCCAGGTGGGGCGGGCGTCGACGAGCGCCCCGGGGGCGGCCTGGGCTTGGACGGCCAGGATGGCGGCCTCGGTGGCCCGCCGGATGTGCTGACTGCGCCCGGCGGTGATGTCGGTGACCTGGGTGCGGCTGATGCCGGCCAGGCGGGCGATCTGGCGGGCGCCGATCCCCGAGCTGCGCAGCTGGTCGATGTGGGCCCGGGCTCTGGTGGTGGCGACGTGGGGTGTGGCCCAGGCGCCTTCGCTGCGGCCGAGCCGGCGCCGCTTGGTGTCCCAGCTGACGTAGCGGCGGTTGGCCTGCGTGCACGCGGTGCAGCGGCAGGCGTTGCCCCGGTCGTTGCCTGAAGGTCCGAACACGTACCGCTTCCTGGTGCCATGGGGGCGTTCGACACCTCGCTGGTGCTGGCTGCCCAGGGGGGGACCGGTGATGATGAGGGCCGACGTTGTGGTCATGACGACGTGTCGACTTGTGGACTTGTGGACGTGGGGGGCTGGTCGTCGGTGTCGGCGCAGATGGGGCAGGCCGGGTCGGGGGAGCGGTCGTGGTCGTTGTCGAGGTGTGCGCTCTCCCAGCCGGCCTCGGTGTGGCAGCGCTCGCAGAGCAGCACAGCGAAGGCGTCGGTGTCGGGGTCGAGGTTGGCGTCGCCGCACGAGCAGCGGACCAGTCGGGCCATGCGCAGGTCGGCCTCGCACCAGGCGTCACCTGGGGGGCCGTCGGCGGGGACGAGCACGGTGCCGCCGGCCATGCCGGCCCGGGCCAGTGCGGCGCGCCAGTCCGCGGGTGAGGTGGCGGTGAAGCAGTAGATGCCGTCGACCCAGATGGCGGCTCGGGCCGGGTAGCTGACGCCGAGGTCCTGGTCGTAGACCAGCTGGGGGCTGATCTCGTCGGTGGGGGCCGCCATCACCACTCCCACCAGTCGAGCTCGGCGAACTGCGGGCCGCCGACGTCGAGGTGGACGTAGGCGCAGCCGAGGCGGCGGGCGGCCAGGAGGATGTCCCGGATCGGGCCGGGCATGTCGGGCAGCACACCGTCGAAGCTGTGGGTGGGCACGTAGACCCACCAGCCCTGCTCGACGGGCGAGGCCGGCACGTTGGCCCACCAGTCGTCGTCGTTGGCCTCGGGAGGGACGTGGCCGGTGCCGAGGGTGAGCAGGTGGCTGATCTCGGGGGTGCCCCGCTCCGCGGGCCGCTGGCGTGGCCGGCTCGGGGTGGTGGCGGTGGTGGTGGGCATCAGTGGCTCCGATCCGGAGGGCGCATCCCCCCTCACCACTATTGTATAGGATTGAGCAATGTTATACAAGAGTGATGTGGCATCATCGGCAGGCGCAGAGCGAGGTGCCAGGGGATCCCTGCCGGACACCTTCGACCGTGACCACGGAGCGCGTTGGCACTCTGGCCGCCCCCCTGGGTAGCCCGCCTGGTTGGTGACGGGCCGGTGTCGCAGAGGGGTCTGGTCGGGGGCGCGGGTGTTGGATCAATGACTACAGGCAGTAGTCAGAGGCAACGGCCTGTGATGGCGCTGTAGAGAGCGGCCATGTATGGCCGTCCGGTTAGGGATCGACACCGGGCTGAGCGCGACGACGGCGCATCTCTGTGTGCGGAGACGCGCCGGACCAGCGGTGGTGGTTCTGGGCTTGCTAGCGGGTTGTGTGGCTGGCCAGGCCGGGCGGGGGAAGCGTGGTGGCCACCGATGGGCTCAGGGGCCGGCTCTGGCGGTCCCTGAGCCCTTACAGGCGGCGCAGCGCACCGAGCCGGTCCCGTTGGGATGGTTCACCCAACGGGTGCCCTCACAGGCCGGGCAGGGGTCGCGGTGTCGTTGGTCTGCCTGGGAGCGTTCGGCCGCTGCAGCGGCCGCTGACTGGTCCTGGGCGGCGACGTAGCCGGGCACGTTGCGGCCTTGACGGCCGGGCGTCGTTCGGCCGGGCCGAGTGCCGTTGGCGTGGCGGCGCTCGGCGTTGCGGCTCCGGGAGGCGTCCTCTTCGCCCTGCAGCTCGGCGCGCATCTCGGCGGGGATCTGGATCCGCCACAGGTTGCTGGTGCCCCACTGCCGCCCGTTTACGACCCGATGGCGGTGGATCTTGTCTACCCAGCCGAGCGCGAAGAGCTGGCGCATCCACCGCCCGGCCGTGCTGGCACCCTCGAGGGGGTTTCGCTCTTCGAGGGGAACAGGAACTCCTTCGACGTCGAGCGCCGGCAGCACGAGGTCGTGGATGAAACGCAGGCTCCACCAGCCCGAGCAGACGGGCCCGTCGTCGGGTGCCGGGCATACCAGTGTGTCGGTGCACAGGTCGAGTAGCTGGGTTAGGACCGTGGCCAGGAGGGGGGGCAACGTGCCGCGCTTGACGGCGCGGACGATGGCCCGCTGCGTGCGGGCCCGCTGGTGTCGGTCACGGCGCTCGTGATCCTGGTCGAACGCGGTGCGACGGTCGTAGCTGGGCCCGATCGGCGGGTATCGCCCGGGGGGGAGGTGGTTGCCTCCTCTCCCCGGCGAGCGCCGGACGGCCTTGGGCCGTTCCTCGAGGGCGGTCACGCCGCGGCGTGACCCCTCGGCTCGGTGAACCGGTGGTGGGTTGACCACTCGTCGACGACGCCGAGGTACCAGGCGACGTAGTTCGTCTGGGGGGGTAGCCCGGCGGCGATGCGGTCTCGTCGGGCTATCCCGGCGCCGCCCCAGGAGCCGTAGCGGTAGCCGAGCAGGGACTCCAGGGCCAGGCCGGACCATAGGCACGGCTCGGCTGCCGGGCAGGTGGCGCACTCCCGGCGGGCGGAGCGCTGCGAGTAGTAGCCGGCCGGGCCCTCGGCCCGGCAGGCAGCGAACGGGTGCCAGCGCGCATCTGCGCTGGTCAAAGCGGTGAGAGTGTCCATGGTGCATCTCCGTGAGAACGCGTGTCGCGAACCCAACGGCTCTGGGACTTCCCTCGCTGGGTCGCCCGAGATACACTGCACGTGTGGAGTGCTGTACCTGGTAGCTTCCAGACGAGACCGTCGAGGAACCGTTGGCTTTACTGCGAGGACCGGTGTCTGCCGGTCCTCGTTGCATGTCCGGGCTTAGCCCGGGCGGGTCGGGATCTCGTTAGGCGGCTCCTGCCGTGACGACTTGGGTCGGATCGAGGTCCTCGTCCGAGAGAAGGAACCATTCGCCGGTTGCATCCTTGGCGATGCGGCGGTCGGCGACCGAACGGGAAGTTGCCCATTGCCCGGTGTCGAGGCGGACGACGTCGTTCGTGCTGGTGAGGATCTTCAGGTGCTTGCGCACGTTGCCGGGGTGAAGCCCTAGGTAGGTCGCTACCTCCACGGAGGTGGCCGGCCCGAGGAGGTCCAGCGCGTCAAGGGTGGTGAGCCACCGTTGACGTGGGGGTGAGGGCTTCCCAGGGTGGGCTGCGGCCCATGACAGCACCGCGTCCTTGTCTAGGAGTGGCCGCCGTTGCTCGTTGAACCCGGCGTACACGAGGGCGCCGGCGTGGGCGGCACGGCGGATGGCAGCTGGGCTGCGGCCGACGAGTTGCCCGGCTTCGGTGGTGGTCAGAAGCCGCTTGGATTCCTTGGCCATGGCGGGAAGCGTAGCCTCAAGTCGGCGCGCGTTCATGGATGGTGGTTCCGGAGTGGTTGGAATGGTCGATCGGGGGGTGTCGTCTGCATGTGGACACGTAGACAATGCTCTCGAGTAGAGGCGAGGGTCGTGGGGGCCCGCCGGCGTCGTTGGCGGGTGTCCCGGCACCGCGTCTCGTTACTCGGGGTTAGTGCGGTCCACCTTGGCGACCGTCGTAGCGGGTACGATGCACCCTGAGGAAAGTGATCGTCCGGGACGCCTTGGTGGGAAGGTCCGGAGACCGTTAGCTTCACTGCGAGGGCCGGCAGTCGCCGGTCCTCGTTGCATGTCTCGGCTCAAACGCAGAGCGGGGACCTGAGGCGGATGGTCTCTGTTGAGTCTCTGGTGGTGATAGTGACAGGGCCGTGTTTGGGGGAAGGCCCGGTGGTGATGACAGGGCCGCCGGCGTCATTGGCGGCGGCCCCGTCACCGAGGCTCGTCACTCGGCGTGAGTGCGGTCGACCTTGGCGACTGTCACGGTGGCGAAGCGGACGCTGGCGGCCACATCGGTGGCGGTGACCTCGAGCTTCGAGTGCTTGTCGCCTTCGGGGGTCTCCCAGCTGCGCTGCTCGATGCGGCCGGTGATGGTCGCCCGGTCGCCCTGGTGGAGGGACTGGGCGACGTTCTCGGCGAGGTCGGCCCAGGCCACGACGTCGAAGAAGCTGGTGCTCTCCTGCCACTCGCCGGAGCTGTCCTGGTAGCGACGGTTCTCGGCGATGGAGAAGTTGGTCACGGCCTGACCCGAGGGGGTGAACCGAAGTTCGGGGGTCCTGACGATGTTTCCTGTGAGATGAATCTGTGCCACGGTGCTTCCTCCTTGTGGGGATGGTTGATGTCGCCTGGTAGGCCCGGCGGGGAAGGCCCCGTGCAAGCGAGTGCAGCGAGCGGTACCCCGGAAGGGCGAATGCCTAGCGGAGACGTGTCGGAGTGGCTTCGCCCGGGGGGTTGCACGGGGATGGCCGGCGGGCAGTGTGCAGGCACGAAAACCAGCGCCCCAGGGGGGGCACTGTGGCCACGCAACAACTCTGCAGTGGACGTTCGTTGGACCCCGCAGGGCGGTCGCCTCGTCTGGTCATGGTCGACAGGTCAAGGCTCGTCCGCCGCCTGCTGGGTTTGTTCGCGGAGCCACTGGAGGTAGTCGGGGTTGCCGTCGACGATGGGCAGGACGATGATGCCGGGCACGTCGTCGCTGTGGGCGGCCTGGGTTCGCCGGATGATCTCGGGCACGCATCGGTGGGTGGTGTGCAGGGCGACGCGAGCCTCGGTGTCGTCTTCGATGGCGCCTTGCCAGCGGTAGATGGAGCGGATCGTCGTCTCGTGCTGGCCGCAGGCGACCAGACGGTCGCCGACGAGTTGTCTGGTGTGGTCGACGAGCCAGTCGAGGCTGGACGCGGTGATGCGCACTTCGCAGGGGTCGTCGTCATCGGTGGGCATGGTCCGGGTCTCCTTGGTCGATCAGCTCGTGGATGAGGCGCTTGGTCTCAGTCTCGTCGCGGGTGATGGCCGCCCAGCCGGTGGAGATGGGATCGTCGAAGCTGAGCCCAACCCACCGGCCGGTCATGCTGAGACCCTGGGGGTGCAACTGGAAGTACATGGTGCCTTTGGAGCGAACGGCGCCTTCCATCGCGACGTACCAGCCCATGAGGATCTCGTTGTCCCACAGCTGGAGCTCGCCCCGCCACAGGTAGCCGCCGTTCTCGACGTGTGTGGCTCGGGTGGTGGCCTTGATCGCGAGGGTGCGACGGTCCTGGTCGCAGAGCAGCTCATGGTGGTGGATGAGCGTTTCGCCGTGGTGGGTGGTCTGCCAGGCCGCCCACCAGTGGCCGCCGAGGTCGACCTCATGGTCGTGACGGCCGGCGAGGCGGGTGAGGGAGAGACCCAGGGCCTCGGCGAGGGCGATGGCCACTCCAAGCGTGGGTTGAGCTTCGCCCTTCTCGTAGCGGGCAAGTTGCCTCTTGTCGACGCCAGCGGCATCAGCAAGGGTGGCTTGCGTTAGGCGGAGTTCGTTGCGGCGCGGTGGAGGTCCTCGACGCGGCTGGCGGCGCGGGCGGTGATCCGGGCCCGGCCCAGCTGCAGGGAGGTGGTGGTGTCGCGGCCGGTGACGGCTTGGGCGACCCGCTTGCGGGTCAGCCCGGCGGCCA
>JBOGGU010000085.1:0-15621 GCA_050744085.1 Acidimicrobiales bacterium
ACCTTAGGACACACCCGCAGACTGGTACGGATCACCCGAGCCCCTCACGATGCCTCCTTGAGCCTCCTACCAGGCAGAACGCCAGATCGAACCCGCTCGGGTACCCACATCTATGCCTGAAGACCCATAAGAAGGGTGACACGCGATATCGACGGCACGTTCGCTCCGCGGGCGGCGGTCTACGAGGCGGCGCGGGTGATCGCGCGGCGGCGACGCCTCCCGGGTGACTGGCTCAACGACGCCGTGGAGACCTACCTGGTCGGTCGAGATGTCCAAGCCCGGGTGTTCTTAGACCTGCCTGGTCTGTCGCTCCAGGTGGCGTCCCCGCGTTAAATGTTCGCGCTCAAGGCTCGAGCGGCACGCGCTGATCGCAACGATCACGCGGACCTCATAGCCCTATATCCACTGACGGGCTACGGGTCTCGCGCGGAGGCACTCGAGGCAGTCTCAGCCACTTACCCCTGACGGAGTGCTGCCGGACCGGGGTGGCGGACCATCCCTGGTGTAAAAGTGTCACGGACGTAGGCTCCCTTCAGAGGATTCAAAACTCATGAAAGGAGTACGTCCGTGACCACACGAGTATCGCCCACTGAGCGCATCCGTGCACAGATTGACGAGCTGTTCGCCTCCGAGGGGGACCTCGGAGAGGTGCTGGAGGCCGTGGCGGCCCTGGGGGCCCGCCTGTTGTTGCAGACCGCCCTTGAGGCCGAGGTGAGCCAGGTCTTGGGTCGGGAGCGCTACGAGCGGCACAAGGACGCCCCCGTGGCCAACGAAGGCTCTCGCAACGGCTACAGCCCGCTCAGCATCAAGACCACCGCAGGTCCGGTCACCCTGGATCGCCCCAAGCTGCGGGGGACCACCGCCGCGTTCGCCTCGCGCCTGCTCGGGGCCGGTGTCACCCGCACCAACGCCATCGAGGCCCTGGTCATCGCCGGCTGGGTGCGGTAGATGTCCACCCGAGACATCGAAGCCGCCCTGGAAGAAGCCCTCGGAGCTGGGGCCAAGGTCTCCAAATCCACCGTGTCTCGCATCTGTGAGGCCATCAAGGTCGACTTCGACGCCTTCAAGGCCAGGGATCTGTCCGGCATCGAGCTCGAGTACCTCTACCTGGACGGAACTCACTTCAAGATGCACCCCGGGGCGGCTGCCGAGCCGGTGATGGTGGCCTGGGCGATGACCGCCACCGGAGCCCCGGTCTTGTTGGGCATCGAGGCCGCCAGCTCTGAGTCCACCGACGCCTGGGCGGGGTTCCTGTCTGGCATGACCAGCCGTGGCCTGCGAGCACCCACCTGGTCATCTCTGACGGCGGCTCCGGGCTGATCGGGGCCGTCGAGCTGGTCCTTCCCAGCTCGGCCCGCCAACGATGCCTCATCCACCGGGCCCGAAACATCTTGGCACGGGTACCCAAACACGCCCAAGCCCAGGTGAAGCGCGAGTTCTGGGCCATCTGGGCCGACATCGAGGCCGAGGCCGGGGATGAAGCAGTGGCCGAGGCAACCCGCCGGCGGGTCAAGGTGATCGGCCGGCTTCCCGGCGAGCGGTCCTGTCTCTCCTTGGTGTGGGCAGTGCTCGACCGCGCCAGCGTGGGCTGGCGCGGTGTGGAGATGACACCCAAGGCCGTGCGCCAGCTCGCCGAGCTGCGCAGGCAGCTGCTCGGCTCGCCATCCCGAGCGGGGGAAGCGCCCCGCACAGACGGGGTCCTCGACACCATCACAGCGGCGGCCTAACATTGCCCACCGGGAGCCTGCGGCCCACCACTTTTACACCACCACTGGGACGCCACCCGGACCGGGTCCGCCAGTTCCTCGAAGACTCGCTTGTCGAGGAACGATAGGCTGACAGCCTCTGGCGCCCGGCGGGCGGACCGTGACCAGATCGCCAAGTGCAGCCATGCTGAGCGGCGACGTTTGACCATGCCCAGACTTCGCATCGGAACGCTCTCGGTCGTTCCCATAGCAACTGGGACGCAGACGAGGCGCGCTCTTGAGCGCCAAGACCCTGCAGCTGCCCTGGGCTCACCGGCTCGTGGACAGGGTCGAGCGGCTTGGCCTGGTGGAACGGGTCGGCGTGCCTGGAGATCGACGCGCCGTGCAGTGACGCTCACCGAGGCGGGCCGGCGAGTGATCGCCGCCTTCCACGCTCAGGCGTCCACCCAACTGGATGCACTGGTCGACCAACTCGCGGCCACCGAACGCAAGCGGCTTCGTCGCAGCCTGGCTCGCATCACCGAGATCCACCAGGCGCAGGAGTGGTTATGACAGGCGGGGATGGCCCCTCCCAGCCCGATGGGGGTGGCACCACGGCGGCGACGACCATGGCCCACCGAACTTGCCGATGCCGTCCATGCCCCCCTGACACTCTTCCCGAGGCTCGAGTTGGCGATGCGGTGGCCGAGCACGACGTAGGCCATGAACCCTGCACAGTTGGCGAAGGCCAGCACGAAGCCAAGCGGGTGAGCCACTAGGCGGACGTCGGTCAGGGCGGCCACGCCCCCCACGGTGATGGCCAGGGCGATGAGGTTCCGCATGGTCCGTACCCCGCCAGTGGCCAGGATGCCCGTGCCCAGGAACTCGATGGCTCCCACGTCCCGGCCCTCATGGTTGCCCTCCGGCAGGTGTCGCCGTAGTCGTCGACGTAGCGCCACATCCCTATCGGGGGGTCATTGGACCAACGCTCATCGAGCGCACGTACCGCCCCGTCGAGCCGTGGCTCGACCTGGATCACCGCGTGAACGGGCACGTCGGCCCGGTATGAGAACTCACAGCCGGACGGGCTGCGCCGCAGCCGGTCAAGGTGACGCTGGATAAACGCTCGCCTGGCCTTATCCTACTGCTGTCGCCGCAGTCAGGATGCCACGACTGACTGCGGCCGTGCCGCCGAAGACGTCCAAGCGGGTGATCGTCGCACTGTGGGCTTTGAGGTAGGTGACTACCGAGGGCGGCAGCGGAGCGGTAGGAGGGACCAGGATCATCGGGCTGCCCAGGGTGCCCAGGAGAGGACCGGCACTGAGGGCATCAGGAAAAGCCAAGCCGGTTGCGATCCCGACCGCACTGGGTGAGCTGAAGAACCTATCGGCCACTGCCACTGCGGTCGCGAATCGGTCGGACCCGACTAAGGGGATCGCGGATGGATCGGCGGCGGCCGCTGCGCCGCCAACGGCATATGCGGGGTCGAAGACGTGCGCTGAGATGTAGGCAGCTGTCTCGGGCGCCTGGTACGGCCCGTCGGTTAGCAGGATGGCACCGCCACCCTGGACAGCCGCTGGCCCCGCTGACAGGGCGTCTGCGAAGTCGAGACCGTTCGCCTCGTAGATGACGCTTGGCCCTATAACGTTCGCAACGGCCACGGCTGTTGCGAAGCGGTTGGGCCCGGAGAGACGGTCCACACGGAAGCCGCTGGCGAGGAGCGACTGAGCCACCGAAGAGGACACGGCCTGGCCGCCGCCCAGCACGTAGACGGTGCCTCCGACCGGGAGCAATCTGGTGATCTCGGTGCGGCTTGCCGGGTCAAGGCTCGAGGGCCCCGTAAGCAGGAGAGGACCACCCTTGGCCGCTGCCAATGGGCCTCCGGTCAAGGCGTCCGGGTACAAGTCGTCACGGGCCAGCACCACCGCTTTGGCCGAGCCGGCAATCGGGAACGCTTCTTGGGAAACGGCTATGGCGGTCTGGATGCGGTCGACCCCTGCCAAGCCGACCGTGCTCGGGGCCGCTGGCGTGGCTGGCGTGGCTGGCGTGGCTGGCGTGGCTGGCATGACTGCGTAGGTGAACTGGTCGGCAGGCGAGGTGGAATTCGCCTTGCCGCCCACGGCAATCGTCACATCCACCGTGCCATGTCCACTCGGCGAGCTGACGGTGCACGTAGTGGAGCTCGCACAGGATACCCCCGTGGCGGGTGCCAGGCCGAAGGCCGCCGTAGTGGCGCCTGCAGTGGTGGAGAAGTTGGTGCCATGAATGGTGACGACGGTGCCGCCGGTGGATGCGCCCGTAGTAGGGCTGATCGACGTGATCGTAGGAGTCGGAGCGCTGAGGTCGACCCCGCCGACGATTGGCCCGAACCCTGGGGAAGGGGCATCCAAGTATGGGGCACTAGCTGCGGCAGCCCTCGCCGTGGTTACGAATGCCGGGGTAACGAAGCCCAGCAGGGCCCCCATCAAGGCTGCCGCAGCTGGCTCCCGCAATCGAAGCTTCATTCGCGTCCCTCCCAAGACTCAACATCCCCAAGGCAAAGGGATGCGCCGTCTTCCGGCACCGTAACGCCCACGCGGGTCGAGCGTCAATGCCGGGGCATCGGCTGCCGGTCGGACCAGGACAAGGACCCCGCCCTCAGGCCCTCACTAACGTGCGGGCATGTGCTCGGGCGAAGTGGTTGGGATCTACCTCACGGCCCAGGCCGGGGCCGTGCCCCTGTCGAGGCCGTGCGCCCTGGCCGTGCCGGGGAGGGGCCTGGAGGGGGACCGGTACTTCGCCGGGTGCGGGACCTGGTCCTATGAGCGCCGGCTGTGGAGCGACCTCACCCTCGTCGAGTCCGAGGCATTGGACGCAGCAGCGAAGTTGGGCCTGCATATCGAGCCGGGCGAAGCCAGGCGCAACTTGGTGACCGTGGGAGTTGCGCTGGACGAGCTCATCGGCCAGAGCTTCCGCATCGGGGATGTGGATGCGTTCGGGGAGCGCACCTGCGATCCCTGCAGGCACCTCGATCGGCTCACCAGCCAGTCCGCCAAGGCTGCCCTGGCCGGCAGGGGAGGTCTCCGGGCGCGGATCCGCAGCCGTGGCCTGATCCGTGTGGGGGACCCGGTGGTCCTCTGACTGACGGCCTCGCCAGCCAGGTGGCTGGGTTGGAATGGCCCTCCACACCCTCCCGGCGGTGGATCGCCGTATCGTTGGCCCGCTAGGCGCACAAGGCCTTGCCCGTAGGACAGATGCGCTCTCCCTTGGCGAAGGTGTCCAACATGACTGCTGCGTTGTCCCCAGATAGGGGGAGTCAGCCCTTAGCTCAGGAGCGGTCGCGGTTGACAAGCGCCCAGGTCGCTGGCAGCAACAGGGCTGCCGCAACCGCCTTGATGGCGTCGCCGGGCAGGAATGGGGTGACGCCCAGGTGCAGCCCCTTGGCCAGGCCAACGTGCACGTTGGCCATGAGCCAGGGCAAGCCGCCGGCGTAGATCACGATGCTCCCGACGATCATCATCGCCGCCGTGCGGATGGGGCTGCGGTCAAGGCCCCGGCTGGCGAGCCAACCGATGAGCGCGGCGGCTACGGGATAGGCGATGACGTAGCCGAACAGCGGGCCGCCCAGGATCGCGGTACCGCCGGCGTGCCCGGCGAACCAGGGCAGTCCGACCAGTCCCAGCCCCCCGTAGACGAGCATGGAGGCGAAGCCCCGACGCCAGCCGAGAGCAGCCCCCGCGAGCAGCACGCCAAACGTCTGCAGGGTTAGCGGCACCGGGGTGAACGGGAGGGGGACACTGACCTGGGCACACAGCCCCACCAGCGCCGCACCCGCGAATACGAGCACAGCGTCGCGCACCAGCGTGCCGGCCAGCAGGTCGCTGAGCACCTGTGGCCTCCGTGAGGCTGCTACTGCACCTGACCTGCCGTCCACCAATGTCATCGGGATCCTCCTGGGGCTCGAGTCGCTGTCTCTGACTTTCCGGGGCGCTCGTTGGTAACAACCGGCAACCCTTCGCAGTCTGTGGGTCATCTCGTCGGGGCAGGTAGAGTCTTGGTCCATCGCCCAAGAAGCTGACTGGACAGGAACGACTCGACCCACCCCGCGACCTCCGGGTCACGACGAGGAGGGGTCTCCCAATGTCGATCCGGCGGCGCCAGCGTCGCCAAGCGCCTCAGGGATCCTGTCCCTCGGGCCTCGACAGCGCACGGTCCTCATCAGCTGGACTTGCTTCACGGCTACCTTTGCCGCGACCAGGGCGCTCACCTACGCCATAAAGCACAACTTGAGCCCGCTCCGCAACATTAGCGCTGGTGGCATCCACCTGCACCACTACCTGTGGGGCATCCAGCTCCTCGCCGCGTCAGGAGGCGTGGCCATCTACGGCAGCGAGCGGTTCCGCAACCACCCTGCGGTTGTGGCGGGCTACGCCGCGGGCACCGCGCTGGTGATCGACGAGTTTGCCCTGCTCGTCCACCTGAAGGACGTCTACTGGACCAACAAGGGTCGCTCGTCGGTGCTGCTGGGTCTGGTGATGATCAGCGTGGAGGGCGCGCTGCTGGCCTCCATACCAGCGTGGCGCCTCCACCGGGCCGCCTGCCAAGCGCGAGTCGCCACCTGAGCGCGACTCAGCTGTTCTCCTGGATGTAGGCCACCGGGTCCTTGTCGGACCGATCGACGCCGTGGCCGCTGGCGTGGGCCGCTTCGAAGGCCGCGAAGCCCAGGCCGATCTCGCGACGAAGCTCAAGGGGAGCGTTCCGGCGAAAGTCAGCAAGAGCGCCACGTTCCTCCTCTCCCATGTGGTCGCTGTTCGCCGTGCGGGCTGCGGCGACTGACGACCACCAAGCCGGGCTGCCCACCCGATGAGTGCTGGCAGCGCGCACGGCATCACGGATGTCATTGTGGTCGCCGATGGCGTCGTCGGTCTCCTCTTCGCCATCCTTGCCCAGCTTCAGCAAGCGCGGGTAGAAGAGCTCCTCCTCCGCATCCGCGTGAGCCTCGAGCGCGATGGCGAGCCCTCCCCAGATCTCGCCGAGGACATGTTGCCCACATTTGCCGCCCGGGCCTCGTCGAGGAGCGCAAAGCCCCGGCGTTGCCGGTGGTGGTCTGCGAGGATGAGCTCTGTGATATCCATCTTGGCTCCCGGATGCTTGGGTTCGTTCCCTCTCAGGATGCCCAACTTGGGTTCCGCCGAAACGCAGGCAGGGGCCGCGGCCGGTTGACGAGCGTGCGCCACAGGGTCAAGGATGACTTGCAGGAGGATCGGATGGACGCGTATTGCCAGCCCAGGAGGACGCCATGATCTCACTTCTACGCTCCAGGACGACGATGGCCACTCTCGCTGTCGGGGCCGGTTGGGTGGCTTTGGGGTACTTCCTTGCCGGGTTGGGCAACACGCAGCTGTCGAACGACGGCTACGGAACCTCCTACGACCTGTTCCGCACGAGCCAGTGGGTGTTCTTCGCAGGGTTCGTGGTGATCCTCGCCGGGGTGGCGTCGGCTGGCTGGTTGGCTTTCTTGGACCAGCGTTGGGAAGTGCTGGGAGAGCTTGGGGCCGCAGTGGTGGCAACCCTGCTCATCACGGTGGGAACCCTGGAGGCGCCGACGGCTTCAACGCCCGGGAAACGCAGCGGCGCCGTCGTCACTGCGGTTGGCGTCGGGCTCTGGGCACTGTTGCTGGCCTACCGAGCTGGGCGCGCCTCGGTCGCCGAGCACCGGGCCCCCACCCTCGTCCAGCCGGCCCCTGATCTAACCGTCCCGGACCAGCCCCCAGCCCAGCTGGCCAACGCCCAGCCGGCCTCCGAGCTCCGGACTGCCGAGTTCCCGTCTCGGCCGCCAACGGCCGGCATAAGCCCGGAAGCTGCCCGGGCACATGGCCAGGCGCCGCTGTGGGGGATCGCCGCCCTGGCGGTGCTGGCCGTGGCGGTCGGTACTGGGCTGGCGGGCTCCCAGTCCTCCTCAGTTGCACCCCGTGTGGTGGCAGGGGCATTCGCTGCCGTCGGTTTCGCGGGTCTGCTGGTCTGCATCTCGATTGGCCGCTCCTGGGGTGCCCTCGTATTCGGCGGGTTTGCCAACGTGGCAGGAGGCCTGCTGCTGCTCGCCCTCGCTGGGTTGGGCGTCGCAGTCGCATACGCAGTTGTGCTCGGGCCGAACGGCACGCTGACCGGCGTACGAGTTGGAACCTCGATCCCTGACTTCATCGCCGCCGCGGGAGCCGGCCTCCTTGGCGTGGCGGCCCTGGTCCGCACTCAGGCCCTCTGGGCACGGCCCTTAGTTCGCCTCGAAGGGGCTGACCCGACCAGCCCAGTCTGAAGCACCCTTGGGACGCGAGCCATTACCGAAGTACCAACCTCAGGTCCGGCCGTAGGGCACCTCGACCAGAGAGAACAGTGCGAAGGCCAGGAACCCGGCGCCTGCCAGGATAAGCTGCCAGGATCCGTATGGCTTGGCATCGAGGGCTCGTAGGGTCATGTCGAGGCCCTTGGTCTGTCCCGGTGCATCACGGATGGCCGCGATCAGGATGTATGTGCCAACGGCGGTGAAGACCAGTCCTCGCATCATCTGGCCCGCAGTTCCGACCACGCGGGCGAACGCGGAGACCGATCCAGGCATGGCCCTCATGCGCAGGCCTCCGGTAAAGCCCTGGAACGCGGCCCACCCAGTGAAGATCAGGCTGCCGATCACAATTCCCAGGCCGATGGCCGCCAGCAGCTCTTAGCCCCCCGGCCATCCGAGGACGACAGCGGACAGCGACGCCGAGCGGTGGTTCGACTGGGGGCTGGTCGGCCCTCTGGCAACCAGCCTGAGCGCTTGGACGCACGGGGCGACATAGACCACGCCAGCAGCGACAAGCCCGATCTGCTGGAACAGGCGGACCCTAAGCGATCATGCCGGCGGCCAGGACCACGAGCACAGCTTGGTCAGGTGGCTCGCGGGCCACCTGCTGGATCGCACCGCCTGCGCTGGCACTCTTGCCGGGGGCCCCGGAGACAGCGATGTCGACCGTAAGGTAGGCCAAGACTGCCCAGACGCAAGACTGCCCAGACGACAGCGCGGGCTGCCAGGCCTGCCCGAGCCAAGCGCTGCACGAGGGACGTGGATTCAGCCCGCTGAGCCTGGTGCTCGCCTACTGAGACCAGCTTGGCCAACCCCGGATCACGGTCCCTCGTCACCTCGCAGCCACTGGCTCGACAACCTACCAGCTAGTGCTGCGCTGCTGGCCGGCGCTGCTCGCCGGCCCGCTGGCCCTCGCCGCTGGCCGGCTCGGTGGCCGGTGCCTCCGTTCCAAGTGGTCTACCATGCAAGGGCGGAGACCAGTTCAGCCGAGACAGGAGCGCCCCATGAACACCAGCGCCGAATGCCCGGGGGTCGACCCCGTGCTCGCAGCCGCCGACCCGGAGCTGGCCGCCATGATCGGGGCCGAGGTCGAACGCCAGCGCTCCACCCTCCAGCTGATCGCGTCCGAGAACTTCGCCTCCGCTGCCGTGCTGGCGGCGACCGGCACGGTGCTCACCAACAAGTACGCCGAGGGCTACCCCTACAAGCGCTACTACGGCGGCAACCGGGTGATCGACCAGGTCGAGGACTTGGCCAGGCGCCGCCTGTGCAACCTGTTCGGGGCGGCTCACGCCAACGTGCAGCCTCACTCTGGGGCCAATGCCAACGCCGCCGTCTACCTTGCGCTGTTGGAGCCAGGTGACACTGTGCTGGCGATGCGCCTGGACCAGGGTGGGCACCTGACCCACGGCTCACCGGTCAATTTTTCAGGAAAGCTCTACCGCTTCGCTTCCTACGGGGTGACCGCCAGCGACGAGCGCATCGACTTGGACCAGGTGAGGGACCTGGCCCTCGCCGAGCGGCCCAAGCTGATAGTGGCCGGGGCCACCGCCTATCCCCGCATCATCGACCCAGCCCCGCTCAGGGCCATCGCGGACGAGGTGGGGGCGCTTTTCATGTTCGACGCGGCCCACGTCGCTGGCCTGGTCGCTGGCGGTGCCTACCCGACCCCGGTGGGGGTGGCCGACGTGGTCACCTTCACCACCCACAAGACCATGCGCGGGCCGAGGGGCGGCGCGATACTGTGCGGGCCCGAGCTGGCGCCGGCCATCGACCGCTCGGTCTTCCCGGGCCTTCAGGGCGGCCCGCTTGAGCACGTCATCGCCGCCAAGGCGGTGTGCTTCGCCGAGGCCGCCGAGCCCGGCTTCGCCACCTACGCGGCCCAGGTGGTGGCCAACGCCCAGGCGCTGGCTGCGGGCCTGGCCGAGCAGGGCTTCCGGCTGGTCTCGGGTGGGACAGACACCCACCTGATCCTCGTCGACCTGCGCAGCTTTGACCCCGACCTGACTGGCAAGGTGGCCCAGGACGTGCTGGACCGAGCGGGAATCACCTGCAACCGCAACCAGATACCGGGCGACCCCCGATCCCCTTTCGTGACCAGCGGGTTGCGGCTGGGCAGCGCCGCAACCACCACGGCGGGGATGCGCGAGCCCGAGATGCACGAGATCGCCAGGTTGATCGGTACCGCCCTGCGCAGGCGTGACAGCGACGCTGAGATCGGCGCGACAGCAGCCGAGGTGAGCATCCTCTGCTCCAAGTTCCCCCCGCCAGGCCTGGCGCCGGCCTAGGCGAAGGATCACGTGACGCGCCGGCAGAATCGACGATGAAGGGACTCTCCGGCTACCTTGCCATCCTGGCAGTGGCAGCCGTGGTGACCTTCGGGCTCACCTTCCCGGTCAAGCGCCTGGCCCGACGCTACGGCGCGGTGGTGCTCCCCGACGCCAGCCGCATCCACTTGCGGCCAACGCCAACCCTCGGCGGCGCCGGCATGTTCCTGGCGTTCCTGGTGGCGATGATCGTGGCCTCCCGGCTGCCCCAGTTCAAGGAAGTCTTCTCCGGCTCCTCCGAGCCCCTGGGTGTGGTGCTCGCCGGGGCCGTCATCTTCGCGGTGGGCCTGGTGGACGACCTGCGGGAAGTGTCGCCGCCAGCCAAGATGGCCGGGCAGGTGCTGGCCGGGAGCGTGCTGTACTTCTTCGGTGTCACGATGATCCTGTTCAAGCTGCCGGGGGGGCTCGGCGTGCTGGTCCCGTCGCCGTCGATCCTGCCGCTGCTGACTGCGCTGTGGGTGGTGGGCATGGCCAACGCCATCAACTTCATCGACGGCCTCGACGGCCTGGCAGCCGGTCTCGTGGCCATCGCCGCCGGTTCGTTTGCCGTCTACAGCCTGGAGCTGGTCAACCAAGGCTCGCTCAGCACCGACAACATCGGCCCGCTGCTGGCGGTCATCGCCTGCGGGGTGTGCCTGGGGTTCCTGCCTCACAACTTCCACCCGGCCCGAATCTTCATGGGCGACGCCGGGGCCCTGTTCGTCGGCCTGCTCCTGGCGGCGTCGACCAGCGTCGTGGGCGGGCGCACGACGGGGCTGTCCGGGCACACGTATTTCTTCTTCGCACCCCTGTTCATCCCGCTGATCATCCTCGGCGTGCCAGTCCTGGACACGGCCCTGGCCATCGTGCGGCGCACGGTCCGGCGTTCGGGTGTGGCCACGCGCGACTTGGGCCACCTTCACTACCGCCTCATCCAGTTGGGTTACGGGCACCGACGGTCGGTCATGATCCTGTGGGCCTGGACCGCGATCCTGTCCGGCATGGTCCTGTACCCCGTGTTCAGCCACCGTGGCAACGCAGTGATCCCCTATGCCGCGGTGGGCCTGGCCGTCTTGCTATGCATCGCCTTCCGGCCCGGGTTCGGGAGGCGGACCGCCGTCGCCACCCCGGATTCCTCGGAGCGGCTGGCGCAAGTGGTCAAGATCGGTGAGGCGCGCCACGCCAACCCTGTGGCGAGCGCCACCGGCTTGGCCGGCCGGTCGTCGGTAGTGAGCGGCCCTGGTCCGGCTGGCTCCGCCGTGGGAAGCGCCACAAGCCCCACGAGCGTCACGGGTTCGATCGTGCGGGGCGCTACGGGTTCACGCAGGCGTGCCGGCGGACGGCATCGGATCGGGAGCTTGCACGATTCGGTCCTGGATCCGACCGAGGTCCGCTCGCCAGCCGTCGAGGACTCCGCCGCCGGGGAGGACAGGCCCGGCTGAGGGCTGCACCAACCGGCTTGCGAAGTATGTAGCAAGCGTGGGAGACTGAGAAGGTGGAGCAGCGAGGACTCGTGGCAACGCTGGCCGACGGTGGAGCCCAGGGTCCCTACCCCCGGAACTTGCCTTGGCGATAGAGGTTAAGGCCAACGTCAACGAGCGTTCTCTCGTGCTGGCGCAATACCTGGACGTGGCACTGGTGGTGATCGCAGTGGCTCCGGTCCTGGTGCTCGGCGCACCTGTGCTCGGCTTCGCCGTTGGCGCCGGCGGGTGGATCCTGCAGCGCGTGATCGCAGCAGCCGACCGGCGCTGGACGCGCAAGGTGACCGCGCCGGTGAGGCAGCTGGGCGTCACCCTCTTCGAGGGGTTCGCGCGGATCTGGCTGCTGGCGGGAGTGATCGTGATCGCTGCCGTCGTCGGCGGACGCCGGGACGGGCTCACCGCGGCCCTGGTGATCTTGGGGGCGTACTCGGTGGCCTTCGTGACCAAGGTGGTCACGGGACCACCGCGGCAAAGAGCCCTCCAATGACGTTCCTGGCCCGCATGAGCCGCCGCAGGCAGGTCACCTACGGCATCGTCGGGGTGTATGTCGCTGGCTTGGTCGGGCTCGGGATCGCTTTCGGCCTACGCGGCCACAAGAACAACACCTTCAACATCGTCGCCCCCTACCACCTGCTGCCTTGGGCGCACCTGTTCGGCCCGATCAACTTCGACAAGGGAGTGCTCTACCTGCTCATCACCGCAGCGCTGACGATCGGCATCCTGTGGTTCGTCGCCCGGCGGATGGAGATGCGGCCGAACCGCATCCAGACAGCGGTCGAATGGGGCTACGACCTGACCAAGCGATTCACCCACGACAGCATGGACGAGACGATGACCAGGAGGTGGTTCCCGCTCGTATTCACACTGTTCGTGTTCATCCTGGTCACCAACGTCATCGGGTATGTCCCCCTGCCCATAAACACTGCAGAGCCCTTCCACTTGGCCGGGGTGAGCATCCCGGCGTTCCAGATCTATGCCGCGGACACCAACGTCGCCCTCCCGTTCATACTGGCACTGGGCGTATTCATCGCATACAACGTCGTGGGCTTCCGTGCCCAGGGGTTCGGGGGGTATCTGAAGAGCTTGGTCCCCGCGGGCACCAGCGGAGGCATGCTGGCCTTCCTCTACCCCCTGGAGGTCGTCTCACACTTCCTGCGGTTGCTCTCGCTGGCGATCCGGCTATGGGCCAACCTGCTCGCGGGACACCTCCTGATAGATTTCATGGCAGGTGACATGGCAGTCCTGCTGGGCATCCCGGCCTTGGGCTGGTTCACCCTGCCCCTGGGTGTCGCGATCTACGTGTTCGAAGCCGTGCTGATCGCAGGTCTGCAGGCCTTCATCTTTGCAATATTGACCGCCATCTACCTGGGTGGAGCCGTTACCAGCCATTAACCTCAAAGAGAGCTAGGAGCTAAATGTTTCACGACTTGGGTAGTGCTTCGATATTTCATCCGCTGATCGCGGCTGCGACGCAGTCATACCAAACGATCGGCGAGAAGGCGGGCAAGGCGATCGCCCTGGGGGCGGGCGCTGGCGGCGGTGCCGCGGGTGCCGGTGCCGGCATCGGGATGCTGTTCGGCAAGGTGATCGAGTCGGTGACCCGCCAGCCCGAGATGAAGGGCGAGATCACCTCGATCCAGTGGCTGGGCTTCGCGCTCACCGAGGCATGCTTCTTCTACGGCCTGGTCGGCGGCTTCATCGCCTTCTTCCTGTAGGCCACAATGCTCACTTCGCCAAACATCCCACTCGCCTCCAGCAGCGGCTCGTTCCTGATCACCCCCAATGTGGGGATGATGATCTGGACGATAGTCGTGTTTGCGATCTCGCTGTTCATCCTCGCCAAGTGGGTGTTTCCGGTGATCGGCGCAGCCCTGGATAAGCGCGCGAAGACGATCGAGGGCGAGATCGACGCCGCCGCGGAGCTGCGTCAGGAAGCCGACAAGGTGCTGGAGGAGTATCGCGAGCGCTTGAAGGAGGCCCGCACGCAGTCGGAGGAGATCGTCCAGCGCGCGCGTCAGACGGCCGAGTCACACGAGCACGAGGGTCGTGAGCGCGGCAGGCAGGTCCTCGACGAAGCCGCCAAGCGCGCCGAGCGTGACATCGAGGCCGCCTCAAAGCGGGCGCTCGACGACATCCGTCGTGAGGTCGCCGACCTCACGGTGATGGCCACCGAGAAGGTCACGCGCAAGACGCTCGACGACGCCGACCAGCGCCGTCTCGTGGAGGAGGCCCTGAACGAACTGGACTTCTCCACGATCTCCTCGGGTGCCGAGAGCAACTGATTGTGATGACGGCCCGCTCGCCACACACATCCCAGCCCGCCACGTTGTCGATCTCGCTCGCCCTCGCCACGTTCGATGGTCTTGCCATCGCGCTGGCGAGCGGGCCGCAAGGGTGCCCCTGATGGATGAGCTCGCCCAGGTATACGCCCGCGCGCTGTTCGAGGTCGCCCTCGAGCAGGGCAAGCTCGACGAGCTGCGCGAGCAGCTGGCGCAGTTCGCGGACGCGTTGAACGGGAATCGGGAGCTCGCCGTGTTCTTCTTCTCGCCGTACTTCTCCACCACCGAGAAGGTCGAGGCGCTCGGCGGCCTGCTCGACGGGGCGGACGAGGCGCTGCTGAACTTCCTCTCGCTGCTGATCGAGAACCACCGCATGCCCGTGATCTTCCGCGCCCGCCAGGAGTTCGAGCGGCTGTGGGAGGAGGAGAACAAGACCCTGCCCGTGGAGATCACGAGCGCGATCGCGCTCGACGCGGCGACCACCGAAAGCCTCGGCAAGACGATCGGCGAGCGCGCCGGGCGCACGGTCAACCTCGCGGCACGCGTGGACCCGGAGATTCTCGGTGGGATCATCATCAGGGTCGGAAACTCGATCCTCGACGCATCTATTCGCAATCGACTGGAGCAACTGCGCAGGCACGTTGCCCAAGGAACCTAGAGGGTGGCGCAGGCGGCTGAAAGCCGGCGAGCCGGGCCCCTCTTTCTCAATTAGGAGTAGACATGCAGATCAACCCAGACGAGATCACCAGCATCCTGAAGAGCCGCATCGAGGGACTCGACAGCGGCACCGCCGAGCTGACCGAGGTCGGCACCGTGCTGTCGGTTGCCGACGGCATCGCCCGCCTGCACGGCCTGGAGAACTGCATGTCCTTCGAGATGCTCGAGCTTCCCCACGGCGTCACCGGGCTGGCGCTGAACCTCGAGTCCGACAACGTCGGCGCCGTGCTGTTCGGCGACTGGGAGCGCATCTCCGAGGGCGACACCGTCAAGCGCACCGGCGCGCTGCTGGAGATCCCCGTCGGCGATGGCCTGCTCGGGCGGATCGTCGACCCGCTCGGGCGCCCTCTCGACGGCAAGGGCGCGATCGACGTGGAGCAGACGCGCCCGGCTGAGTTCAAGGCGCCCGGCGTCGTCCAGCGCCAGCCGGTCAAGCAGCCGATGCAGACCGGCCTGAAGGCGATCGACGCGATGATCCCGATCGGCCGCGGCCAGCGCGAGCTGATCATCGGTGACCGCCAGACCGGCAAGACCGCGATCGCGATCGACACGATCATCAACAACAAGGACACCGGCGTCGTGTCCGTCTACGTCGCGATCGGCCAGCGCATGTCGACCGTCGTCGCGCTCGCGCAGACGCTCGAGGAGTACGGCGCCCTGGAGAACACGATCATCGTCGCCGCGCCCGCCGACGAGGCGGCGCCGATCAAGTTCATGGCCCCCTACGCCGGCTGCGCGATGGGCGAGCACTTCCTCTACAAGGGCGGGCACACGCTGGTGGTCTACGACGACCTCACCAAGCACGCCTACGCCTACCGGCAGATGTCGCTGCTGCTC
>JBOGGU010000086.1:0-18479 GCA_050744085.1 Acidimicrobiales bacterium
GCGTCGCCGCCGTCCACGATCATCTCTCCGGCCTGGCGCAACTCGGCGACGGCGACCCCGACGACCTCCTGGCCGGCGCCCGCAGTCCCCACCGAGGCCGGTGAGATGCCGAGGTCAGCGATGCCCAGAAGCGTGATCGGCTTGGACTTGGCCGAGACGATACCCTTGTAGGACGGATAACGAGGTTCGACCACACCTGCGGTGACCGATACCAGCGCCGGCAGCGGGCAGCGGACCTCGTCGTCACCTGCCTCAGTCTGACGCCACACCAGGACGGATGTTGCTTCGTCATCCAGCTCGATCCGCTTTGCGAAGGTGATCGACGGCAGGCCCAACAGCTCGGCCAGCTGGGCCGGCACCGTCCCTGTGTAGCCATCGGTCGACTCGGTGGCGGCGAGCACCAAGTCAGGCGAGATCGACTTGATCGCCGCAGCCAGGACCTTGGCCGTTCCAAGGGCGTCTGAGCCGGCCAGGGCGCCGTCGGTCGCCAGCATCGCGCTGGCTGCGCCCATGGCCAGCGCGGTTCGCAACCCTGCCGTCTCGCTGCGAGGAGCCATCGAGACCAGGGTTACCTCGCCACCTCCGGCCCTTTCGACCAGGCGCAGCGCCACCTCCACCCCGTAGGAATCTGCCTCGTCCAGCATGAGGCGGTCGGTTCGATCCAGGGTCCAGCTCGCCGGGTCGAGCCTTCCCGGGGTGGCCGGATCGGGGATCTGCTTCGCGCACACAGCGACTCTCATGCGCCATTCTCCCACTGATCGTCGCAGCCGGGAGACCACCACTGCTGTGGTGCCGCAGGCCGGTCCGCTTGGTTGGCTACCTTAGCCACATGAGCGAAGAGACAGCCTGGTTACTCCTGCCAGCCAGGCCGGAGTACCTGCCGTTCGCGAGGCTCACGGCTGCGAGCCTGGCCACCCGCCTCGGCTTCTCGTACGACGACATGGAGGACCTCCGCCTTGGAGTGGACGAGATCTGCTTCGCTCTGCTCGAATCGGTCCCAGGGGCCGCCGACGCCGACGGGGCCGCCGACGCCGACGCCGACGCCGGGGCCGCTGGGGCGGTCCTGGAGCTTCGCTACTCGATCAGTCCGGTGGCTATAGAGGTGGAGGGGGCGATGCGGTGGGGAGGCCTCGCCTCTGCAACCCTGTCCAACCTCGGCATCAGGATCCTGTCTGCTGTGGTGGACGCCTACGAGGTCCGCCAGCGCGATGGGCACGGTGGGTGCATATGGATGCGCAAGTCCGCTCCACAGGTCACTGCCGGGTGAGCATAAACGGAGACAGTCGTGAAGAGTCGCGACTCAAGTTTGCCGAGTTTGCCAGGACCCGTGACCCCGAGCTCCGCACCCAGCTGATCGAGGCCCACCTTGCGCTGGCCGCTCACCTGGCCCGCCGCTACGGAAGCCGGGGCGAGCCCCTGGACGACTTGATCCAGGTCTCGTCCATGGCCCTCGTCAAGGCTGTCGAGCGGTTCGACCCCAGAAGAGAGGTGGAGTTCTCGACCTATGCCACTCATACCATCGTGGGGGAGCTCAAGCGTCACTTTCGTGACAAGGGCTGGGCGGTGCGCGCGCCCCGCAGGCTGCAGGAGCTCTACCTCAGCCTGAACCAAGCAGTCTCGGTCCTCTCACAGCGACTTGGACGATCCCCGAGCATCCCCGAGCTGGCTGCGGAGGTGGGGGTTAGCATGGAGGAGGCCCTGGAGGCATTGGAGGCCGGGCACGCGTACCGCTTCGCTTCACTCGACTCGCCTGGCAATGGCGAGGAGGAACACGAAGGCCTGTTGGCGAGCCTTGGCGAGCTCGACCAGGGGCACGCCAAGGTCGAGGATCGGGCTGTTCTGGAGCCGCTGATGTCTGAGTTGGCACCCCGCGAGCGGGTCATCCTGGGCCTACGGTTCTTCGGTGGGCTCACCCAGTCTGAGATCGCCGGGCGCCTTGGCATCAGCCAGATGCAAGTCTCGCGTCTGCTGGCTCGTTCCCTCGAGGAGCTGCGCCAGCGTGCTCGCTCTCAACGGGCCACTGGGTCCGAGCAAGCTGGCCCGGCGAGCTCCTCCCTGGGTCACCACGTCCACTGACTCATATGCTACCAGCTCGCAACCAGGTCAGCCAGTCCTGCTTGCACGTGTCCGAAATGTCCCGTATTATGAGCGCCACTGCGCCATCATGTGATGAGGAGGGTAGGTGGCCCTGACTTGGACGCGCTCGATCGAGTGGGACACTGACGACTGGCGCAAGCTGGCAGCCTGCCGCCACAGCCCTCCCGACCTGTTCTTCCCCATCGGATCCACCGGGGAGGCAGTCGAGCAGATCGCCTCGGCCAAGGCGGTGTGCCGGGGCTGTGAGGCGTGCTCGGCGTGCCTCGCCTTTGCCCTCGCCACCAACCAGGAGTGTGGCGTGTGGGGTGGGACCTCGGAGGACGAACGGCGCAAGCTGCGCAAGGCCTGGTTGTCCGCCCGCCGGCGAGCCTGCTGAGCCGACCACCATCTCTGGCGAGCCGAAAGCCTGAGGCAGGTCAAGCTGCTTGCCTCCTGTCAGGCGGGAGGCAGCTCGACGAGGGGCAGCCTCAGCTCGACAAGGGTCCCGCGAGCGGCGAACCCTTCTGACATGGTGATCGTGCCACCCAGCTGCTCGGTTACCAGGTCACGCACGATTGACAGGCCCAGGCTTCGGGTCGCCTCGATGCTGAAGCCGGCGGGAAGCCCTTGGCCGTTGTCCTTCACCCGCACCGTAAGGGAGCCCGTCTCACGAGCGAGCGCCAGCTCGACCTGGTGGCGGTCCCGGCTGGGCTCGGGCCCTCCACGCCGGCGCCCCCCCTGCCCGCCAGCCCCCTGCCCGCCAGCCCCATGCCGCACGAATGCGTGCTCGACGGCGTTTTGGAGCAGCTCGCTGATTATCACCGCGAGCGGTGTGGCCAGCTCCGCTGCCAGCTCGCCAGCGTGCCCGCTCACCTGCACATGCAACGGATGCCCGGTTATGTCCGAGTCCTCGGCCATCCGCACGAGGAGCGGGATAATCGAGTCGAAAGGTACCTCGTCCGCGGCATCTCGCGACAGGATCTCGTGGACGGCGGCTATGGAGCGGACACGGCGCTCAGCCTCACGAAGCGCGTTGCGCCCCTCGTCGGAGCTGAGGCGGCGGGCCTGTATCCGCAGCAGCGAGGAGATGGTCTGGAGGTTGTTCTTCACCCGGTGGTGCACCTCTCGTATGGCTGCGTCCTTGAAGACCAGCAGCCTGTCTCGCCGCCGGAGGTCGGTCACGTCACGCAGGAGGACGAGCGCGCCATCCATGCGGGCGGCGGACAACAGCGGGATGCAGCGCAGGAGCACGGCCACGTCGGGCCGCCGCTCCAGCTCCTCGGTCGCGGGACGGTGCGTCAGGAAGGAGTCCGCCACCGCGTCCTCGGGCATGCCGAGCTCGGCCAACCGTCGGCCCACGAGGTTGACCGTTACCCCCATGCGGTGGAGCGCGTTCACCGCGTTCGGCGAGGCGTAGCTCACCCGGGCGCCCTCGTCCAACATGAGCACGCCATCGCCCACCCGGGGCGCCTCCTCCCCCTCGGCGATGTCCTCGGCAAAGGGGAACACCCCCTCCATCACCATGCGGGCGAAGCGGTTGAACAGCGCCACGTACTCCCGCTCGAGCTCGCCGGGGCGGCGCCCGATAGCCAGGGCGGCCTCCCGTGTCATGACCGCTATCAGCTGGCTCTGGCGGTCCGGTCCCCGCTCGATGCGACGCACGGGGATGCACTGGGTCCTCACCTGCTCGCCGCGCACCATCTGCAGCTCGCCCTCGACCAGCTCACCCAGCCGCCACGCCTGGCGCACGAGCGGCCGGGCGTCGTCGGCGATCACTTGGCCGACCAGGTCCTCGTCGTAGAAGGTCTGGTTGGTGCTGGGTCGCATCTGGCCAAGGACCACGAACCCACCGCCTCGCGCAGCGGTCAGCAACAACAGGTCCGAGAAGGACAGGTCCGCCAGCATCCCCCACCAGGCCATCAGCCCCTGGAGGTGGTCCCGGTCGCGTGGTCCCAGCTCGGTGTGGCCGTGGATCAGCTCACCCATCGTGGAGACAGCAGGCAGCCACCTGGGGTGGGCGCCCGAGGTCGTGGCCACTGGTCCGAGCCTCACCCGTTGGCTCTGGCGAAATATGCTCGGTGCCGCCCCACCCCCGATGCCCACCTCCATCCTGTGGCGGCCCCGGTAGGCGCTGAGCGACGTGTAGCCAGCGCTTCGCACCAAAGCCGCCAGGTCGCCAGACCGGTGAGCCACCTCCGCGAGCCGGTGGGCGTCGGAGGCCGTGGTGATGGGGACCCCGTGGACGTGGAAGCTCGAAAGGAGCGCAGGAGCCGGGTATGCCTCCGCGGCAGGCTTTCGCCAGCCCGCCGATGAGACCTCTGCTGCCATCCCTGCCGCGGCGGCGGCCTCGGCCATGCGGTCGTAGCGCTCGTCAGGAGCCGCCGGCCGGTGACCTGCCACCTTCGCCAGGTCCGGGTGGGCGAGCACGTCGCAGGAACCGGTGGCTGCCAGCTCGCACAAGGCGTCGGTGTAGGCGTCCCACGCTGCCTCGACTCCGCGGCGACCCCACTGCGCCTGCACCACCGGGCTGCGCAAGTCATCGAAGAGCCAGTTGCCGAGCCAGTGCACCGACCCGAGCAGGACGTCGAACGGCCAGCCCGCCAGGAGGGTGGCCACCTGGTCCATCCTCCCTGGGTAATAGTCGACCTCGAGCCCCAGGACGACGGGGAGGCCCGCCGCCTTGGCTTCGAGCACGGTGCTGACGTAGTCCTCCAAGTCAGCGCCGACGTGCTCGGCCCAGTATGCCGCCGCGTGAGCCCGGAGCGCCGGGTCGGAGCGGCGGTCGTCGGCCCACCAACCTGACAGCAGCTTGTCGGCCTGGCGGAACCTGAACAGGTGCTCGGTCAGCGCCACCTCGGTCACACCCGCCTCCGCTGCGCGCTTGCAGTAAGCGGCCACCTCGTCCAGGGTCGTCGGCCTGGCCGATTCGCCGTGTGGCCAGAGGTGAAGGTGGTAGTCGAGCACGCCAGCCATGGTAGAGGCGCTCGAGTCCGCGGTTCTGGTCGTGTTTGTGTACCCACAAGGGCCACAAGCACGACCAGATCGGCCACCCGGTGCTCTGGCGGCGTCGACTGGCGTGATTTTGGCTCCAGTGGCCCTGCGGCGCTTCGGTGACTACCGTGTCGAGCCATGCGTGCCCGTGCACCAGCGTCCTCGGCCAACCTGGGCCCGGGCTTCGATACCCTGGCGCTGGCCCTGGAGCTGTACGTGGACGTGGAGGTGAACCCCGCCCGCAAGCTGATCGTGAGGGCGGAGGGCGAGGGGGCCGAGCTGCCCCTCGACGCATCGAACCTCGCCGCCCAGGTGGCCATGGCCGTAGCTGGCAACGACCGCCTCGCAGTCACCGTCCGCTCGCAGATCCCGGTTGGCCGGGGGCTGGGCTCTTCTGCAGCAGTGGCTGCGGCGGCGGCTGCAGCGGCTGGATCAAACAACCCGCTGGCTGTTGCCACCGCCAGGGACGGGCACCCCGAGAACGCTGCTGCCAGCATCGTCGGGGGGCTGGTGTCGGCGACCACCGTGATCCGGGCGACCATGGTCACGCGGCTTCCACTCGATCCGGGCCTCGTGTTCGTGGTCCTGGTCCCTGACCGGCACTTGCCCACTGCCCAGGCTCGCCAGCTCCTAGCGCCCAATGTCGCCCACTCCGACGCTGCGTTCAACCTCGGCCGGATGGGGTTGCTGCTCGGTGGGATGGCCGACCGGCGCCGCCTGGTCAGAGCGGCAACCGAGGACCGCTTGCACCAGGCGGCGCGAAGCCCGCTCTTCCCGGAGGCGTCTCAGCTCATGGCCGGACTGGTGCGCGGCGGGGCTCGGGCGGCGTGCATGTCAGGAGCCGGCCCCAGCGTCATGGGCATATGCGACGTGGAGACCGGCCGGCGGGTGCGCGAAGTCGGGGAGGAGCTGTTGGCGGAGGCAAGGGTGCCCGGCCAGGCGCTCCTCCTGAAGGCAGACACCCGCGGCTTGCAGGTCGGCCCTGCTTAGCCCTCTTGGCGGCAAGGTAGGGTGAGGGAGGGCCGTTCGAAACTCTACGACCGCTCTCAGCGCCTTCCCAGGGTCTCCACAGTTGGGGCGACGAGCATGAGGTAGGACCGAGCAAGGCAGAGTCGACCTGAGAGGTCGAGGAGGCGACAGTGGAGAACCAGGAACGAGGTAGCGAGTCAGCTGGAGAGACCGGCGCGGGAGGTCGCTGGAGATTGCCTCCTCCCGGCGGTTGGGGCGCTTCTGGACAGCCTGCGGCGCCCCGTTCACCCGGCGGTCCCACCCCGCCCTCCCCCGGAACCCCGCCTCCGCCGCCTCCCGGTGGTCGGACTCCGCCGCCCCCCGGCCGCTGGGCCACGCCCGGCAGGCCCTCCGGTGGTCCGAACCCAGCGCCCCCCGGCGGATGGGCGCCGCCCCGCGGCGGATGGGCGCCACCCCCCGGCGGATGGGCGCCACCCCCCGGCGGATGGGCGCCGCCCCCCGGCTTCGGACCCGGGGGCGCCGCGGGGGGCCGCACGCCCAGGAAGGAGGCCAGGCGCAGGCGTGCGATCGTGGCCATCACGGCTGTGGGGATCCTGGTGATCGTCGCAGGGGTGAGCAGCGGGGTGACCCTCGTCGTGAACGGGAGCAACCCCAACCAAGCTCAGCCGGTCCTGCCAGTGCCAGGCAACGGAGCGAGCCCTGGCAACTTGAACGTGTCGGCGATAACGGATCGTGTCGAGCCAGCGGTGGTCGATATCGTGTCCACCCTCGGTTACCAGGGCAGCGCGTCCGCTGGCACCGGTATGGTGCTGTCCTCCTCAGGCCTGGTCGTGACCAACAACCACGTAGTCGACGGGGCCACCGCCATCAGGGTCTCCATCGCCGGGACATCGCACACCTACAACGCCAAGGTCCTGGCGACCGATCCCACCCAGGACGTGGCGCTGCTGCAGCTGAAGGGCGCTTCGGGGCTGGCCACGGTGAGCCTGGGCAACTCCTCCACGGTGAAGCTCGGTGCCCCGGTCGTGGCCATCGGCAACGCCCTTGCCCTCCCAGGCCCTCCCACGGTCACCGAGGGCACGATCACCGCCCTGCACCGTTCGGTCACCGCCGGTGGGAACGGGCAATCCGAGAACCTCACCGGGCTCCTCCAGACCGACGCAGGGCTGCAACGGGGGAACTCCGGGGGTCCGCTCATCGACTCCAAGGGCCGCGTGATCGGCATGAACACCGCCGCAGTTGCCGGCAACGGGATCGGCCAGGGAACCATCAACGTCGGCTTCGCCATCCCCATCAACGAAGTTCGCTCGATAGTCACCCAGATGGAGCAGGGCAAGGCCACCTCGACGATCCAGCTCCCGAGCACCAAGGGGTACATGGGGGTGGGGGTCGTGGATGCGAGCAAGGTTGCGAGCACCCCACCAGCCGACCAGGGCGGTGCGTTCGGCGGCTACTACGGGTTCGGCAACGCTCCCACCTACACGCCGCCGGCGCGCACAGGGGCAGTGGTCAGTGCAGTGGAGCAGGGGAGCCCGGCCGATGCGGCAGGGATCGTGGTCGGCGACGAGATCGTGTCCCTGAACGGCACGACTGTCACCAACGCCAAGCAGCTAACCAGCCTCTTGAGCTCGACTCACCCTGGGAGCAGCGTGACCGTGGGGTGGCTGGACCCCTCGGGCCAGAGCCACAGCGCCACGCTTCGCCTGGTCACCGGTCCGGCAACCTGAGCCGGGCCAGCGAGCCGGAGCAGCGATCAGGGCAGGGCCACCAGGACGACCCCGGCGACCGCCACGACCACCGCCAGCTGCTGGAGCCGGTGCAGGCGCTCGGCAAGCAGCACCCGGGCCAGCAGCACGGTCACCGCCGGGTACAACGAGGCGAGGATCGCCACCGAGACCAGCAGCCCGTGCTGCAGTGCCCTCAGGTAGAGCACCTCCGACGCGGCGTTCAGCAACCCCGCGACGGCCGGGAGCCACGTCACGCTTGCTCTCACCCGGTGGGCGGGAGCTGCCCCGTCCGCCACCACCGGCCGAGCCAGGCCCGACGCCAGCGCAGCGGCGCCAACCACCAGCCACGAGGCCACCGTCGAGGTCACGAGGGGCCACAGGCCTGAGCCCGGGTCCACCGGCTTCAATAGCACCAGGAACAGGCCGAACCCCACGCCCGAAGCGACTGCGAGAGCGAAGGCCCGGCGCCCCGCACCGGGCCCGGCTGCCCCGGCCCCCCCGCCAGCGCCCAGCATGGCGATCGCCACCAGGCACAGGCCGATCCCCAGGAGGGCGATGGCGCCGGGGCGATTCCCAATGGCCAGGCCCGCCACGACCGGCACCACTGCTCCCACAGTGGCGGACACTGGAGCCACCACGCTCATCGAGCCAGTCGCCAGGCCCCGGTAGAACGCCAGCACCCCTGCCCCCCCGGTCAGCCCGGCCAGCGCCCCCCAGCCCAGGGCGCCGAGAGTCGGATGGCCACCCTGGACCAGCGCCCCCACGACGAGGCCGGCCAGCCCGACCGGCGTGGCAACCAGGAGGACTGCCAGGCTCGACGTCCGCCGGGAGGCGACGCCGCCCGAGAAGTCCGCTGTGCCCCACAACAGCGATGCTCCGAGCGCAAGGATGGCGGCCACTAGCGCGCCGATGCCGGTATCACGTCATCGCGGATTGACGTGCAGTTGGGCCGCCGTTCATGTACGGTGTGCGCAACTGCTCATAAGGGGGAATGGCCATGAGTATCCGACGCTATGGGATGGTCGGCGTGAGCTTCGCAACGATGGCACTCGTGCTTGCTGCGTGCGGGTCGAGCCCGAGTCCGGGCGGCACCAGCCCGGGGGGCGGCACCAGCCCGGGCGTCACCGCTGCCCAGGGCAAGCCGGTCAGAGGGGGCACGCTCAAGCTGGTAGGCCAAGGCGACGTCGACTTCATGGATACCGCGGACGGCTACTACGACGTCACCTACACGCTGGATCGGGCGTTCGCCCGCCAGCTGTATACCTACGCCAACAGCCCCACCTTCCAGGGCCAGGTCAACCCAATATCCGACCTCGCCACCGCCCTGCCCAGCATCACGGGAGGAGGAAAGATATACACGATCCATATCCGCCAGGGAGCCATGTGGGATACCAGCCCGGCTCGCCAGGTGACTGCCCAGGACGAGGTGCTCGGGATCAAGCGGCTCTGCAACCCGTCCAGCCCCACCGGGGCGCCCGGCTACTTCGAGAACACCATCGTCGGCATGAAGGCCTTCTGCACGGCCTTCGCCAAGGTGAAGCCGGACGTCGCCAGCATCAAGGGCTTCATCGACTCCAACAACATCGCCGGGGTCACTGCGCTCAACTCGAGCACCGTTCGCTTCAGGCTCACCCAGCCGGCCTCGGACTTCATCAACATCCTTGCCCTTCCGTTCTCCTCCCCAGCCCCGGTCGAGTACCTCAAATACCTTCCCGGCGGTGCACAGCAGGCCCAGCACACGATCTCGGACGGGCCGTACGCGATCACCAGCTACGTGCCGAAGAGGTCGATCACCCTCGCCCGCAACCCAGCGTGGACCAAGGCGAGCGATCCGGTCCGAAACGCGTACGTCAACGCCATCCAGATAACCGAGGGGGTCGCGACTGCTACCGCCACCCAGCAGGAGATACAGGCTGGGACCCAGGACATGGACTGGGACCAGGTCGTCCCCACCGCCAACCTTGCCGGCCTGGTTGCCAAGCACGACCCCAACCTGGTGATCGGGCCGCAGGGCAACAACTTCGTCACCATCAACCCCTACATCTCGATCAACTTGCAGAGCCCCAACAACGGTGGTGCTCTGTCCAAGCTCAAGGTTCGGCAGGCGCTGGAATACGCGTTCAACAAGACTGCGGACTCCCAGATCTACGGCGGCTCGGTAGTCTCCAAGCCGCTCAACCAGGTCATACCGCCCGGCAGCGTGGGCAACACCCCCGGTTACAACCCCTACCCCACTCCTGGGAACAACGGTGACCCGGCAAAGGCCAAGGCCCTGCTCAGACAAGCTGGCTACTCGCCTGGACAGATCACCCTCAACCTGATCTACCGCACCAACAGCGTCCACCCCCAGATTGCACAGACCGACCAGGCCGCCCTCCAAGCTGCGGGGTTCAAGGTCAAGCTGATAGCGGTCACCCCGGCCAACACCTTCTACACCAAGTACCTGGAGAACCCGACGTCCAGCAAGGCGGGGTCCTGGGACCTGGCAGAGCCGGGATGGATACCTGACTGGTTCGGCAACAACGGGCGCTCGGTGATCGAGCCGCTCTTCGACGGTCGCACCTACGGGAAGAACACCCAGGACTACGGCAACTACAACAGCCCTGTGGTCAACAAAGACATCGACCACGCCCTCGCCGCTGCCAGCGTCGGCCAGGCAACCTCAGACTGGCAGGCAGCAGCCAAGCAGGTCATGGCCGACGCTGCTGTCGTCCCGATCGGATCCCAGAAGACCGCTGTCTACCATTCGAGCAGGGTGCACGGCTGCTACTTCTACAACTTCAGCCAGAACTGCGACATCACCAACGTGTGGCTGTCGGGATCCTGATCGCAGAGCCGGGCTTGTCCCGGTCTGGGGTCGCAGATATGGGCCCAGAGGCCGGACCGGGGCGAGCCCTCCTCGAAGTCGAGGATTTGACGGTCAGCTTCGCAACTGCTGACGGAGTGGTGCAGGCGGTTCGGGGAGTCTCCTTCGCCTTGGAACGGGGCAAGACCCTGGGGATAGTCGGGGAGTCTGGCTCGGGCAAGAGCGTGACGATGCAGGCCATCATGGGGCTCAACCAGGGCGCGCAGATCGGTGGCCATGTGCTTTTTGAGGGTGAGGACATCCTGAGCATGAGCCCGGAGCGTCTCCGTGCCGTCCGGGGACGGCGGATCGCCATGGTGTTCCAGGACCCTCTGTCCAGCTTGCACCCCTACTACCGGGTGGGTTGGCAGCTTGTCGAGATGATCCGGGCTCACGAGAAGATCCCGAAGGCCCAGGCGCGGGGCCGCGCCATCGAGCTTCTCGGCCTGGTTGGCATCCCGCAGGCGGAGCGTAGAGTCGACTCCTTCCCTCACGAGTTCTCCGGGGGGATGCGCCAGAGGGTCATGATCGCCATGGCTCTCGCGCTGGACCCTGCCGTGCTCATCGCGGACGAGCCCACGACTGCCCTGGATGTGACGGTCCAGGCCCAGGTGCTCGAGCTGATGATGCGCCTTCAGACTGAGCTCGGGATGGCGATCATCCTGATCACCCACGACCTAGGCGTCGTTGCCGGCATGGCAGACGAGGTAATGATCATGTACGGCGGAAAAGCCGCCGAGCGTGCTAATCGTCAAGACACCTACTACCGTCCCCACCATCCCTATACGGTGGGCCTTCTTGAGTCCATCCCCCAGGTAGGGATGGAGGAAAAGTCCCTCCAGCCCATACCGGGCCAGCCTCCGAGCCTGATCAGCCCGCCGTCGGGCTGCGTGTTCCATACGCGCTGCCGCTTTGCGTTCGGTCGGTGCTCGATGGCTGAGCCAGCGCTCCAACCCGTGCAGCCCGCATCCACGCATCTGTCCGCTTGCTGGCTGCCGGGGGCACTTGTCGGCCTCGGGGCGGACGTGGATGCGCAGAGAGAGCAGGCGAAGGCGGTGAGTCCTCCTCCCCAGGCCGATTCGGAAGCGCTGGAGGCAGGGCGTTCCGGCCCTGACACATCCGCGACGGGCGGGGCCGGGGTCGGCGGTCGGGAATGATTGCGGCCGGGCCGAGCGCCAACCCAGCCGGGGACGCCCGTGCCGAGCCCCTTGTCCGGGTTGTCGGGGCAGTCAAGCGCTTCCCGGTTGCGTCGGGTGGTCTCCTGCGTCGCAAGAGGGAGCAGGTTCATGCAGTCGAGCACGTGGACCTGGACATCGCGAGAGGCGAGACCCTGGGGCTCGTTGGCGAGACTGGCTGTGGTAAGTCGACCCTTGCCCGCTGCATCACCCGACTCCATGACCTCACTGAGGGCTCGGTCTGTTTCGACGGTCAGGACATCACCAATCTCTCCCGTCGCCAGCTGCGCCCATACAGGCGCCGGATGCAGATGGTCTTCCAGGATCCCTACGGGTCGCTGAATCCCCGCCGCCGGGTTGGTTCCATCATTGGGGACCCCTTCAGCATCCATGACGTTGCCGAAGGCGAGGAGCGCAAGCGCCTGGTTCAGGCCCAGATGGAGCTGGTGGGGCTCAACCCCGAGCACTACAACCGCTTTCCGGCGGAGTTCTCCGGTGGTCAGCGCCAGCGCATCGGGGTGGCCCGGGCCTTGGCCCTCCAGCCCGACCTTGTCGTATGTGACGAGCCTGTGTCGGCTCTCGACGTATCGATCCAGGCCCAGGTGATCAACCTCCTCGTCGACTTGCAGCGCCAGCTAGACCTGACTTACCTGTTCATCGCCCATGACCTGTCGGTGGTGCGCCACGTGAGCGATCGCGTCGCGGTCATGTACCTGGGCCGGGTGGTGGAGCTTGCTGGACGCGACGCAATCTATGCAACGCCCCGCCATCCCTACACCGCCGCTCTGCTCTCGGCGGTTCCCGTCGCCGACCCCGACCTCGCTTCGAGCCGCAAGCGGGTTGTGCTTGCGGGGGACGTTCCATCGCCCATCAATCCTCCGCCCGGCTGTGCATTCCACCCGCGCTGTCCTCGGGCGACCGACATCTGCCGGGAGGTGCGCCCGTCGCTCGAGGCGACGCACGGAGATCCCCCTAGCCACCTCGCCGCCTGCCATCACCCACTGCGGGCCGGAGAGACGCTGGTTGGTGCCCGTCAGGAACATGTTGCCGGAGGAGAGCGTCTGCCAGCGTCGCCTTTGACAGGCGCCAAGCCGGATCCTCGGCCACGCAGTCGGCTCCGGTGACCCAGGCCATCTTCGCCGACATCCTGCCGGGGGCCCCTGAGCATGGAGCGGCTGAGGCTCCCAAGGCCATCGCCGGCCGCGGTCCTTGGCAGCTGGCTTGGGAGCGCCTTCGTCATGACAAGGTAGCCATCGCCTCCGCCACCGTGATCGTGCTGATAGCTCTGATGGCCGTGGTGGCGCCTCTTGTGGCGCTGGCAACTGGCCACGGCCCCGACGCCCAGTACCGAATCATCGGCCTGTCTCCCCAGGGCATACCTGTGGGGCCGGGTCACAACTTCGCCCTCGGTACCGACGAGCTTGGCCGAGACGTACTGGTGCGGGTGTTCTACGGGGCCCGGGTCTCTCTCCTGGCGGGGGTAGTGGCCAGCGGACTGGCGGTTGCGGCCGGCGTCCTATTCGGGATGGTGGCAGGCTACTTCGGGGGCGCGGTCGACACAGTCCTGGCACGCTTCATGGATGTGGTCCTCTCACTGCCCTACCTGGTCTTCGCAATCGCCCTGATCTCGGTTGTCGGACCGAGCCTGACCGTGGCGGTCGCAGTCATCGCGTTCTTCTCCTTCTCGTCCGTGGGTCGCGTGGTTCGCGGCCAGGTCCTGTCCCTTAGGGAGAAGGAGTTCGTGGAGGCGGCACGTTCGCTCGGCGCCCGTGACGTTCACATCATGTTCGTGGACATCCTGCCCAATGTGATGGCCCCGGTAATCGTCTACTTCACGCTGCTCGTGCCGCTTGCGATCGTCTTCGAAGCCACCCTGTCGTTCCTCGGGCTCGGGGTGGTACCGCCAACTCCGAGCTGGGGTGACATGCTCTCATCGGCTATCAACTACTACCAAGTCGCTTGGTGGTACGTGGTATTCCCGGGAGTGGCCCTCCTGGTGACCACCCTTGCGTTCAACCTGCTGGGCGATAGTGTGCGCGACGCGTTCGATCCCCGCTACAACCGGTTCCTGTCGAGCTAGGAGCATCTATGGCAAGGTTCTTGCTCAAGAGGTTCCTCTTTGGCGTCCTGGTCATGTGGGTCGTCGCCACAGTGGTGTTTGTCTTGTATTTCGTCGCCCCCCATGACCCGGCCAGACTCATTGCCGGCCGACAAGCGACGGGCCAGACGATCGCTCTGGTGCGCCACCGGCTCGGGCTCGACCGCTCGGTGATCGTCCAGTACGGCAGCTACCTGTGGAGGCTGCTCCAAGGGAACCTCGGCTACTCGTTCGTGAACTCCGAGCCGGTGCTGACGATCGTCAAGCAAGACCTTCCGGTCACAGGTTCCCTAGTCATCGGAGCAGCTGTGATCTGGCTCAGCATCGGGATCCTCTCCGGTGTCGTGGCCGCGACGCGCCCGAGGACTCTTGCCGACCGGACGACCACCGGGTTCTCGCTCTTCTTCTACTCGATGCCCACGTTCCTGCTCGGGGAGCTGTTCCTGCTCTTGTTGTTCTACCGACTGCACCTGGCTGGGTTTGGGTTCTTCCCTGGCAGTGGGTATGTGGGGCTCACTCAGAGCCCTTACCAGTGGTTCCAGCACATGGTGCTTCCCTGGTTCACCCTCGCGCTGGTGACCGCGGCAACCTATTCCCGGCTTACCAGGGCATCTTTGCTCGATGTCCTCGGCGAGGACTACATCCGTACGGCCCGGTCCAAGGGCCTGCGGGAACGCCGTGTCGTGTTCCGTCACGGGATGCGGGCTGCACTTAGTCCCGTGGTGACGCAGTTCGGGATCGACATCGGGACCCTGCTCGGGGGGGTGATCGTCACCGAGGATGTGTTCGGGCTGCCTGGCCTCGGCCAGCAGATCCTGAACTCAATCACCGACCAGGACCTGCCGGTCATAATTGCCCTGGTCATCTTGGCCTCTGTTTTCGTGGTGGTGGCGAACATCCTTGTGGATGTGCTCTACGCCATCCTCGACCCGCGCGTCAGGCTTTCCTGATCGTTGTGGGCGCAGGCCCTTACGGCGAGTAGCTCCAGTCTTCGGGGTTGAGGTACCGGTAGACGCTCTGGGGTGTGACCCCCTCGAGGGAGGAGGTGACCTCGGTGAGGTGGTAGTCGGGGGAGGGGAGCCAGATCCACGGGACCTGTCGGGCCAGGTAGTCCTCGTAGGAGTAGAAGGCGCTGGGGCTGTTGCGGTGGATGGTGGCTGCCACGTTGGCCGCGTTGGTGGTGTCGTTGAAGCCCCCGATGTCCAGGGGAGAGCCCTTGACGAACAGGCCCTCGCCAGTCGGCAGGACCCTGAACGGGTAGCCCGCGTAGGTGGCCAGCTCCCAGCCGCAGGAGGTAGTGCAGGGCTTCACGGTGCTGGCGAAGGCGCTCGGTGACACCGCTCGGAGGTTGATGACGACCCCAGCCTGGATGGCCGCCGACTTGAATACCTCGACCTCTGTGGCGAGCGCGGGGTTCCCGGTCGGGTAGGTGAGGCTCAGCACCAGGGCCCGGCCCTTGGCGATCCCCTTGCCGCAGGACTTCGGATCCGCGCACACGTCCGGTTGGCCCGCGGCGCCGAACTGCCAGCCGTGCTTGGCCAGGAGCGTCGCTGCGCCTGTCAGGTTGAACGGGTAGGGGTTGGCTGCCTCTGCCGGCGAGGCGTAGGCATTTGGGGGCGCCAGGGGGACCGGCCCGTAGGTCGGGCTGGCGAACCCGGAGTAGATCGAGCCGACCATGTCCGGCTGGTCCACCATCTGCTGGAGGGCTTGGCGGACGTATGCCTGGGCGAGGATCGGGCCGACTTTGGCGCTGGTGAGGTTGGGGATCAGCCCGGCCATGCCCAGGCCCACCCAGGCGGTGAGCGAGTAGCCAGCCTTGGCCAGCACCGGCCGGTCGGCGAGGAGGCTGCTCGGCAGGTAGCCCACGTCGACGTCACCGGATGCCAGGGCATCCACCTCTGCAGTCGTGCTGGCAAACGGGAGCTCCGCGAACCCGGCCAAGGCGGGCTGGTCCGACCCTGAGTAGGCGGCGTTGGGCACGAAGAGCGCCCGACCTGCGCTCGCCCCCGTGGCATCGAAGCTCTGGAGGGCCCAAGGACCGTCGACGACCTTCCACAAGGGGTTGGTGGCGAAGGTGGAGGCCTGCTTGGCCTGGCTGGTTAGGAATGACCACACCGCACGCGCCCCGGCCGGGGTCTGGTCATAGTTGGCGTCTTTGGACTTGAGCAAGGTCTTGTCCCAGCGCTGCTGGGGCAGGGGGGTGACCAGCGACAGCTCGTTGTCGGTGAACCAGAACGGGGACCAGGAGCCCTTGAGCTTCAGGACCAGGGTCTTCGGTCCGGTGACCTTGGCGCCAGCGATGTTGTCTGGGAGCTGGCCGGAAACCCAGCCGCTCCATTGATGCTTGTTGGCCGCCACGAGGTTGAGGAAGAAGGTGATGTCCCTGGCGGTCACCGGAGTCCCGTCCGACCAGCTCCAGTCCTTCAGCTTTATGGTCACTGCGGTGTCGTTGCTGTTGTAGTCGATGGAGGAGTAGAGGCTCTTGGCCTTATTGGGGCCGAGGGCTTCGCCGGTGCCGGGCCACACCAGCGGGCGCCACATGAGGGAGGAGAACTGGGCGACGTTGGCGGTGGTGGCGTAGCCGACCGGGGTGATCGGGGCTATGTAGCTTGGCCTCTGGCCGGGGGCCTCTGCGAAGCTGGCTACGTTCCGGGTGGGTGCGGTTTTGGTGGTGGTGGTGGTGGTGGCGGCGGCGTGCGGCGAGGTGGTGGTGGTGGTTTGGCGACCAGCAGGGGGAGGCCGTCGCTTGGGAGCGGCATTGCACGCGGCCAGGGCCACGACCAGGGCCGCTGCCAGCGAAGCGCCACGGAGGCTCCTGGTCCCCAGCCTCATCTCGTCTGGAAGCAGACGTGTCGGGGTTCGGGCGAGGCGTCAACTATGACGCGGCAGGCTATCACCGCAGGGAGCGCAGAGTTGCCCGGGTTAGGGTGGGGGTATGGCCATCCACACCAAGCTCACGGTCAAGGAGTCCGCTGGTCGCCAGCCGGTCGGGGCTGGGAAGGCCTCCGGCGGCGCCGGCACGAGTGCAAGGCGTCCACCCACCGAGGAGGAGCGGGCCATCCGCAAGGCGAGGGTCGCGGCGGCAAAGGATGCCCTGGCCCGTTCCGTCGGGCTGCGAGGAGACCACGTAGCGCCGGCTCGGGCGGCCTTGAAGACGTACCTTCGCCGCCTCAACGAGGCCCACCAGCCGAGCGACGACCAGTTCCAGGCGTTGGTGGAGGGCCCCTTCCGGGTGCCCCCCAAGCCCCGTGGGGAGCGCCGCTAGACATCCCACGGTCGCAAATGTCAAGCCGCGGCCGGAAGTTTCTCCACCCGGTGCCCCAAGCGATGGACTCGTCGTAGGTGGCGTGGTGAGCAAGACAGCCGTGAAGGATGCCGACCAGGCGGTTGCCGAGGACCCGCAGGGCGGCGTGGTGGGTGTCACCAGCTGCCCGGTGGGCATCGTAGAACGCCCGTGATCCCGCTGAGCAGCTGAGCGACGCGAAGGCCCACAGGTAGATGGCGTCGGCGAGGCGGTCGTTGCGGGCGAAGCGGGCCAGCACGACGTGTCTGGTGCCCGATGCCCGGGTGATGGGCGACGTGCCAGCGTAATTCTTGCGAGACTTGGCATCCTCATAGCGATTCGGTGCGTCGCCGAACTCGCCGAGCACCCGGGCGCCGAGGATGGTCCCTAATCCTGGCAGGGAGCGGACCACTTCGGCGTCTGGGTGCTGATCAAAACCCGATTCGAGCTCCCCGGCCAGCTCGGCGATCTGGGCGACCATGGTGGCAATGACGGCCACCAATGCGCTGACCGAGGAACCCATGGCCGTGGCCACGACGGCAGAGGCCTGCAGCTGGGGGGACCGCAGAGCGGTCTGGATCTCGCTCGCCCGCTCGTCGATTCGGCGTTGTCTCCCACCCCGGCGAAGAGCGGCTGTGATCTTGGAACGAGACAGTCCTGTTCCGAGAGTCGGAGTGGGAGCCACCTTCAGCACTTCGAGGGCATCACCGCTGGCCAGGTCGTCAAAGGCGACCAAGGCCGCCGGGTAGAACTCACGCAGGGTGGAGCGCAACAGGTTGGTCTGGCGCCCTTTGGACCAGATCATCGACTGGTGGGCCCGAGCCAGCACCTTGATCGCCTCGACACCCTCTGTGTCCCCGGCAACCGGTCGGTGGTTGTGGCGGTCGGTGCGGACCATGTCGGCCAACACCTTGGCGTCGCCTGGATCCGACTTCGCTCCCGAAGTGGAGTGACGGTCCCGGTAGCGCGAGGTCGACATCGGGTTCACGGCGAACACCTCGTAGCCCGCCGCCACCAATGCGGCGACGAACAGCCCCCGGTCGGTCTCGATGCCAATGATCACCTCACCCGGGTCTTCCACGTGGGAGCCGACCAGCTCGTGGAACCGGGCAATGCCATCGACTCCCTCGGGCAGTCGGCCCCCTCCCAGGCGTTTGCCGTCCTCATCTTGGACATGCACGTCATGGTGGGCTTCCGCCCAGTCCACACCAACGAAGATCATCTCGCTCCTCTCGATTAGACGCGGCACCAGTACCGAGCCCGGAGGACCCCAGCAGCTTCCTAATGGGTCAGTGCTCGAGGCACGACATCCCAC
>JBOGGU010000087.1:0-3214 GCA_050744085.1 Acidimicrobiales bacterium
GCCAGTCACTGGCCCTTCGACCAGTGGGGACGATTCTTGCCCGAGCACAACACGGCGGTCTCACTGCTTGATCGGCTGTTGCATCATGCCGTGGTCGTGGTCACCGACGGGGAGTCATACCGGATGCGCCAGGCTCGCCAGAAAGGAGGTGTCCCCACGCCCAAGAAGCCCTGATCGACCCTGAGGGGTGGGGAGTTTTAACTGGCCACCACTGGGGAGTTCAACCTGGCCGTTGACACCGAGGCGGCCCGTCGACAGGGTCGACTTTCCCTTTACCTTGCGACGTAGCCGTACGGCGCCCCAGGGATTGCGGTCTATCGGGATGTCGTCCCGAGAGACGGCCCATGCCCAGCACGCCTTGAGGGGCTGGAGAAAGCGCGTGATGGTGGTGGCCGCGACCCGCCTTTCGGGGTTGCGTTGGTTGACCTCGAAGCGGGCGACGAAGCTCTCCACTTGGGCGGTGGTGAGGGAGTCAGCCGGCGCAGAGGCAGCCTGCAGACGGGCACGCCCGTCCGCCTGGCGCTCGGTGAGCTGGCCCTCCAGGTGGCCCGGAAGGAAGCTGGCCCGATCGAGATAGTCGTCTACTGCCTCCAGGGCTGTGCCCTCGAGGAGGGCGCCGGGCGCAAGGAACGAGCGGCGAGCCCGGTTGAAGGACATGGCAGCGAGGACCTTGGTCTTCGGTTCCCAGTCCGGATGCTGGCGATAGTAGGCCTCGGTCAGGTCGAACACCGTGGGCACCGCAGGGGCCGGGGGCGGCTCGGGAGTCACGAAGCGCTTGGCGCCGATGTCGAAGGCCAGCCCGGCAGCGAAATCAGCTTCCAACTGCTCCTTCCATGTCTGGGCGAGACCAGCCCGTCGGAACCGCTTCAGCCACTGGACACCATCAGCCCGCCCACCGACGTCCCAGCAGTCGACCTCCCTCCGGCGTCGTTCCCCGGTGGTGCGGTCGATCCCCCAGTCCGCGGTCCGCTTCTTGGTGATCCAGACACTGAACCCCTGTGGGACCCACGGCTCCTCTGGGCGGAGATCCATCGACACTGGCTCCTCGTTGACAGCCGATCGGACAGCCCGGACCGGCTGCCTCCAACGAAGTGTAGTTGAATCAGCGTTGAACTGAGACCCGACAGGACCACCGACATAGTCTCCTGCGCCCCCGATGGCTCCCCCCCGGGGCGGGCGCCCCGGGCTCGGTTGCGTCTCGACCGGACCAGGGGGGCAAGGCCAGTGACCTGCGGTTTTGCTGCAGGCGTGAGCCGTCGCAGGCAAGGGCCGTGTCTGCTAGAGTGGGTGCTAAGGAGAGGTGCGAGAGCGGCCGAATCGGACTCACTGCTAATGAGTTGACCTGGTAAACGGGTCCGAGGGTTCAAATCCCTCCCTCTCCGCTCAACTTACGCGCTCGTAGCTCAACGGATTAGAGCATCTGACTACGGATCAGAAGGTTGGGGGTTCGAATCCCTCCGAGCGCACCAGATAAGTGCAGGTAGCGGTAGGATTGGCTTTCTGACTTGACAACCACTCGGCCGCTCTGAGAACCTCGTGGGAACCAGCGCCACCGAGAGCTTCGAGATCGTGCGACGCCGACCGTTCGAGCCGAGCACCGACCCCAATCGTTTTGCCGCTCGTGATGCAGTGATCCGAGCATTCGGGAGTTCTACCGCTCCAAGGCGAGGCCAGTTCCCCACCGAATGTCGGGGGGCGCCTAGGTCGCTCGGATGCGCGACGCCTACCCGATCCACCCCGAGCTGTTCGCCCGGCTGCATGAGTACTGTTCGGCCCTGGAACGCTTCCACCGCACCCGGGGGGTGCTGCGCCAGCACCTTACCGCCCTGGTCGACGCCCGGGTCGAGATCACTCTGGAGATCCAGGCCAGCCCTGACGGGTTCAACACCGACGTGGTACGCGCGGTCGGCGAGAATGCCCGCACCCTGGGATTCGCTAGGCTGGTCTACACCGAAGGGAAGACAGGGGGGCTTGCAGTGAGCAGCGTGCAGGACGAACGATCCGCTGAACTCGCAGCTCAGCGCGAGGAACTACTGCTAAGTGCCCAGGCAATCACTGGCGTTGCGGAGGCAATGGCCGTGTTCGAGGAGGCCTCACGTCGGGCGCCATAGGTCGCGCCAAGCATCCCGCAGGTCGGGTTCTCCACCAGCACCAACGGGTAGCGGCCCCGGCGCTCGCTACGTCTCGCTCAGGGGCCGGCGACACCCAGCGACGCTCCAACCTGTTGACGGTATATCCTGTTCGCGGTATGGTTGGTTGTGCCGTGGGAGGTGCTGGTAACCGAGGAGTTCGAAGCCTGGTGGGACAACCTTCCCGCCGATCATCAAGAGGTGCTGACGGCCCGCATCGCGATACTGCGAGAGCACGGTCCCGCCCTCGGGCGCCCGACGGTCGACACCATCACTGGCAGCAGCATGGCCAACCTGAAGGAGCTACGGGCGTCGGCGGGCCGCGCCCACCTTCGGGTGTTGTTCGCCTTCGACCCCGAGCGGCGGGCGGTGATGCTCACCGGGGGCAACAAGTCCGGCCAGTGGCAGTCGTGGTACCGCCGAGCGATCCCAACCGCCGAGCGTCTCTACACCGAGCACGTGACCCGTCAACCAAAGGAGGACCGATGAAGAGCTTCGATGAGCTTGAGGCGCCCATCATGGCAGACCCGGATCGTCGCGACCGGGTGGAGGCCGAGCGGGCCAAGGTGGTTGCCGAGCAGGTACGCGAGGCACTCGGCGAGCTGCGCCGGGTGCGCCAGATCACCCAGGTCGAGCTGTCGCGCGCGATGCGCCGACCCCAGTCGACGGTATCCCGCATCGAGCGGGAGGGGGACATGTTGCTGTCCACCTTGGCGGCCTACGTCGAGGCGCTCGGCGGTCACCTCGAGATCACCGCCACCATCAACGGCCAGCGGATCCCGCTCACCACGCCATCCGATCCCACGGCAAGGAGGCGTTCCGCTTAGCGGCAGAGATGGCCCTGAGAACATTGAACGTTGTTGCTGGGGGTTGCCCGTGAGAACCGCCGTGAGAACCATAGCTCGGTCATAGGGGTAAACAAGGGTAATCATCGGCCCAGCCTGCCTTAGCAAGAAAACTGGGCCTCCAGGCACGGATGTGGGTCATCCGGTGGGAACGGGTGTACGCTCGTGGGGCAGGACGTGGGTGATCGGGCCGAGGCTCAACATGACCAGTCCGATGGCGGCCTCCGCCGAGTGGAATCC
>JBOGGU010000088.1:0-9026 GCA_050744085.1 Acidimicrobiales bacterium
CCGGAACGGACAGGAGCCGCCGCCAGCGGCGACGTTGGTGGGCTCGGTGCAAACCCCGAAGGGTACCGCCACCTCTCCGAGGGAGCGCCGGGCGTGCTCGGAGTCGAGTAGCGCCTTGGCCTCGGACAAGACACGAGTGCCCTGGCGATCGGGCAGACCTTGGTAATGTGCGATCAACTGGCCACCGTCGATCTGAACCGCCTCACCGAGCCCGCCGCCTTCCTGACGATCGACGAGATGCTACAGGTCGGCGAGGCTCTCGCCTTGGTCCTCGACCGGTAGGGGGTGCTGCTTCCGGACCGTTTAACCGGGGACGCTGGGTATGGTTCGCGCGGTCGGTTACGCCAGCACCAGGCTCCCGGACACGATCTCGGGCTTCAGCGGTGACAGCTTGGCCCCGATCCGGGCGATCACCTCGTTGGACACCTCCAGCTCTTTCGGCCTGTTTCGCCGCGTTGTCCCACCGGTGACCAGCGCGTTGCGTAGGCCCGACGATTCCGCGGATCGCACACCAGCCACACCAGCCACAGCTTCAACACTGGCACCAGGTGGGCATCGGCGCAATCCACCTCAGTCGCCGACCAGGGGGGCTCCTGACGCGTCCGGGAGGTGCTGTTGTAGCTGGAGCACCGGGGCGAAGAGGTCTCCGAAACGCTCGACCCGGTCGAGCACCTGGGCGGCCTCGAAGCGCAACTGCTCCGGGTTTCCGCCTGAGCAGACCTCCTCCACCTCGTCCCAGGTGAGGGGGGTGGAGGTGGTGGGCCGACCCAGCGCTCGCAGCGAGTAGACCGACACGGTCGTCTTGGAGTGGTGGTTCTGACTCCAGTCGATCAGTACCTTGCCGGAGCGCAACGACTTGGCCATCCTCTCCACCACTTGGTTGGGATGGTGTCGCTCCAGCAGGCGGGCGAGAGCGTGGGCGAAGGGCTTGGTGTCGTCGTAGCTGTGAGGCGTGTTGAGCGGTACGTAGACTTGGAGGCCCTTGGAGCCCGAGGTCTTCGGGAACGAGGCCAGGCCGAGGTCCTCCAGCATCTCCCGGAGCCAACAGGCAACTTGGGAGCACTCGGCCAGCCCGGCGGGCGGCCCTGGGTCGAGGTCGAAGGCTACGACGGTCGGCTCGTCCACGCAGCTGTGCGGGGTGACATCCGCGGAAGTGGGGTCGCCGGCTGTGGGGCTGGGCTGGGCCCGCGCCAGCAAGGGGTGGAGCTCGATGGCTGCCAGGTTGGCCATCCACACAAGCGTGGCGAGGTCCTCCACGGTGCAATATCGCACGGAGGCGTGCCCCGCCGCGCTGCTCGGAACTTCGACGGTCGAAACCCACGGAGGCCGGTGGGACGGGCAGTTCTTCTCGTAGAAAGACACCTTGTCCACCCCGTCGGGGAACCGTTTCAGCGTGACCGGGCGCCCCGCGAGGTGTGGAAGCAGGGCCGGAGCCACCTGACGGTAATAGTTGAGCAGGTCGCCCTTGGTGAACCCTGTGGCGGGATAGAGAACCTTGTCCAAGTTGCGCAGTGCCAGCCGGCGCCCGTCGATCTCCACCTCCTCAGCGGACGGCACTCTCCACAAGATAGCCCCCCCGGGCTGGTCCTACTACGCTGAAGCGGGTGGCCATCAGGCTCGCCCCCTCGGTCGAGGACAGCCCGTTCGCCTGGGTAATCGCCGACCCCGACGGACAGGGCCAGCTGCCGCCGCAGTGCTTCGGATCGGTCGTGGCCCGGATCATCGATCAACGCGGCGATGTCAGCCAGGGGGAAGCCGAGCCGCCGCCAGATCAGGATCTCCCGCAGGCGAAGGAGGTCCTCCTGCCCGTACAGCCGGTAACCCGCAGCCGAGCGCGCCTGGGGTTTCAGCAGCCCTAGCTGGTCGTAATAGCGCATGGTCGGGGTCGAGACGCCGGCAAGCCCTGCGATCCCCCCGATCACCTTCACGCCCTTAGACCGTAAACCCTAAAGCCATGTGAAGGTCAAGCTGCATTCACATAAGTTGGGAGTGATCTGGCTCGCATCTGCGAGGGCCGTCTAGGGCACCTGAGGCTCCCAAGCGGCCAGCAGGCGTTGGCAAGATCCCGACTTTCCAGCAGGCCACGACGAGTCGGTGCGCAACTACTGAGGCCCGGACGATTCCGCGGAATCGCACACCAGCCACATCGGCCACATCGGCCACATCGGCCACATCGGCCACTTCTCCAACACTGGCAACCGAAGGGGGTCGCGGTTGAACCAGGTTGCGGTCTCGTCTCGGCTCATGAGTCCCGTGGGTTGGGATAGTCGATGCTCCAGTGCCGGACCACCGAGCAGTGCCAGCGGTTGTTGCCGTCGTCGACCCTGGTGAGGGCAAAGCGACTGATGGTGCGCTGGCCACCTTCGTGGTCGCCGTAAAGGAGGTCGATGTCGAGCGAGCCCCCGCTCGCATTCGCGGCTTCGACGGTGGGCCAGTCCGGGTCGTCCCGGGCCCGAACGGCGGCCTGCCAGAAGCTGACATCTCCGGCGGGCACGTACATATCCCGGCTCTGGGCTCGGAACTCGTCAGGGTCCGGGCGGCGAGCACGGATTCCCTCGTTGGCCCGGGTCCGCCACCCCTGGAGCACCGCGATCCCGGAGCCCACGTTGCGGAGTGATATTGCCAGTTAGATGGCATCGCCCACCTCCTCGATGACCGAACTGCCACCTTCGATCACAGCCCAGTGGTTGTCGCCCCACCTGACCTGCTGGGCCAGATCCTCGGCGCGCGAGGGGAACAGGACCGGACGCAGGCCCACGTTGAGAGCCCGGTCCGCAGTCCGGGCCATCTGGTTCGCTGACCGGACCGACGAGAACGTTGCCACAGCCAGTACCAGGGTTCCCCCGGCCGTTGCCAGAGAGGAGATGGTGGACCAGTCGGTCATCGGCGTCAGGCTATGGCGGTGCGCGCCTTGACCGGGAGGGCCAGGTGTAGGACGCTGCACCCTTGCGCACCCGACGGATAGCTTGGGGGCTGGCAGACATCGCGTCGCTTGCGCTGTACGTGGTGCTGGCTGTTGCGCTCTTTGCTGGGGCCTGGTCCGATCCCTCCTCGGTCCTCGTTGGCGTTCCGGCGGACAACGTCCTCACGGTGTGGAACCTGGCCTGGGTGGCGCACGCCCTGGCTGGTGGCCACAGCCTGCTCTACTCCTACGCGGTCGGCTACCCAGGTGGGGTGAACCTGCTCAGCACCACCGCCGTCACCCTGGCCGGGGTGGTGCTGAGCCCGCTGACCCTGCTCGCCGGTCCGGTGGTTGCCTACAACGTCCTGGCCACGGGGGCGCTCGCCCTCTCCGGCTGGTGCGCGTACCTGTGCCTCAGGCGCTACGCCAGCGGTCGGGTCGGGCCGCTGATCGGGGGGCTGATATACGGCTTCTCCCCTGCACTGGTGGCTCAGTCGTATGGCCACGTGCAGATCACGGTTGCCTTCATCGTGCCCCTGCTGGTGATCCTCATCGACGAGGCGGTGGTGCGGCGTTCGGGTGGCTGGTGGCGTTCTTCGGCGGTCGTCGGCGCCGGGATCGGACTGCTCTTGGTGGCCCAGCTCCTGCTGTCCGCCGAGGTGCTGGCCACCGAGGTGATGATGGGGCTTGTGCTGCTGGTGGTGCTGGGGGTGCTTCACCCGAGGCAGGTCCGGGATTGTGCCGGCCGGGCCGCAGCCGTGGGCGCGACAGCGTTCGGGGTCTTCGCCGTGGTTGGTGGCTGGCCGCTGTATGTGGAGCTGGCGGGGAAGGGGCACACGACGGGTGGTGCGATCCGCGGCCTTGACACTTACGTCACCGACCTCGCCAACCTGATCGCACCGACCGCGGTGCAGGCGATCGGCCCTGCCGGGGTTGCCCAGCACTTCCCTGGGGGGTTGGTCGAGTCGAACGGGTACCTGGGCATCCCGCTGATATTGGTGGTGGGCTGGGCGCTCTGGCGCTGCCGGCGGGTCCCGGCCGTGCCGGTCGCGGGGTTGGTCGGCCTCGTGGCGCTGGTCCTGTCCCTCGGGCCCCGGCTGGTGGTGGGGGGACACGTGACAGGAGCCCCGCTCCCCTGGGCACTGTTGGACCGGCTTCCGGTGCTGCGCGACGTGCTGCCGTCGCGCCTGGCGGTGTACGTGGACCTGGCTGCCGCGCTGATCCTGGCGGTGTGGGTGGGGGAGGCCGGGGCCCGTCGGGTCGACAGCGGTCTGGCGTTCGCGGTCGGCAGCGCTCCGGGGCGCGCGGTCGGCAGCGGATCTGGGCGCCCGGCCAGCAGCGGTCCCGTGCTTGCGGGCGGCGTCGGTCCGAGGCGCGCGGTGACGGCTCTGTGCCTCGGCGCGCTGCGATGCATAGCGGGGCCCGTCGTCGGGGTGGGGCTCATCCTTGCCAGCCTGTTCCCCGCCCTCCCGTTCCCTTCCTACCGGCCTTCTGTGCCCCCGTTCTTCGCCTCGGCCCGATCCTCCGCGGCCATCCCGACGGGCAGCGTGGCAGTATTGTTGCCACTTGACACCTCGGCCTCGCTCCTGTGGCAGGCCCGAGCGGGAATGCGTTTCTCGATGCCCGAGAACCACTTCGGGACTGGTCCCCGGCCGCCGTCGCCGCTCGGGCCGCTCTCTGTGGCGTTGCTGGCGGCCCAGGGGAGCGGCGGGCTTCCCGCGGGCTCGGGAGTCGCCGGCCTGCGGGGTTGGCTGGGCAAGGCGTGTGTCACCTCGGTTGCCGCCGGCCCGATGCCCCACGAAGCTGCGGTGGTCTCGTTGGTGAGCCAAGTCGTGAGGCAGCCCCCTCGATTCGTGAGCGGGGTGTACCTATGGACTTTGGCATCTGGGCGGGATTGCGCAGAGCCAAGCGGCCCATAGGAAGTTGCACCATAGGACCAAATATGTCGTAATGTCGTAACCGTGGCGGTGAACCTGAAGAACCCGGAGGTCGAAAGGCTTGCCGAGGAGGTGGCGCGCATGACGGGAGAGACCAAGACCGAGGCCGTAAGGCGCGCGCGCTGGTCGAGCGCCACCAGGGGCTCCGGTACCGCCTGGGTGGCCGCGGGGACATGGAGCGTGTGATGAACTTCCTGGAGGAGGAGGTGTGGCCCCAAGTACCTCCATCCCGCCTGGGCAGCGACTGCCAGGGACTGTTGCTCGGCTTGTTGGAAGAGTTCGAGATTGCCGAGGTGCCCTTCGGCGAGCGCCACGGGCTCTTCGTCGGAAACGATTTCACGGTCACCGACCTCCGAGCCGCATGAGATCGCCGTCACGACCTCGACGGCCACCAGCACTTCGATATTCTCGGACGGGGTGATCATGTGCGTACCATTGTCCCGTCGTACCAAGGAGGCCTTGGGGGATAGCGATGTCCGATCCTGAGCCCTACCCCCGGATCCAGATGGCGATCCTGTGCGACTTCGCCACCGTGCGAGAAGGGCTGTTACACGTCCTTGGAGGCGGGGTCAGCCGGATCTGGCGGCCCCGGATGCCCGCGCCGCTCGGGCTGACGCTGGCGGTGCTGGCGGAGGTGGCCCCGGAGCGCGCTCAGATGCCCCATGAGTTCAAGGTGCAGATCGTGGGCCCCGACGAAGCGGTCGTGGCTGACATGTCCGGTGGTTTCGGCGTCAAACCGGGCCCGCGGCCATTGCGCCTGGAGGAGGGCGAGGGCATGCTCATCCCGGCCGTCGTGCCCCTGCTCAACGTCGGCGTCGGCCGTCACGGTGCATACACCCTCTCGGCAACCCTCGACGACGCAGCGACGGCGGTGCTGCGATTCTGGGTCCTGCACCCCGACGAGATGTCACTGCCGCCGCTCAACCTCGCGGATCCCTGAGGGGCCGTGTCAGCACAAACTGGGGAAACGAATGTAGACAGTGTCGCCATTAGTTTCCCCAGTCTGTGCCGGGAGGCCGCTGAGGTCGCCTATCCGGGTACGCCAGTGGGCGCCACGAACGCCCGGTGCCAGGCGGCCGCCCCGGCCAGGCCGGCATCGTCGCCGAGTGCTGCCCTTACCACTGCGAGGTCTCCCCGTAGCCGGGCCGGGCGACGTTGCGCCAGGTAGGCACGCAGCGGCTCCAGGAAGCCCTCGGACAGCCCGACCCCACCGCCCACCACGATCACCTCGGGACTGAAGACCTCCGCAACGTTCCCCAGGCCGATCCCCACCCCTTCGATCATCACCCTCCACGCCTCCACGGCTCGGGGGTCGCCTCCAGCAGCCAGGCGCTCCACCTCGGCCCCGTCCGCGCTAAGGCCTGCCTCGCTGGCCATCCGGGCCAGAGCGGTGCCCGACGCCTGGTCCTCCAGCGTGGCGGGCCGCCCGGCAGCCAAAGCGGCGCGGTCGATGACCGTGTGGCCAACCTCCGCGAGCGAGCGCAGGCCGTGGACCACCTTCCCACCCAGGACCACCCCGGCCCCCAAGCCGGTGGAGATGGTCACGAAGGCCACGTCGGAGTACCCCCGCCCGGCCCCGAAGTACGCCTCGCCGACCGCCGCAAGGTCGGCGTCGTTGGCTAGGAGCACCTCCGAGCCGAGCACCAGAGACAGCCCGACGGCCGTCAGCTCCTGCACCCAGCTCGACGGGATGTGAGGCGCCCATTCCAGGCTGCCCGTCCTGTAGTTGACCTGGCCAGGCAGCCCGACTACCGCCTGGGACACATCACCTCCCGCGGGCAGGTCGAGCACCGAGCGGATGAGGGCCACGAGAGCATCCGGATGGGGATCTTCATGGGGAGTGGGGGTCCGCCTGGCGTCCAGGACCTTGCCCAAAGGGTCGACCACGGCGGCTCGCATGTGGGTCCCGCCCACGTCGACCGCCACCACGGTGCCACCCTCGTCCCCACTCACCGCCCCGCCCCCAGCGTCGCCCGCCCCAGCACCGAGGCCCGGCCGCAAGCGGCGACCGCCTCACCACCGAGGTCCGCCTCACCACCGAGGTCCGCCCCGCACGTAGCGGAGCCGCTCAGGCTGTCGCCGGCGATGAGCCCTTGGGAGCGCCCTTGGAGGCCGACGCGCCCTGGAACAGCTTGGCGAGCGCCGGGAGGCTGGCTGACGTGGCGCCGGAGGGCGCCGAGATGCTCACCGACGGGTGGGAGATCGTGGCGGAAACCACCAGCGGGTTGCTGGCCGCGGCCGCGCTATGGAGGAACTGGCTGATGTTGAGCTGGAAGCCGCTCAGCGCGGTCCCCTTGAGCAGCGCATCGGCAGTGATCGTGTGGTTCGGGACCTTGGACAGGTTGGGGGCTGGGAGGCCGGCAACACCCGAGGGGAACACCTGCGCGAAGGCGCCGACAACATCCGCAACCAGCTTGTGCTCGTTTGCGCTGACGGCCAGCTTGGTCGTGCCCTTGGGGCCCGAACCAGCTGCGGCGACCGTGATGTCCTTGGTGTAAACCGTGCTGATGGCGCCGTAGACCTTGGCCAGCAGGGCCTTGGTTTGAGCAGGGCTCCCCACCGGAGCGGTGGACAGGAAGCCCTGCAGCGCGGATAAGGCGTCGAAGGACACCCACTTGCCCGCCAGGGCGGCACGCTCGAAGTCGTACTGCGACCCGGACGGGATCTTGCTCTTCACAGACGCCAGCGAGGTCGGGCTAATCCCGAACAGGCCGAGGAAGTCCTTGACGTCGGCTCGGGCGTACACGACGCCTTTGACGAAACGGATCTCCAACAGCTTGTAGCCGCCCCCGTTCACTGCCAAGTCCTCGTCGACTTGGCGCAAGGAGTCGAGGGCCGCCGTCGGGGACCCGGAGGCCTGGACCGCCTTGGCCACGGAGGCCAGGGGCTTGCCGTTGGTGGTGGTTTCCTGTATCACCACGGATGCTCCCGTGATGAGGCTGTCGAAGGGCGTGGGGATCGTCGGCGCCACAGCGTGCAGCTGGGCGGCCGTTGCAGCGAGGTGCAGGTCGACGCTCACCGTGGGCGAGGAGTCGAGGGAGGACACGCTCGATTGCAGCTGGGCCTTGGGCGGGCCGGCTGGCTTGGCGGTCCCGCAGGCGGCCAGTGCCCCAGCGGCGACCAGGCACGCTCCCGCGCTCCCAACCTTGCTTCGCCAGTGAGGCCTTCCCGCGCTCCCTACCTTGTGCATCGAACCCATGCTAGCCGGGACGAAGCCCCCTGCGCAAGGGGTTGCAAAGGCCCAGGACCTGGTCAGGCCAGGATGTCCGCCGTGGTGAACCTCGCCCACGCAGCGGTCAGGAAGACTGCCGCCCAGCACAGCTGCAGGAGCAGGTCGGCTTCGATGGCCCCGTAGCTGGCCGGCACCCGCAGCAGGTCCCCGAATGAGCTCCAGTGATGCAGGAACAGCTCCGGATGGATCACGCTCACCTGTGGGACCAGGTTGGTGATCTCCACCGCTATGTAGGCCCCGAGCGTCCCTGCCATGGCGCCCACTCCGACCTCGGTGAGCGTGGAGATGAACAGGCCGATGGCCGCCAGCCCGATCATCGACACCCCGACTATCCCTGCCGACTCGAAGACACGCCCCAACCCGACGCCCACGGAGATGCCGAATCCCGACAGGCTCGTCAGCGGCCCCAGTGGGAACAGGATTGCCCCCATGGCCAGCCCGGCGCAGGCCACCACCAGCGCCGCTACCACGCAGAAGGCGACGATGGAGCCGAACTTGGCAGCCAGCAGCGCGGTGCGTCCCGCCGGGCGGACCAGGAGGTAGCGCAGCGTCCCCATGCCCGCCTCCCCGGCGATGGAGTCGCCAGCCACCACCGCTATCGCCAGCGGAAGGGGGAACCCGATCGCCAGCGTCAGCCCCCCCAGCGCCACGAACAGGCCGTTGTGGGTGATGTCCCCGACAAACGCGGGGCCGCCTCCGCCGCCGCTCCCCAGGATCTTGATTGCCACCGCGGCCAGGATCGGGATTGCGGCGAGCAGGACGAGCAGGGCGACGGTCCGGCGCCGCCGGAACACCAGCTTGAGCTCGCTCAGCCACAGCGCCCCCCGCCAGCGCCCGGCAACCGCCGCTCGGACAGTCGGCTCAACCCCTGCCCCCGCCGCGCTCGCCCACGGCTCAACCCCCGCCTCCGCCGCCGAGCCCGCCGCCCCCGCCTCCGCCGCCGAGCGAGGAGCCG
>JBOGGU010000089.1:0-15151 GCA_050744085.1 Acidimicrobiales bacterium
GCGCCCTCTATTACCTCGAACAGGCGGGGGTTTCCCCTGCTGTGCCCGTCGGACTCAATGCGCATCGGGTAGCCTCCAGTTGGTCTCGCTGCCAGCGGCAGCCGCCACGGAGGACCGGGCACCCAGAGTACAGACACACATCATGTGATGGAAACCCTCCCCCATGACTCACGGTCTTGTCATCTTCCCCACATCCAGCTTACGGAGCCGGAGCGGGCGATGGATGAGAGCATAACAGGTCCCACTCGCACTTGCAACACACAATTTCTGTTGACAGGGTTGTATACTGGATGTGTGAGCAGCCTGTTACGCGTGGACGACACCACCAAGTCGCTAGTCGACAGGATCGCCACCGAGACGGGCAAGACACGCCAGCGCGTGGTGGCAGAGGCCGTCGAGGCGTACGAGCGGGAGCGCTTCTGGGGTGCGTTCAACAAAGGCTACGCCCGCCTCATGGCTGAGCCGGGCTCCCGCCTGGGCCTGACGGCAGAGCGCCACACAGAGACCGAGGCGCTTCGCGACGGATCCGACGGTTGAGCCCATCCGAGCCGGTGCGCTGTGGCGACATCTGGCTCGTCGACTTCGGAGACCCCTTGGGCCACGAGCACGAGCGCCAGCGCCCAGCGGTGGTCGTGTCCTCGAACCGGTTGAACGACTCGCCAGCCGGGTTGGCCATCGTGGTCCCCTGCACTCGCAGGAGGACGGGGCTCCCGTCCCATGTCCTGGTGCCCCCCGCCAAGTCAGGCCTGGAAGAGTTCTGGTTCGCCAAGGTCGAGGACGTCAAGTCGGTGGCTTCCGAGCGGCTGGTGAGACGCTTCGGGTCCGTCGACCGCGCCGTGCTGAACACGCTTCGAGACGTTCTGGCAACGCTGTTCGAGCTCTGAATGCCGCTCGTCTAACGGACGGGCGCTGGGCGGGTGGGTGGACACGGGTGCGCGGCGGGACCAGCTCTATTCCTCCTCTATTCGCCAGGAGCCCAGCCCGACTCCTCGCCGCGCAGGTGGTCGCGAAACAGTGCGGCGGTGGCCGACAGGTCCCCTCCGGCCCGCGCCACCAGGTGCCAACCCCGGCGCAGCGGCAGGGGCCCGGCCCTCCACTCCTCCAGCGTGCCGTCGCCCAGCTCCCTCGACACCGCCGCTCGGGAGACAAGGGCGATTCCCAGGCCCAGGGCGGCCGACTCGCGCAGCGCCCCGTTGGAGCCGAGGGTGAGGTGCGCTGGCGCGATGCCCAGCTCCTCGAGCAGCTCGTCGGCCGTTGCCCGCGTGCCCGAGCCACGCTCGCGCACCAGCCAGGTCCTGCGTGCCAGCTCGTCGACGCTCACCTGGCGAGGGCCACGGGGCGGGCTCGTCGGGTCGGGAGCGCTGACCACCACCAGGTAGTTGTCGGTCTCGGCCAGGTTGACCAGGCGTCCTCCGGGTGGCGGGCGCCCCCCGATCGCCAGGTCGACGACGCCCCGATCCAACAGGTCCCAGACCCGGGCCCGGTTGCCGACTTCTAAGACCACCTCGACGTTGGGGTGCTTTTGGCGAAATATGGCGAGCAGCGCCGGGATGAGGTGCTCCCCAGCGGTCGTTACCGCCGCCAGGCGCAAGCTGCCCTGTTCGGGGTCCGACTGGGCGACCGTCGCCGCTATCGCCGCCTCCCACATCCCGAGGAGCCGGCGGCCGTGGGCGGCGAGCACCTGGCCTGCCGCAGTGAGACGCAGCCCCCTGCCGTCGCGCTCCACCAGGGGGACTCCGAGCTCGCCTTGGAGGCCCGCCAGGACCGAGGACACCGCCGGCTGGCTCACATACAGGCGCTCGGCGGCCTCGCGGACCGAGCCGGCGTCCGCCAGCGCCACGAACGTCCGGAGCTGATGAGGGGTCATAGCTCAATCATAGCTTATGTGAACTCAGCGAATTCTCAATAGACATCTGATGAAAAGCCGATATCATGGACAGAGAGCCGACATCGAGAAGAGAGGAGCCGTCATGGCTGACGCGAACGGCACGAAGCAAGAGGGCAAGGTCGACAGATGGGCAGCCGGGGTCATCCCCTACGCCAAGATGGGATACTACGAGCCGGACTACATCCCAAAGGATACCGACATCCTGTGCGCCTTCCGGGTCACTCCCCAGGCGGGGGTGGACCCGATCGAGGCCTCTGCGGCGGTGGCCGGTGAGTCCTCCACCGCCACGTGGACCGTGGTGTGGACAGACAGGTTGACCACCTACAAGCACTACCAAGCCAAGTGCTACTCGTGCACCCCGATCCCGGGCACCGACAACCAGCACCTGGCGCTGATCGCCTACGACATGGACCTGTTCGAGGAGGGCTCGATCGCCAACCTGACCAGCTCGATCATCGGCAACGTCTTCGGGTTCAAGGCCCTCAAGGCCCTGCGCCTCGAAGACATGCGCATCCCCACCCACTACGTGAAGACGTTCCCCGGGCCTCCTCACGGCATCACGATGGAGCGCGAATACCTCAACAAGTACGGCCGCCCGCTGTTGGGTGCCACCACCAAGCCCAAGCTGGGCCTTTCGGCCCGCAACTACGGGCGGGTGGTCTACGAGGGACTGCGCGGCGGGTTGGACTTCCTGAAGGACGACGAGAACATCAACAGCCAGCCCTTCATGCGCTGGCGGGACCGCTACCTTCACTGCATGGAGGCTGTCCAGCGCGCCCAGGCGGCCACCGGCGAGGTCAAGGGCCACTACCTCAACGTGACCGCCGCCACCATGGAGGACATGTACGAGCGGGCCGAGTTCGCCAAGGAGATCGGCTCAGTCATCATCATGATGGACCTCACCGTGGGCTTCACCGCCATGAGCTCGATGTCCAACTGGGCCCGGGCCAACGGCTGCATCCTGCACCTGCACCGCGCAGGCTACGCCACCTACGCCCGCCAGAAGAACCACGGGGTGAACTTCCGGGTGGTTGCCAAGTGGTGCCGCCTGCTCGGCGTGGACCACATCCACTCCGGCACGGTGGTGGGCAAGCTGGAGGGCGACCCCAACATCATCCAGGGCTACTACGAGACCCTGCGCGGGGGCAACGTGAAGGCCAACCCGGTGCAGGGCCTCTACTTCGACCAAGACTGGGCCTCGATGCCGGGCGTCATGCCGGTGGCCTCAGGAGGCATCCACGCCGGCCAGATGCACCAGTTGCTGCACTTCCTGGGCGAGGATGTGGTCCTGCAGTTCGGTGGGGGAACCATCGGGCACCCCTCCGGCATAGCCGCTGGAGCCACCGCCAACCGGGTGGCCACCGAGGCCATGGTCAAGGCCCGCAACGAGGGCAAGGACTTCCTCAAGGAGGGCGACCAGATCCTCAAGAACGCCGCCAAGCACTGCGCCGAGCTGCAGGTGGCCCTGGATACCTGGGGCGACATCACCTTCAACTACGAGTCCACCGACACGCCCGACGTCCTGCCCACGCCGACGATCGCCTAGACCAGCTCATCTTCCAGAAAGGGACCACCAAGACATGAGAATCACACAGGGTACTTTCTCCTACCTGCCGGACTTCACCGACGAGGAGATCAAGGCCCAGATCCAGTACGCCATCGATAACGGCTGGGCCGTCGCCATCGAGCTGACCGATGACCCGCACCCCCGCAACAGCTACTGGGAGATGTGGGGCCTGCCGATGTTCGAGATCACCGACGCCGCCGCCGGCCTGCACGAGGTCAACCGCTGCAGGGAGGCCTTTCCCAACCACTACGTGAAGGTCAGCGCCTACGATGCCACGCTCGAGCGCCAGACCACCGCGCTGAGCTTCATCGTCAACCGCCCCAAGGTCGAGCCAGGCTTCAGGGTGGAGCGCCAGGAGACCCACGACCGCCAGATCCGCTACACCCTGTTCGCCTACTCGTCGGAGCAGCCCCACGGCGAGCGCTACGCCAGGAACTAGGTGATGGCTGGTTTCGACATGGCGCCTCCTGGCACTCGAGCGGCCAAGAGCGGCCCGGCCCGGGGAGGCAAAGATGCCGCCCCGGGCCGGGCCGGGTCCTCGACCAGCAACGGGGCAGGGGGGGCTGGCGCTGACACCGAGGACCAGGACTTCGAACGCCTGTTGGGCGACGACGAGCTGGTCGACCTTTGGGCCGAACGGGCGGCCTCCGACGTGGACGAGGTCCTCGGCCGCCTGGAGACCGAGCTGGTTGGCCTGGTCCCGATCAAGACGCGGGTGCGAGAGATCTCCTCGTTGCTGCTGATCGACAGGCTGCGGAGCCGCTACGACCTGAGCTCGACACGTCCCTCGCTCCACATGTGCTTCACCGGCGCCCCCGGCACTGGCAAGACCACCGTGGCACTGCGCATGGCCGAGCTGTTGCACAAGCTCGGTTACCTGCGCAGGCCCACCCTGGTCGCGGTGACAAGGGACGACCTGGTCGGCCAGTACATCGGCCACACCGCTCCCAAGACCCGCGAGGTGCTCAAGCGTGCGATGGGCGGGGTCCTGTTCATCGACGAGGCCTATTACTTGTACCGCCAGGAGAACGAGAGGGACTACGGCCAGGAGACCATCGAGATCCTGCTGCAGGTCATGGAGAACTCACGCGACGACCTCGTGGTGATCCTGGCAGGGTACAAGGACCGGATGGACACGTTCTTCCAGTCCAACCCGGGGATGAGCAGCCGGATCGCCCACCACATGGACTTCCCAAACTACAGCGCCGAGGAGCTGCTGGCGATCGGGAAGCTCATGCTGGACCAGCAGGGCTACTACCTGGCGCCGGAGGCGGAGGTGGCGCTCGCCGACTACCTGCGCCGGCGCATGGTCCAGCCCCGTTTCTCCAACGCCCGCAGCGTCCGCAACGCCCTCGAGCGTGCGAGGCTGCGACACGCCGACCGCCTGGTCGCCTCGGGCTCACAGCAGCTGAGCCGGGAAGACCTTATGAGGATCGAGGCGGACGACATACTGCGCAGCCGGGTGTTCACCGATGACGACCCAACCGAGTTCGTTGCCGACGATCCAGAGCCCGTCACCGACAATCCAGAGCCCGTCACCTGACGAGCCCCGACGCGAACGAGCCCCTGACCAGGCAATAGCTCGGACAGGGGCTCTCGCTTGTTGGCTTGGCGAGGAGCCCCTCGCCAAGCTGGTTAGCTGCTCTTGACGGGGGCCATCGCCTCGGCCGCCACGGCCGCGGTGGTGAGGCTGCCGGCTGTGGCCTTCAGGTTGGCGTTGATAGCATCGGCTCCGGAGCCGATGATCTTGCAGTGATCCTCGATGGCGCGGACGCCGCCAGCGATCTTGGCCAGGTTCCCCTGCACGTGGGTCAGCATCGCTGCCAGCGTGACGAGGAAGTAGGCCAGCACCGCCACCAAGAACAGGACGTCGGCACAGGTCAGGATGATCTGGACGATCTCGTTGGCGCTCATCGGGTCAGCAGGTCCGCGTGCTTTTGTGTCTCGACCTTGAGGTCGTTGGTCAGGTTGAGCGTCTCGACCAGCTCAGAGGTTCCGGAAGTGTTGACGGCAACGCGCCCTGCCGTGTCGAGGGCGTCCTCCACCCGCTCGTCGACATCCTTGACGAAGGCGGTCAGCAGCGACAGGAGAACGATCACCACCAGCACCACCGCGGCGCCCACCCCGATGGCGATCCACCAGGCAATGTTGTCACCTGCATTACCTGCCGATGCAACTGCTGCTATGAGTGTCGGCATCATCCCAATCCCTCCAGTACCCCTCGGGCTGTGACTGCGCTGTTGTTGATGTCCGCGATTGCAGCGTTGATGACGGGGACGTCGGCCAGCGCCACGGTGTTGCGCCGGATCTCGTCCAGGGCAAGGGTGACCGAGCGGGCCTGTTCCCCGACGGTGCGGGCGGCGCTCAGGATCGTCCCAACTATCGCCACTACCACGACGATCAATACGGCTGCGATGATTAGTCCGACGAACCAGCCGGTGAGCGGCTCCCCTACGGGTATGGGCATGCATGACCCCCTGTCGTGTCTACCTAGGGCTAGAGTAGTGCCCTTGCATCATAGCCTAAAACAGACTCCGGGGGGCAAATCGGGCATGAGGATCTCGGCATGGTCTTGATCGGTGGCGGCCCAGGAGCTCCGGAGCCCGGCGACGAGAGCACGACCAGCCCCCCTGCCCGGCAGGCTCCCACACCTGCGGAGGCCGTGGCTGGCGACCCCCCGACACCACCGGCGGCTCCCGCTCCTCCTGCGCCTGCGGCTCCCCCCACCGTGGAGGCGCCAACCCCTGCGGCCACGACTCCTCCCGCGGCGGGGGGCGAGCCTCCGCCGGGCGGCGAGCCGGCGGGCGACGGGCCTCTCGGCGACGTCCCCACCAAGCGCTTCAGCGACAGGTTGCGGCTCCCCGGTGGGCCTCTGCTGCCGCTCGGGGGCATAATCGTGATCGGCCTCATCGTGGCTGGCTTCGTCATTACGTCGAGCCCGAGCAAGGCCAACCCGGCCAAGACGACGACCACGACAACCACGCCGACTACCGCCGCCCCTCCGGGCAAGACTGTCAGCAACGCTGCCGACGGCTTCAGCATCACCGTCCCCGCCGGCTGGCACCAGGTGGCCACGACCAGCGTCCCGCTCCTTGCGCAGAAGGACAACACGACAGACGCCTTCAAAGTGCAGGTCTACCAGCTGACAAAGGCCGTGGACACGTCGAACGTCAAGGACGTCAAGGCGCTCACCGACACCTTCCTCCAGAGCGCGAACATCGAGGTCGTACAGCAAAGGGCCATCGTGCTCAACGGGCTCAAAGGCTACTACTACCTCCTCCGCTACAAGTCTGGCAGCCAGACAGGGGCAAACTCCCTGGAGTTCTTGTTCCAGGGCCGCAAGATGAGCATCCTCACCTTCCAGGCGCTTCCCCAGACTGACTTCACCAAGGCGCTGGGCACGGTCTTCGACACGATCGCCAACAGCTACACGAGCAACCCCAACGTCCTCGGTCCGCCACCCCCCGCGATCAGCGCGGCACCTCCCACGACGGCCACCGGCAAGGGCAAGACCAAGGCCACCTCCAAGGCCACTTCCAAGACTACTGCCAAGACCACGGCAACCACGGCGAAGCCCAAGAAGGGCTGAGCGGCGAAGCCCAAGAAGGGGCTGAGCTACAGGTCTCGACCTGACAGGTCCCGAGGTAACCGGCTCGCGCCTCCTGGGTTCTCGATCACGGGGCGTGTCCCACGATCGTCGCCGCAGCGCTCAGCAAGTCAGTCGACGAGCTCGACTGGGCATCGCGGGCCTGGCGCCCGGCTGAGACGGGCGTCAGTGGTGAGCAGGCTGGCGTCGAGCGCTTCGGCGAGCGCCACGTACATCGCATCCCACCCGCGCACGTCTTGGCGCAGCTGGAAGGCGCGTTCCAGCAGCAAGCGGTGCCCGAATCGCTTCCCAGGCCAGTCCCGCAGGTCCTCCATCGCCTGGCTGGCCGCCGTGAGATCGAGCTGGCCGGCAAGCAGATTGCGCCTGATGACGCCAAAGACCTCGACGTCGATCACGTGCGGAGAGGCCAACTCTCCATCTGGCGCCATGAGCTGGCGCACCCGTTCGGCGCGCTCACCTCCGGTGACCGCGTGGTAGAGGCAGGAAGCGTCAACTACTTGCATCAGCTACTTGCATCAGCGCCCCCCGGCCAGGGGCCCCTTGCTTCGTCGAGTGCTTCGATCACCTCGGCGTTGGTGGTCGAGCTGGTCCTACGCCGTGTCCGGTCCAACCACTCGTCCAAGGAGGGCTGCGTGGCCAGGCGCTCAACCTCATGGCGCAACAGCTCGGGCACGCTCAAACGGCGGGTCGCGGCACGGCGTTTCAGGGCGGCATACACCTCGTCGTCGATGTCGCGAATCTGAATGGTCTTAGACACAGCTGCACCCTATCATGCACGGGCGCATGTACGGGCTCACCCACGACAGAAAGGAAAGGTCCCCCTGCCGAGCCACACTCTCAGCAAGGGGACCTTCCTTCAGTTGGTTGGGAGGCTGCGGGCCTACCTACAGGCCGAGCCCGTTGAGCAGGCCACCCAAGCCCAAGCCGCCGCCCCCCGAGCCCCCTCCTCCGGAGTTGGAGGTGCCGGGCACCCCGCCATGACCACAAGCCGAGCCCATTATCAGGATCGCGCAGTCGATGCCGTTGGCCGAGGCGTTGATCGTTCCAACAAGGGGGAGGATCTTGCCGCCCGTGTCCGCGTGGATAGCCGTGACCGGGCTGATGATGGCATCCACGTTGTTGTTGATCGTGACGGCGCCGCTGGCGATGCTGCCGACGTCGGAGTTGATCCCCACGAAGCTGTTGTGGATCGTGCCGACGCTCCCGGCGATGGAGCTGACGTCGGACCCGATGTTGGCGACCTTGCCGTGGATCGCCACCACGCTGGTGTGGATCGTGTTGACGTTGGCGAGGATGCTCTTGACGCTCGAGTTGACGTGGTTGGTGTCAGTGATGACCCCCTGGAGGATCTTGCTCACGGTCTGGCCGTTGCCGTGGTTGAGGTCGGCCTGGATCTGCGCGGCCGAGGCGTCGACCTTGTTGAGGATCGGAAGCAGCGAAAGGTCTGCGTTGATCCGGCTGATCGGCGGCTGGATGGCGATCCTAACGTGCCTGTTGATGCTGATGGCCGACACGGTCGTCGCAGTGAGGAGGATCACCGCCGCGAGGGCCAGAGCCACGAAGAGGGTGATGTTGAGAGCGACGATCCCGTCCTCACCCCGCTGTCGCTTGAAGGCGTCGGCTACGGGCATGTGCCACCGCTCACTATCTTCAGCACGTTGATGACCAGGGCGTTGCAGATGCTGCTCAGGTGGCCGTCAACCGAGGTCAAGCCGTTGGATGTGTCGGTCAGGTTGGTGTGGACCACGTTGAGGATGTTGTTGATGACCTCCAACCGCTGAGGCGTGGTGTTGAGCGACGAGCCGCCGCATGAGTACCCACCTATCTTAGTCGCACCTGCTGGGGGCGTGTAGACCCCGCCGATGACCGGGACGTTGCAGTTGGCGTTGCCCTGCTGGGTGTTGTCCAGGCTCGTGTTGATGTTCCCTGCGAGACCGTTCACCGCGACCAGCACCCCCTCGGTGTTGCTCAGCGATCCGGAGACTGTGACCAGGGTGCCGGCCGTGCTGTGGAGGAGCCCGGCCGTGCTCACCAGCGAGCTGCTGGTGGCTGCCAGGTTGTTCTCGATGGTGGCCAGGTTGGAGATGATGGTGATGGCCTCGCCGTCGACGGGCGCCAGGTCCTGGTAGATGGCGTCGAGGCTCTTGTTGACGCTGTTGATCTGTGCCGGCAGGGTCTTGGCGTTGCCACCGACGTTGACGACTTCACTGGTGGTAACCCCCAGGTTGTTGTCGATGCCTGCGAGGGCGTTGCTGATGAAGATCAGGAAGACGACGACGACGACGACGACGATCGCGATGATGGCCACCCAGACCCGCAGCCATCGTTCGTAGAAGGCTGCGCGGTCTGTGGCGTCGGCGGTTCGAGCCGCCCGCGGGGAGAAGTCACCCGGACGTGTGCTAACTGCCATGTCGATCGTCTCCTAACCGAGGTTCACAGCGTGGTCGATGGCGGCGGCGTTGCCGTTGGCGGTGTTGGCCTCGCCCACGATGTTGTTGGCGTTGCCGAGGATCGCTTGGGCAAGGCCGATGGTGACATCCGCGTTGCCGTTGATGATGTGCACGCCGTTGTTGATGACGCCTGCGATCTGGAGGATCTGGCCGGCGGTTGCGTTGATGCTCTTGGCAGTCCCGTTGATCGAGTTAGCCGAGCCGTTGATCGAGGTGGCGCTGCCGTTGATCGAGGTGGCGCTGCCGTTGATCGACTTGGCGCTGGTGAGGATGGTGCTGGCCGTGCCGTTGATCGCGGTAGCTTGACTCTCGATCTTGGCGAGGGCGGGATACACCGGGTTGGCCTCGCCCTGGATCTGGCTCGCCACCTGGTCGGTGTGGTTCAACAAGATGACCGAGTCGGTGGCTTGGTTGATCCCCTGGCCCGTGGTGGCGATGATCGCGGCCTCGTGGTTGATGTGCTGTGCGTGGGCCTCTGTCCGGGTCAACAGGTACAGGGCCGCGATGATGATCACGATCACGAACAGCAACGTGTACGTCGCCTGTCCTGCCTGGTCGTAGCGGCGCCTTTGCTGCTGCGCCTTGGTCTGCTTCGCCATTGACACCCCTTCACTCCCCAAGAGGCCGACCTGGCGACGGCCTACAGAACTGGACCATATCATACCAAAGCCGGACATACCCGGCCAACTCACTTCGGTGAAGGCCCCCCAAGTTCCAGGCCTGAACTGGTGTGGACTACCTGTCTCGCATGGACACCGCACCGACGCCCCCACTGGGTGTCGGCGCCGGGCCACCTCCCGAGCCGCGCCGGCCCCCAGACCTGCGGGAACCGGGTGCCCTCAGCGGGTTGCGGCCCGGCGGCAGGGAAACCGGCCCCGCACCTCCGCTGGCCATTCCGCTGGCGGCTGCCATCTGCCTGGTCCTCCGTCCGACCGAGGGCATCCCCAGGACTCCCCGCAGGGCGTTCTGGGTGGCCAGGACGTTGGCTGCGATGTCTCCCACCACCTCCCCGACCGGAGCGGTCTGGTTGGCGATGGCCCGAACCCCGGTGATGACCGAGCCAAGGGTGACGCTCACCCTCTTGAGCACGAACGCGACGGTGATCAGGTACCCAGCCAGGGCCAGCACCACGATGGCGATCACGATGAACGCCCCGATGGTCCCCCCCCCTATGTTCAACGAAGCCAACATGTTCACATGCTCCCGTCTGCTAGCCGGCCAGGATCGCTACGATGGCCGCCCCGTAGCGGCCCACCAACTGGTACGCCGCTCCTGTCAGCTCCCTCGTCTGCACGAGCTTGGGGACTGCCTCGAGCTGGCGGTTGACTTCGAGCGCGTGCTCGAGGATGTCGTCAGCCGTGGCCTTGATCGCCAGGACTGGGTTGAGGAACCTCTGGAGCAACGGCACCACCACGGCCACCGTGACCACGAAGAAGATGAACTCCCCTATGTACCAACCGATCACGCTCGACTCCCCTCTGCCGTTACAGCCCTGATTGTCCCATTATAGGCACCTCGTCCCCCGCGTGCAAGTTCAAGCTTCCGCTAGCTCTTTTGGCGCGGGCGGGGGCCTCCTTCTCCACCGAGCCACCACGGGAGGCCCAACGGCAGGACCCATCCCCCGACGCCGGCGGCGAGCGCCAGCACGAAGACGATGATCGCAGTGACCAGACGATGGTTGGCGCTGTTCTTGCAGATGGTCGCCCCCTGGCCAAAGAGGTTGCTGGTGATCGGCACCTGGTGGAGCACCTTGGCACCCAGCAGCGGCGCCCCACACCTGAAGCCGAGAAGGTTGAACGGCAACAGCACGCTCAGCACTGCGACGGCAGCCACAACCAGGGCCAGGGTGGCGACGATATGAGCGATCAGGACAGCCCGGTTGGGGGCGATGAACTTCACGATCCTGCTCACGGCGCCGTCCCGGTCTTGGGCAGCTCCGGCTCTCGCCGGGCGGGGTCGGCGAGGGCAGGGTCGGCGAGGGCGGGGTCGGCGAGGGCGGGGTCGGCGAGGGCAGGGTCGGCGAGGGCAGGGTCGGCGAGGGCAGGTTCGGCGAGGGCAGGGTCGGCGAGGGCAGGGACGACCACTTTGACCCTGGTGCCCTCTCCGCCAGGGCGCGAGAACACCTCCAGGCGGCCGCCGATCAGCTCGGCGCGCTCTCTCATCCCGGCGAGCCCGTAGGTGGTCGCTGGCGAGGCGAGTGTCGCCGGGGTGAGCTTGGGCTCGAATCCTATGCCGTCGTCCGACACCTCCAGCACGGCCTCCGGGCCGCGCTGGTATAGGTCGACACGGACACGGCTCGCTCCTGCGTGCTTGGACACGTTCTGCAGTGCCTCCTGGGCTATGCGGTACAAGGTGGTGGCCACGTGCGGCGCGAGGTCGACTGATGTTGGCAGGCTCACGTCAGCATCGGCAACAGCCAGCGTGCGGACAAGGCTTTCGAGGCTCGCTCCGAGTCCGAGGTCATCGAGCAAGCTGGGCCGCAGCCCGGCGATGGCCTCCCGGGCCTCCTGCAGGGCCGAGTCCACCAGCTCGCGAGCCGTGCGCAGCTCGGAGCCAACCATATCGGGCTCGTCCGGGTTGGCCGAGGCAGCTGCGTCCAGATGGTACGAAAGGCTTACGAGGCGCTGGCTGATGCCATCGTGGATGGCCCCCGCCAGCCGGTGCCGCTCGGCCTCCTGGGCCTCGACGGTTCGGGCTGCGAACCCCTCGAGCGCCTCCTCGCGCTCGGCTAGGCGCCGGTGAAGCAAGGCGTTCTCGACGGTGCCGGCCAGCAGCCTTGCAACGTCGGTGAGCAGCGCGACGTCGACTCCCGACCAGTCACGGTGCGTTCGGGAGTGGACGTTCAATACGCCGACAACCCGACCCCCGCCGCGGATCATCGGGAGCGAGACCAGGGACGCAAAGTCCTCGCCCTTCAGCGCAGGGATGTAGCGGTAGCGCGCATCGGCCCACTTGTCAGGCACCACCGCCGGTGTGCCGTGGCGGGCGACCCATCCGGACACGCCATCGCCGACCGAGAGCTCGATGGTGCCCGCCAGCTCGTCGAACGGGGGTGTGCCACCGGTGAGCACTATGCGCTTATGCTCCTCGTCGACCAGGTGGACAAAGCACACGTCGGCCCCGGATACCTCGGTCACCACCTTTGCCACCCGCTGGACCACGCCGCGCAGGTCCAAGTCGGCGGCCATCGCCTCGGCGACCCGCTGAAGGGCTCGGGCCCGGCCCGCGTCATCGAGCCCCTCGCTCAACGGCCCCTCGTTCAACGACCCCTCGTTCAACGACCCCTCGTTCAACGGCCCCTCGTTCAACGACCCCTCGCTCAACGACCCCTCGCTCAACGGCACAGCCCCTCCCGCAACGCGGTCGCCACGGCCTGAGCCCGGTCCTTCGCCCCGAGCTTGCGGTACAGGGCGCTTACATGGCTCTTGACCGTCTCCTCACCCACCACCAGCCGAGCGGCTATGGCCCTGTTGGACAAGCCCCTCACCACCAGCTCCAGGACATCGCTCTCGCGCTGGGTGAGGCCCAGGTGCGCACCGGGCCAGAACTCCCCGGCATGGAGGCGGGCGGCAGTCAGAGCAACCCTCCCCGCCAAGGAGGGATCCACGACGGTCTCGCCCTGCATGGCCCGCTCGAGGTGGCTGACCAGCTCGGCACCGGTTGCCTGCTTGAGCAGGAACCCCACCGCCCCCACCCGCAGCGCCTGGAACAGGTACTGCTCGTCGTCGTAGACGGTGAAGAACACCACCCGGCAGCCCGCGTCGCGGTGCAGCATCTCCTTGCAGATGTCCAAGCCACTCTCCCCCCGTACCCGTACATCAAGCAATACCACATCTGGCCTGGTCGCGCCCAGCGCAGCAAGAGCTGTCGCTCCGTCAGTGGCCTTGCCCGCGATCACCGCCCGAGCAGCGTAGGGCCTTAGCATCGACTCCAGCCCGTCGAGGATGACCTCGTGGTCGTCCACGACAAGCACCCGGATCGGCGCATCCACCGGCGCCACGGCCTCTGCCTCTCCCCCCATTGGCCCAACCGTAGCGCTCGAACTCCCTGTGCAACGTCCAGACATGGCCGCCGATGGTGTTTGTACACGTTATACGTGTACAAACACCAAGAGGAGCAGTTGCTCCCACCAGCTATCACCATAGGGGGGGAGGCGCCTGGGCCTCCGGTGTCGTAGCGTGGGCAATCATGCCCCACGGACTGGCCATGCAACGTGCCCAGCGTGCGCTCAACAACAGCTCGGGGCCGACCGGGCCGCAGCACGTGACCATGCTGGCCATCGCCGGAGACAGCGCCGCAGGCAAGACCACGATAACCAGGGGCATCGTGGACGCCATGGGGCCCCATCGGATCTCGTCGATGTGCGTTGACGACTACCACCGCTACGATCGGATCGAACGCAAGGGCCTGCCGTTCACCCCCCTTCACCCGGATTGCAACTACGTGGAGATAATGGAGCAGCACCTCCAGCTCCTCGCCCTCGGCCAGCCGATCCTCAAGCCGGTCTACGAGCACGACACCGGCAACCTCGGGCGACCGGTGCTGCTCAACCCTTCGGAGCTGGTGATCGTGGAAGGCCTGCTCCCCCTGCACTCCAAGCTGTCGAGGGCCTGCTTTGACGTGACCGTCTACCTGGATCCCCCAGAGGAGATCCGCCGCAAGTGGAAGGTCCACCGCGACACCAAGCACCGCGGCTACACCGAGGCAGCTGTGCTGGAGGACCTGGACAAGCGCGAGCCGGAGTCCGAGGAGCACATCCGGCCCCAGCGCAAGCACGCCGACATCGTGCTGCGGTTCGCGCCGATTCCCGAGCGCGTTGCCGAGCACCCCGACGAGCCTCTCAGCGCCACCTTGCTCCTGCGTCCCACCATCCCGCACCCGAACCTGACCGAGGTGCTGAGCGCCCCGGACGTCCAGAACGCAGTTCACCTGAAGCTCGGCAGGGACGAGGACGGCAAGCCCGTCGACGAGCTTCACATCCACGGCTACGCGCCCCGGAAGGCCACTCGCACCATCGAGGAGGCAATCTGGTCGGACCTCGACGGCATCGAGCCGTTCCCCACCAAGCTGGGCGAGATAGAGCCAGGCTTGCGCAGCGAGCCCTTGGCGCTGACCCAGCTGCTCATCTTGTACCACCTGGTCCAGAGCCGCCGCGGTTGAGCCCCCCGAGGGCCCGGAGGTTTGGTAACCCTCCAGGGCCCTCGCAGGTCATAGCTGGGAGCCGGGTCAGCCGGAGGTGCCGGGGTCGACCACGGCAGATGGGGAACGGAGACGGGAGGAGCGGCGGTGCTGGCATTCACGTTTCCAGGGCAGGGATCACAAAGGCCAGGCGCCGGCCGTCCCTGGCTGGACCACCCGTCATGGGAGCTGGTCCACGATGTCTCGCAGGCCGCGGGCCGCGACGTCGAGTCACTCCTCCTCGATGCCGACGAGGAGGAGCTGCGGGCCACCCGCAACTCCCAGCTCGCCACGTTCACCCTCAGCCTGCTGGTCCTGGATGCCATCGAGAGGCTCGGGATCGCACCTTCGGAGTGTGCAGGGCACAGCCTGGGCGAGTACAGCGCCCTGGTGGCCAGCGGCGCCATCGGCTTCGAGGACGGCGTACGCCTAGTCGTCGAGCGCGGCGAGGCCATGCAGGC
>JBOGGU010000090.1:0-5763 GCA_050744085.1 Acidimicrobiales bacterium
GTTGAACCGCGTATAACGCGGTTCAACTACCCCAGTTCGCGACTCCGAGGCTGTGGAGCTGCCGATAGCGGAGCGGCACGGGGTGACACCCTCCTGGTGGAACAGGTGATCGTGGCGACCGGGCGCCGGCCGGTTGTGGCTGACCTGGGACTCGAGCTGTTGGGAGTCGAGGTCGATGGCAGCGCACTGGCAACCGACGAGCGCTGCCGGGTCCGCGGCCAGGACCACGTCTGGGCCGCGGGCGACGTGACCGGAGTCGCTCCATTCACCCACACCGCCAACTACCAGGCCCGAGTCAGCATCGCCAACCTTTCGGGCGGCAACGCCCGAGCCGACTACCGGGCCGTCCCCCACTGTGTCTACACCGACCCGGCGGTGGCTGGGGTCGGCCTCACGGTCGAGCGCGCCAAGGCGTCGGGCATCGAGGTGGCGGAGGCGACCAGGGAAATCGGCCAGACGGCCCGGGCCTCCAGCGACGCCACGCCCGGAGGCCTGCTGATCCTGGTCGCCGACCGGGATGCAGGAGTCCTCGTGGGGGCGTCCGCAATCGGCCCCCACGCGGACGAGTGGATCGGAGAGGCCGTGCTGGCAATCCGCGCCGAGATCAGCGTCGCGGTCCTCGCCGACATGGTCCACCCCTTCCCCACCTTCAGCGAGGCCTACGAGCCCCCGCTGCGTGACCTCTGGGCTCAGGTGTCGAGCGACGCAAGGCCGCTGGCTTGATCACGAGGCCTCCAGACGAGCATCACGACGAATACCAACAGGGCCGCTATCAGCACCAACCCGACCGCGAGGCCCTCGTGGCTTTGTGCCAGGTTCCCGATGCTGTCCCAAAGCCAGTGAATGACGATCAGCGGGGTCAGGCGACCAAAGGCCAGGAACAAGGCCGCGAACACCGCCGCCCATAGCGCTACGCCAGCGACACCAGGGCCGTAGTAGAGGTGGTACGAGCATCGCAATACCATCGCCACGAGGACAATCTCGACCTTGCTCGCTCTCGTCTGGCGCAGGAACACCACGACGAGTCCCAGTGCCACCGTCTCCTCTACGATCCTAGCGTTGAGGGCACTCACCAGGCCGTTCAGCAGGTCTGACCCAGACGGCCTGAGGAACGGGAAGGTCCGGCCCGTAAGCGCACCGTCAGCCGCACCTCCACCAAACAGCGCCGCGAACCCGGCCAGGCCTACCAGCGCCGCGACCCGTCTCCTTGTCGGGCGCCGTCGGGCCCATTGGGGGGGCCACCCCGAGCTGGCTCAAGGGCAGGCCGCGCCACTTCAGGACCAGGTACGCAACTCCGATGGCGGTGAAAGCCTGCAGGAGGACATTGAGCGCTTGGCTGCCTGCGATGGGCCAGCCAAGGCTAGGCTGGGCAAATTGCGTGACAAGGGCTCTCGATTGTCGGCGTCGATGTCGCGACGTTTGGAGTTCATTTCCTCGCAGCCCAGATGAGCCTCACTTGGGGAGCGGGATCCGGCGGTTGAGCACCACTTCGATGTTGCCGATGGCCTGGCTCACGGTCCAACCCCGGCTGGGGGGGACCGTCTGGGAGGCGCCCTCCATGGAGAGCAGCTGGCGCATGGCCGTGTCCAACGAGGCCGTTGCTGGAGCGAAGTCCGATATTCGCAGCTTGCCGTCTGGGCCGATGAAGTAGACAGCGTTGGCGTAGCTCACCCCGTAACTGGCGGCCGTGTTGGTCAGCCAGTCCCGTGGGAGCGCCGCGGAGGGCGGGCCTGACTGGTAGTACTGGCCGAGGGCGTGCCACAGCGCACCCACCTGGGCCGGAGTGCCGGTGAGCAGCTCGACACCGGGCCCCGCCTGGCGGGCAAACGAAGCCAGGCGTGCCGGGCTGTCGTGCCCAGGATCGACGCTGAGCTCGACCAGGGCCACCTTGTCGGACACGCCAGTCGAATGCAGCTCGGTCTCGATTGCGCTGAACGCCGACGTCGTAGCCGCGCAGCTGAGGCCACACAACGTGGCAAAGGGTGCGAGCACCACCACCTTGCCCCGTAGAGCGGCCAGCGAGGTGGGCCTGCCAGCTTCGTTGGTGAGGGTTACGTCGGGCAACGGCCGGCTCTCCGAGAGACCAGTCACCACGACGGCGGGGCTGGCGCCGATGTGCCGGCTGGTCCGGTGCTCGAACAGCTCGTAGCAGGCAACCAACACGATGACCAGGAACAAGGCCATGCTGACCTGGAGCCGGACGACGCTTCGCCGGTCGACCGGTCGCCGCCCAGGGGTGGGTGACGGCGAAGGGGTCTGGTCCGAAGTCTCGATCATGCCCACACGTAGCCAGGTTAGGGGCGGGGGGACGTGAGTGGGCAACCAGGGCTGGCCGAACAGAGCAAGATTCCTGCTAATATGGGTCGCGACGACCAGATCCAGGCACTGCTGCCGGGGTCGTCGGGCTCGGCTTCTTCACCTCTCGTCGCGGGGCCCACATATCCGACAAGACGTGAAAGCGAGCAACACCACCTGATGATCAACACCTTCGACCAGCTCGGCCTTTTGCCAGAGCTGGTCAGCGCCCTTGCTGCCAAGGGCATCACCGAGCCGTTCCCCATACAGGCGCTGACGGTCGCCGACGCCCTTGCCGGGCGAGACCTGTGCGGGAAGGCCAAGACCGGATCCGGCAAGACCCTCGCGTTCGGGCTGCCCGTCCTCCAGCGCCTGGAGGCGTCTGGCGAGCGTGCTCAGCCCCGCCACCCGCTGGCACTCGTCCTGGTGCCCACCCGTGAGCTGGCCACCCAGGTGGGGACGGTGCTGGCCCCGCTCGCCGAGGTGCTCGGACGACGGGTGGCGACCGTCTACGGCGGCGTGCCGATGGACCGCCAGGTCAAGGCCCTGCGCCGGGGCGTGGACGTGGTGGTAGCAACCCCCGGGCGCCTCATCGACCTGGGCGACCGCGGGGACCTGTCGGTCTCCAGGGTGGGGATGCTGGTCATCGACGAGGCCGACCGGATGGCCGACATGGGCTTCATGCCCCAGGTTGAGTGGGTGCTCCGGCGGGTGCCGAAGGCCCACCAGACCCTGCTCTTCTCTGCCACCCTGGACGGAGATGTGAAGTACCTGGTCAAGAACTACCTGGTGGACCCAGTGAGCCACGAGGTCGAGTCTCGCACCCCCACCGTGGACGAGATGGAGCACCGCTGGCTGGCGGTCCACCAGGCAGACAAGGTCAAGGTGGCCGCTTCGATCGCCCGGGGCAGCTTCAAGACCCTGGTGTTCGTGAGGACCAAGCGGGGGGCCGACCGCCTGGCCCTCCAGCTGACCAGGGAGGGAGTCAGGGCTGCCGCCCTCCACGGCGACCTGCGCCAGTCGGCGCGCGAGCGTGCGCTCGCCGACTTCGGGAGTGGCCGGCTGCCGGTCCTCGTGGCTACCGACGTGGCTGCCCGTGGCCTGGACATCGACGCCGTGGACGTCGTGGTCCACTACGACCCGCCCGTGGACCACAAGAGCTACCTTCATCGCTCCGGGCGCACGGCCCGAGCGGGCGAGTCCGGCGTGGTGGCCACCCTCGTGCTCTGGGACCAACGGGCCGACGTGGAGAAGATCCAACGCCGGCTGGGCCTGGTGGCCCCGATAGTCGAGGTGTTCTCCAACGACCCTCGCCTCGGCGCCCTGGCAAAGTGGAAGCCGGGGACCGTCGCTGCCTGAGGGATCTACCGCTCGCGCCCTGGTGGTGGTGGCGCATCCCGACGACGTGGACTTCGGCGCGGCCGGGACAGTGGCAACGTGGGTCGACGAGGGCATCGACGTGAGCTACTGCCTGGTGACAGATGGCGACGCCGGGGGGTCGGACCTCGCCGTGGCGCGCTCGGACATGGTCGGCATCCGGCGGGCCGAGCAGACCGAGGCCGCAAAGGTGCTCGGCGTGGAAACCCTTGTGTTCCTGGGCTACCCGGATGGGCGGGTCGTGCCCAGCCTGGACCTGCGCAGGGATATATCCAGGGTAATCCGCCAGCTGCGCCCCGACCGGGTGCTCACCCAGTCACCGGAGCGCAATTTCGAGCGCATCTACGTCAGCCACCCCGACCACCTGGCGACCGGAGAGGCTGCGTTGTGCGCGGTGTACCCCGACGCCCGCAACCCTTTTGCACACCCCAAGCTGGCTGCCGAGGGCCTCGCCCCCCACAGCGTGGCCGAGGTGTGGCTGATGGGCGGGGCTGGCTCCGGCCCGCCGGACGGCGTCATGACCGTGGACATCACCCGAATGCTGGAAGCCAAGGTGGCGGCCCTGCGCTGCCACGCCAGCCAGATGGGGCCGGTATCCGACCTCGACGGCCTCATCCGAGGCTGGACCGCCACCACGGCCGAGGCCGCCGGCCTGCCATCCGGCCACTTCGCCGAGTCGTTCCGGGTGATCGACACCCGCTGAATTCGGGCGATCTCAACGCTTCGGTGCCGATCGTCGTCTTCCCTGGCGCTTACCCCGCTTACGTATCTCCGCTTCCAGCTCCAATGTCCATTCCCCACCGTAACCCAACCTGGTCGCTTCGGTTACCGCAGCGCAGCTCAATTAGTTGTGGTCGCTGATCTCGAACCAGTAACCAGCCTCCTTCTCACAGCGAATCACGTAATTGTAGAGGGGCTCTGTTCTTACCGTAACCTCAATTGCCCGAGGACCGAGCCTCCAGATCTCCGGTAGTAGGGGCAGGCGGCTAGGTCAAGGTTTGGGCTCGATCCGGTAGGTGATGGGGCGCCCATCGCCGGTGAGGTGGGGTGGGTTGGCGTTCAGCTGGTCAATGAGGCATTGGAGGGCTCGGGCGATGCGGGGGGCGTCGGGTGGCCGGAGGGTGACGGTGATGGTGGTGGGGCGGTAGGTGATGTTTCCGGGCTGATGGAGCAGATGGCGGGTGATGGCCCGGTACTCGTCGGGGTCAGCCAGGTAGGCGTTCAAGGCTCGGGCCAAGTCGAGCTCGGCGTTGTAGGCGAGGAGCCGGCAGACCATCTGCATGGCTCGGCGGTTGGTGCGGGGAGTGGCTCGGGTAGCCCCGGGGTCGAGGCTGTCGGCGGGGACCTTGGCCGGGGTCGCCTTGAGGTTCGCCCCGGCAGCTTCGAGCTCGGTGCGGGCACCCTCGATGCGGACGGAGAGCCGGGCGAGGGTGGCGTTGGCGGCAGCCAGGTCGCTCCCCGGTCTGGTAGCCGTGGTGGCCAGGGCGGACTCCAGGCCTGCCAGGGTCCTCTCGGCGGTGGCGACGGCCTCTTTGGCCGCGGTCCGGGCTGGGTTGGTCACCTTGGTGGTGTCAGGGGCTAGGTCCATGTGGTAGTCACACAGCCAGTGGATGCCATGGTGGTCCTCCAGGTACTTGAAGCAGTTCTCGATGCACCAGCGGTCCCGCAGACGGGCGGCCAGGGCCGCGGAGGGGGTGGTGGTGTCGGAGGTGAGGATCTGTAAAACGACCCGGCCGCCCTCATAGACGCTTATCTGGCGGACCGCCCCGACGTCTTTTAGGGTGAGGGTCTCGTTGGCTACGGTCATGTAGCGCCGACGCCCGCCCAGGTTCACCCAGGAGCGGGTGGGGGCCACGGTGGGGGTGGCCAGAGGGGCGCGCCGGTAGGTGACCCAGTCGTAGCCGCGCCGGCCCAGCTCGGCGAAGAGCTTCGGGTAGGCACCGCCCCGGTCGAAGCCGATCATGACCCGGCGGTCCCCGACGACGGCCCGCAGCTGTTCGAGGGGCCCGAGCATGGTCACCGACAGCCCCGATGGTGGCCCCGACGCGAAGCAGATGGCTCGCCAGGCGTGATCTACGATCAGCGTGTCGT
>JBOGGU010000091.1:0-2205 GCA_050744085.1 Acidimicrobiales bacterium
ACAGAAGGCCACCCACCAGCGCCTCGATGAGGGCGTTCGGATCCCCAGGGACCGGGACCGAGACGCCGAGGCTGGCCCGGATGGCCTTGTGCTTGCGCAGCAACACGTCCAGCACCAGGGCGTCGACGCGGTTGTCCGACCCATAGAAGGTGACGATCCGGACCTGCTGGCGCGGCTGGCCGAAGCGGTCGACCCGCCCCTCGCGCTGCTCATGGCGGGTGGGGTTCCAGGAGAGGTCGTAGTGGAGCACTGCGTCGAAGTGCTCCTGCAGGTTGATCCCCTCAGACAGGCAGTCGGTGGCCACCAGCACCCGGCGGTCGTGGGTGGCCAGCTGGGCGATGCGCTCTGCACGGTGCGCCGCAGGGATCCGACCACTGACAGCCACCACCTCGACCCCCGGCGGCAGGCGCTGGCGCAGCTCGGCCTCCAGGTAGTCCGCGGTGGCGATGAAGCGGGCGAAGACGATGGGGCGCGCACCCTGGGCCAGGAGCTCGGTGACGATCCGGGCCGCCTTGGCCAGCTTGGTGTCGGCATCTCCCATGCAGTCCTGCGCCAGGCGGGCCAGCTCGGCCAGGCGGCGCGGGGCGCGCGGACGTGCCGGCTCGGCAGGTGGTCGTGAGTGGGCACCTGAGTGCGGAGCACCGAGCAAATTACTCAGAGGGGGTTCCTCCGGCTCGGCCGGCTCGACGGGCTCGGTCTGGGCGCCGGCGGCCACGTCGAGGGGCTCGGCATCGTCCTCGTCGCCCAGGTCCAACACGGCGAGCCGGCCCACTGCGTCGGCCTCCTCGGGGCTATCCGTGTCGGCCGCCTCGGCCCGGCGCTGGAGCGTCGCAGCGGCCGCCGTGGGGCTGGAAGCAATCGAACGCAACAGGGCCAGGGCAGCCCACCAGCGCATCCGCTGGCGGTGGCGGCCGCCGCTGTCGTCTTTGACCACCTCGCTCGCCCAGGCCAGGGAGCGCTCGAACAGCGCCCGGTACTCCCGGCCGAGCGCCCAGGTCTCCTCGGTCTCCAGGCGCTCGGGGAAGGGGGTCTCATCCACGAATGCCGCCAGGTCGCCACGCCGGCGCTGGACGAAGTGGCGGGCGAGCCGGCGGCGATTGCCGGTGTTGGCCTCGCCCCCCAGGTCCTCAGGCAGCGCGGCGAAAGAAGGGTCCAGCAACCCCAGCAGCGAGCGGAAGGCACCCTCCTTGCCCGAGTGCGGCGTGGCGGTCACCAGCAGCAGGTGCCGCCGGGGGTCCGAAGCCAGTGCAGCCACCAGCTCGTGGCGCTGGTGATGCGCACTGGTATCCCCGGAGCCGGCGCAGGTGTGGGCCTCGTCCACCACGATCATTCCGGGGGCGGAGTGCAAGAACTCGTCGCGCCGGCGGTCAGCTTTGATGAACTCGGTAGAGACCACGGTTACGTCGTGGCGGTCGAACAGGCTCTGGCCCACCCGACACCCCCGCTCCAGGCGGCTGGCGGTCGATGGCAGGACCAGGGTCGCCTCCAAGTGGAACTTGTCGTGCATCTCGGCCTGCCACTGGAGGGCCAGGTGGGGGGGGCACAGGACAGCCAGGCGGCGGGCGTCGCCTTGGGCCAGCAGCTCGGCCACCACCATCAGCGTGCTGGCGGTCTTCCCGGTGCCCACGTCGTCGGCGATCAGCAACCGCACCGGGTCCAGGCGCAGCGCCATGAGCAGGGGAACCAGCTGGTAAGGCCGGGGCTCGAATGCCAGGGTGCCGAAGCTGCGAAACGGCCCGGCGCTGGATCGAAACCCGAGGCGCAGGGCGTCCCTGAGCAGGCGGGCCGAGCGGTAGTCGCCCAGCTTGGTGGGGTCCGGCAGTCCGAAGGTGGCCGGGGTGACCGCCTCCAGGGCAGTGAGGACCCCTGCGGTCTCGGAGTCCCGGCCCCCGAGCGGGCGCAGTAGGACCAGCTCCTCGTCCGAATCGGGCAGCACCACCCACTCACGGCCCCGGGCGCACACCAGGGCGCCGACGGCGAAGCTCACGAGCGGGTCTCCCGGGTCTCCCGGGCTTCGCGGGCTTCGCCAAATATGTCCGGGCGCGAGTCCAGGATCGCCTCCCAGCCGTCGGCGTGATGGAATCGCAGCACGCTCCAGCCCAGGTCCCGCAGCGTCGCGTCGACCTGGGAATCTCGCTTGGCTGCCTCGGCGTGGTCGTGAGGGGCCCCATCCACGAAGATGGCGCAGTAGTCCTCCGCGTAGAC
>JBOGGU010000092.1:0-96252 GCA_050744085.1 Acidimicrobiales bacterium
CACCCGGAGCACCCGGAGCACCCGGAGCACCCGGAGCACCCGGAGCACCCGGAGCACCCGGAGCACCCGGAGCACCCGGAGCACCCGGAGCACCCGGAGCACCCGGAGCACCCGGAGCACCCGGGCAGCCGCCGGTGTAGGGATCAGGTACGCAGGACCGGGCACTTGCGACCGTGCTCAGGGGCAGCGTCAGGGTGGAGAGGCCAATACCGCAGGCCACCAGCGTCATCGCGACCGCCCGGAGCGCTCGGGGGCCAGTTCTCATTGTGACCTCCACCTTGTCAGGTCGAACGGGGCCGATGTTGTGATCGACGGGCACCTGCTATGGCGAACTATATCATGTCTTCAAACTCAACGCAGCCGTCGCTCACTGGCTGAGGACAGTCGTCTTGGTGAGGGCCGCATTTGCCTTGAGAAGCCTCCCTCCCTCCCTCAGGTTCACGCTCACCTGGGTAGGGAGCACCCGGGGCGTGGGCACCAGGGAGAGCGAGGCGTTCGGAGCCGGGGGCGGCGTCTCGAGGTCCAGGGTCACGGACCTGGTCGCGCCGGCCGGGACCCTCACATAAAGACTCACAACCGCAACACCGTCCTGGGCCGTCACTGAAGGAGAAGGCCCCACCGTGGGCCCGCTGGCGCCTTTCAGGTACCACCCCACAGGTATGTGGAGGCTGACGAATCCGACGTACTGGCCCTTCACCAGCTGCGGGTCGTAAGGCCCGAACACTTCCTGGTTGGTGCCGCTTGCCGGCGCGGTGTTGTGCAGGGTCACGGTCGCGGTGACCTGGCCGATCTTGTCCGTGGGCCGGGCACCGGAGAGCGCGAGGCTCGTTTCCAGGTAGTAGTCGAGCTTGTTGGCGCCAAAGTTCTGGACGGTGAGCTGGGCGAAGTCGACGCCGGGACCCGGTAGGGAGCCAGTGGCTCCGAGCTGGGAAAGGGAGGCCTCCTCTGCCCGAGAGGGCGACCACACCAGCAGGTGGCGCCCCTGCACTGCCTTCACGACGCCGCGCGCTGCGGAGACCAGGTTGACCTGTCCGGCGACCAGTCGGTTGATCAAGGTGCTCACCAGGAGGCTCAGGGCGTCCTGTCGGCTTCCCCGGCCGGGGTACTGAAGGTATTGCTGGTTGAGGGTGAGCGCCACAGCGTTTGAAGCCCCGACTGTCCCCACCCCTGGGACCTGGATCGGTCCCGTGTGGGCCAGGATGTCGGCCAGCGCTACCGAGTCGATCTGGACGACCGCAGTCACCGACTTGCCGGTGGCTGCCTTGTACATCCCGGCGAGCACGGGCGCGACGACAGTGAAGTCGGAGTCGAGGTTGGCGTTGCGCCACTGCTCGGTCGGTCGAAGGGGGCCAAACAAGCCCGAGTAGTCCGGGGGCGCCGACACCTTGGCTGGAGCGTTCAGGGCGAGGTCGTCGATGGGGCCCGAGCCCTCGAAGCTCAGGTGGCCGTCGTTTGCGTCGAGCACCGCGTACGACAGGATCATCCCACCCGTGCCGCGCATCTCGGCGTCGTTAGCAATTGCGAAGAAGATGCGCTGGGGCCCGTTCGCGCCTGTGAGCCCCATCAGGGCCTGAAGGGCGTTGGAGCCTCCCGAGAGGAGCCCTCTCGCTCGGGACGCCACGGAGTACACAAGGGTTTGAGCCTTCGACACAGGGCTCAACAGCCAGTGCTCCGACGGCACCTGAGAAGCGCCCGGAAGGGCTGCCGCTGCCTCCGCCAGCGTGTTGCGGAGCGCACCCATCGTGGCGAGCGGGAGGCCGCTCGGCTTGACAGACAGGTTCACCCCGCCTGAGCTCCCGACCAGGGGCTGGGCCGTTTGGATGACCTGGCGAGCGCCGTCGACCAACTGGAGCGCCAAGGCTACCGAACCCCTCAGGGAAGTCAGGTTCTGAGCGCCTACGGGCACCACGCCGGCCAGGGATAGGACCCTGCTGTTGTGCAGCTCCTCGTTCACCTTGACCAGGCTCACCTCGGCTCTGGTCAGCTCGGTCTCCGACAGGCTGGCATGGTTCGCCAGCACCGCCGCCTCCGCAGTGCGCACCTGACCCTCAGCGACGCTGAGCTGGCTTGCCAGGGAATGCACCTGCTTGTAGCCGATGCCCGCAAGAAGAGCCGCCAGCACCACCACGACGACAACGACGACTGCGAGGGTGGATCGTCGCCGGATCCTCACTTGCCTGCTCATGACCCGGATGCGGGCCGCGTGGCTCATCTGGGTCCGGGGTCGGGGGGCCCGTATCGGCGTTGGATTCGAGGTGTCGCTTCGCGCACAGGTGCTGGTGGCGTCGCTGCCTCGGCCCGGGGATTCTCGACCCCCGCTGCGCCGCCCCCCGCTGCGCCGCCCCCCGCGACGGCCACACGTCCTCGCAACTGCTCGAGCTCGCAGCGAACGTCGTTCAGGGTTGCCGCGGCCTGCTCGGCGATAGCCTGCAATCGGGCATCGAGCACTTCCAGCTCGGGGCCGACGTGATCCGTCCTGGCCGCCATCGCCTCGGCGACCGTTGACGCCACCATCGCCTGCAAGTCGCTCAGGTCGGCCTCCGGGGGGCGTGACTCGACCTCTTGGCGCACCGCTCCCAGCTCGTCGATGATCCTGCGCTGCGCTACGGACGACTCCATGCCGATCCGGCTGGCGATGACCTCGATCCGATTGGCCAGCAGCTGGCCCACTTGGTCTGCCAAGGCCTTGGGCATGGCGCCGGCCAGCTCCGAGAGCTTGGTGTCCAGTGCATCGGTCAACTGGTCAGTCAGGGCGGGGAATCCGTCCCGGAGCTCGCCGAGGGTCTGCTCCTGCCTCCACTGGCACGCCTCCACGTGCTCGGTCATGGCACGCTCCAAGCTTTTGACCTGGGCCGTGTACTTGGCGATCTCACTCACGATGTCAGAACCAAGGGAGGCCGACGTCAGGGACAGCTCCTGCATCGGCTCTGGCCGAGGCGGCCTCGCGTGGTTGGGCTCTCGCTTCGTTGGCCACGGCCGGTCGGGCACCGGGATAGGCCTTGCGAGCGCTTCTCGGACCCTGCCCGCGGGGCTCGACGGCTCGCGGGGCTCGACGAAGCTGTCTGCAGGGGAGGAGTCGAGCTTGGCGGCGTCGCGGACCGTGACTGCCTCGTTGGAAGGCTCGCGGGGCGGCCTGCCCCGGTCCAGCGGGGGCGAGGAGAGCTTGGGGCGCCTACGAGTCTCGGGCAGGCTTGTCGGCCACGTCAGGTGAACCGACACCTCCGCCTGCTCGACGCTGGCCGGCGACACGGCGCCATGCTCCGTGTCGGGCGCCCCGAGGGCGTCCGACGAAGCGGGCTCGGGTGGCATCGAGTCGCCTGGCATGGGCCAACCCTATCTCGTCGGGGTGGAGGCACCGGGGTTCGCTCGTGGCGACACGGTGATACCATCTGTGGAGATGTTCGGGCGAGGAGCGGTCCGGGTGTTGGGCCGCATCCTCGTCGGGTGCGGGGTGTTGGTGCTGCTGTTCGCGGCCTACCAGCTCTTCGGGACAGATTTGCCGGCCGCCCGCAGCCAGCAGGCGCTCAGGCATCAGTTCAGCACAGAGCTCAAGGGTCACGCCCAAGCCACACCCCGCCCCGGCGCCACATCGCGCCCGAGCCCCGCTCCGGACATCACTGCGCCGCCGGACGGCTCCGCGCTGGGTGTCATCTACATCCCCAGGATCAATGTGGACAAGGTGATCGTCCAGGGTATCGGGGAGGCTGACCTGCAGAAGGGACCCGGGCACTATCCGGGTACCCCGCTCCCAGGAGAGCGGGGCAACGCCGCCATCGCGGGGCATCGCACCACCTACGGCGCCCCGTTCTACCGGCTCGACGGGCTTCGCAAGTCGGACCCGATCACCATCACCACCATCCAGGGGACCTTCACCTACCGGGTCATCCGGTCATTCGTCGTGGCGCCCACCGACCTGGCGGTGATCGCTCCGACCAGGGCCAACATGCTCACCCTCACCACCTGCAACCCGCGCTACAGCGCCGCGCAGCGCCTGATCGTCCAAGCGGTGCTCGTCGGAAACCCTGCGCCCGGGGCCCTGGCCGCCACCCCCCAGGCGACCGCGCGCAATCCGAACCGCCCGAGCTGGGTCCCGGCGCTGCTGTGGGGATTGGCGCTGATCGCCTTGGGTGCCCTGGTGTGGTGGCTGGGCCGGCGGCTTGGATCCCGACGCTGGGCCGCCTATGTCGGTGGGACGCCGGTCGCCCTGGTGCTGTTGTACGTGTTCTTCTCGAGCGTGAGCGTGCTCCTCCCGGTCACCCTCTGACTCAACAGGCAGGAGGATGTGCGGCGGGGCCAGTCAGCGCCCCCGCGAAGGGCCGGTAGGTGATGGTGCTCACCGACGCCGGGTCATAGCCAGTGCCACCGCTGTGCAGCTCGACGAGGACCTCTACGCCCGCCAGGGCGTCGAGGGTTGAGCTGGACTCCACCACCAGCTGGCACGCCGGGCCCCCACTGGGGACTCGTTCGACGATGCGGGTGTCGGGAGGCAACTCGTCGCCGGCTACTTTCACGGCGTCACTGGCCGCCAGCGAGGGGTAGAGGTGCTCGGTGTACTGCAACGCCCGGCCGCGGACGAACACCACCGATGTGTAGGTGTCGTAGCCGCTGGCCAGCCGAGGCCAGTAACCCGTTCCCGCTGGGTCCATCTGGTGGCCGGCGTCCCAAGCGGCCCGGGTGGCGCCGTAGCCGCTGAGCAGGTCGAGCTGTGCGGTGGTGGAGGGTGCGGCCTGGGTACCGAGCGAACCTTCAGGCCGCGGGTGTCCAGTCGCCGCATTGCACCCGGCCCCGGACAGGACGAGGGTGCCGAGAGCGAGAAGCGCCCCCGGCAGTCGCCATCCGGGTCGGCCCACGCGTGTCGTCAAGCCGTCGATCAGGGCTGGATCGCGACAGCGTCCACCCGGGCCGGTCCACCCTTGGCCCCCAGAAGGCCCACCCCAGTCGTTCGGGCCAGCTCGACCACTCGTTGCTCGACCCGCATCCCGTAGACATACGCAAGCCACGGTCCCCCAAAGCCGGCGGCAGCGAGCTGAGCAAGGAAGGCCCGGTCGTGCACCCGGTCCGAGAACCGCCTGACGTCAGATACACCAAGGCGGATCTTGGCCTCGGCGAGGGCCGACACCCAAGGACCGTCCGGGTCGAGCGCCCTGACCACGACATCGATCTCGTGGCCGTCGAAGCGAAGGCTGGCTGGCGCGTCCTCGATGCGGTAGCCGAGCGCCTCCAGGGCGTCGAGCAGGCCGCTTCCAGCCTCTTCCTCCTCGGTGGAGCCCATGCGGTCACGCATTCGCCCCACCTCGCTGCGAAAGTCGCGGAAGTCATCGCGCAGGTCATCTGTGCCAGCGCGGACACTCGCGAACTGCGCATCCATCTCCCTGCGGAAATCTGCGGCCTCGGAGCGCACCGCCTTGAACTGGGATTGCACCGCCTTGAACTGACCGTCGACCTCGGTGCGGAACTCGGCGGCCTCGGAGCGCACCGCGGCGAACTCGCCAGCCATCTCCGAGCGCACCGCGGCGAACTCGCCAGCCACCTCGGTGCGAAACTCGGCGGCCTCCGAGCGCACCACGGCGAGCTCGCGGTCGAAGAGTGATGCCAGGTCGCGAAGGGCCGCCTCGGTCTGAGTCTGGGCCTCGGACAGTCGCTCCATCTGCTGCTCGAGCCTGCCGAGCGCCTCCGCCATCAGAGCCTGAGCCTCCGCCATGCGCGCAAAGGCGGCGGGAAGCCCCAGGAGCTCGTCTCCCAGGAGCGCCCCCCTCACCGCAGCCGCGAGGGCAGGATCCGCCTGGAGCTCACGGATCAGGTCGAGCGCGGTCGTCACCCCACCGATGATAGCAGCGGCCCGTTCGTCTGTCATGCTTCTTTTACATCCTCATGCTAAACTGTGTCTGGCGGCAGCGCTGGGTAGGCTGAATGGATCAACGTCCTTGTGATCTGCACCGGGAATGTCTGCCGATCTCCCATGGCCGCTGCGCTGCTGCGGCGCCGCCTGGAGACCGCGGGTGTGCCGGGCTCGGTGAGCTCTGCTGGCTTGCTGACCGAGGGTGTCCCGGCATCGCCCGGTGCGGTGAAGGCGATGCAGGCCAGGGACATCGAGCTGGGCAGCCACCGCAGCGCCGTGCTCGACGAGGCCACGCTGGCGGACGCAGACCTGGTGCTCGGCATGGCTCGGGAGCACGTCCGCGAAGCAGTCGTGCTCCTGCCGGAGGCCTGGCCCCGATCCTTCACCCTCAAGGAGCTGGTCCGCCGGGGGAGCGAGGCCGGGCGTCGGGGAGCGCACGAGAGGATGGCCGACTGGCTCGACCGCTCTCACGAGGGTCGTGACACCGCTGCGCTGATGGGGTCGTCCACAGAGGACGACATTGTGGACCCGATCGGGATGAGCGACGCCGCCTACGAGGACACCGCCACCGAGCTCGACGGGCTCCTCGAACAGCTCGTGAACCTGGTATGGGGAGCGCGAACCCGAGCGCCGGAGAAGGACCGCAACCTGGCGGCCCGATAGCAACGGGCCGGGTACCCTGGGGCAGTGGACGACCGCTTGCGCGAGCTGGAGAAAGAGTACACCGACGTGCTCAGCCGCCTCGCCGAGCCCGGGGTGTTCGCAGACCAGCACCTGGTGCGAGACCTGTCCAGGCGGCGCAAGGAGCTGGAGCCGGTGGTGGAGATGTGGCGCCAGCGCCAGGCGGCTGCCGAGGATCTGGAGGCGGCCCGGGAGATGGCGGCGGAGTCGGCTGGGGACGAACGAGAGCTGGCGAGGTCCGAGGTGCGCGATGCGGAGGAGGCCCTGGCCGGGCTGGACGGCGAGCTGGAGGCGCTGTTGGTGGTGCGGGACCCCGACGACGGCAAGGGGGTGATCATCGAGATCAGGGGTGCCGAGGGGGGAGAGGAAGGCAACCTGTGGGCCAAGGACCTGTTCGAGATGTACGCCCGATGGGCCGACAAGCGGGGCTGGAAGGTCGAGCTGCTGGGCTCGGACCCCTCCGAGCGGGGCGGGTTCAACGAGGTCACAGCCGTCGTACGGGGCGACGACGCTTGGCGGCACCTGCGCCACGAGGCGGGGACCCACCGGGTCCAGCGAGTCCCGGTGACGGAGTCCCAGGGCCGCCTTCACACGTCCACAGCGACGGTGAACGCCCTGCCCGAGGCGGAGGAGGTGGAGGTCCACGTCGAGGCCTCCGACCTCAAGGTGGACGTGTACCGCTCCACAGGCCCCGGGGGTCAGTCGGTGAACACCACAGACTCTGCGGTGCGCGTCACTCACCTTCCCACAGGGATCGTGGTTGCGATGCAGGACGAGAAGAGCCAGATCCAGAATCGGGCCAAGGCTATGCAGGTCCTGCGGGCGCGCTTGCTGGCGGCCGAGCGGGACCGCCAGGCCGACGAGGCGTCCGAGCAGCGCCGGGCCCAGGTCGGAGGCGGTGGGCGCGCGGAGAAGATGCGCACGTACAACTACAAGGAGAACCGGGTATCCGACCACCGCATCGGCCTCACCCTCTACAAGCTGGACCGGGTGCTGATGGGCGACCTCGACGAGATCAGCGACGCCCTGGTGGCCGACGCCCGCGCCCGCCAGCTGAGGGGTGAGGACTGAGCAGGCTGCAGCGCCCCGGGGCAGCGGTTTCGTGGCGCTCGCTGTTGAGCGAGGCAACCGCCGCGCTCGGCCGGGCCAACGAGGCCCGGTGGGTGGTCGAGGCTGCCTCGGGCCTGGGGGCGGCCGAGATGGCCCTGGCGCTCGACGAGTGCGCGTCGGCGCTGGCCGTCGCGTCGTGTGAGGATATGGTCCGGCGCAGGGTGCTGGGGGAGCCACTGCAATACGTGCTGGGAAGGTGGGGATTCCGGGGCCTGGAGTTGCTGGTGGACCGCCGGGTGCTGATCCCGCGGCCCGAGACCGAGGTGGTGGTGGAGGTGGCTCGGGGTGAGCTCGAGGTGCTTCGGGAGATACACCAAGCGGCAGCTCGCCAAGCGGCAGCTCGCCAAGCGCCAGCCCGCCAAGCGGCAGCCCGCCCAGCGGCAGCCGGCCCCCCTGCGCTGGTGGCGGTGGACCTGGGGACTGGCTCGGGGGCCATCGCCCTGGCGCTGGCGGCGGAGGAGCCGGGCCTTGACGTGTGGGCCACCGATGCGTCTGCGGACGCCCTTGCCGTGGCCCGGGCGAACCTGGCTGGCATCGGCGCCCGGTCCGCAGCACGGGTGCAATTGGTGCAGGGGGATTGGTACGAGGCGCTGCCGATGGGGCTGGAGGGGCAGGTGGACTTGATCGTGTCCAATCCTCCTTATGTGTCTGAACCAGAGGAGGCCGAGCTGCCCGTGGAGGTGGCTGGCTGGGAGCCCCATTCGGCGCTGGTGGCCGGGCCCAGTGGGTTGGAGTCGATCCGGGCGGTTGTCGGCGGGGCGTTGAGGTGGCTCCGCCGCCCCGGAGGGCTGGTCGTCGAGATAGCCCCGGACCAGGTGGCCGATGCGGTGGCGCTGGCTTGCACTGCCAGCTTCTCGCACGCAGAGGTGCGTGCAGACCTGGCTGGACGGCCGCGGGTGCTGGTGGCGCGGGTGGGTGGCGCGGGTAAGTGGCGGGTGGGTGGGCACGGCGGTGTGGCGCACGGCGCTCAATTTCTCCGAAGGCCAGCGAGCTACACGTGAGCCGAGTCCTCCCTGCTGCTGCGACGGACGAGGCGGCCCAGGCCCTGCGGGCGGGGCTCGTGGTGGGGATCCCGACCGACACCGTCTACGGGCTGGCGGTGGACCCTTCGCAGCCCGGGGCGACGGGGCGGCTGTTCGAGTCGAAGTCCAGGCCGGCGTCGGTGGCGCTTCCGGTGCTGGTGAGCGGTGTGGACCAGGCCCTTTCCCTGGCCGTGGCAGGCCCGAGCGCGCAGGGCCTCATGGCTCGATGGTGGCCGGGCGCGCTGACGGTGGTGCTGGTGCGCCGGCCGGGGATCGACCTGGTCCTGGGTGGCGACGAGGGCACTATCGGGCTGCGCTGCCCCGCCCACCCCGTCCCCCTCGCCCTGGCGGGCGTGGTCGGCCCTCTCGCCACGACCAGCGCCAATCGCCACGGCGGGTCACCTTTGGAGACCGCTCAGGCGGTGTCCGCGGAGATCGGTCCCGCGGTGGTGCTCGACGGGGGGACGTGCAGGGGTGCGCCGTCGACTGTCGTCGACTGCACCGGCCCGGTTCCGCGGCTGCTCAGGCAAGGCCGGATACCGTGGGCCGAGGTGCTGGCCGAAGGAGCGACGCAATGGCAGAGCTGATTCCCGAGCCGACTGTCCTTTGGGCCTCGGGCGCGCCGCCCAAGACGATCTCCGAGTTCGTGGGCCGCCTCGCAAGCGGCACCGCGAGCGTGTCAGTGGGGGTGATGGACTCCCCGCCGGGATGGTCCGAGCCGGGCCAGCGCCCCGTCTTCGACGAGTACAGCGTGGTGTTGGAAGGCCAGCTCGTTGTGGAGGACGACCAGGGGACGAAGGCCGTGCCGCCCGGATCCGCGGTCCACGCAGCGGGCGGGGAGTGGGTGAGGTACTCGACGCCAGAGGGGGCTCGCTACGTGTCGGTATGCGTTCCCGCCTTCTCCCCCGAGACGGTCAACCGCGAGACGGTCAACCGCGACACCTGAGCGTTGGCACATGGCTGAGGTGTTGTAGTATCCAACTACATGATTGCGGTTCCGCAGGCGGCCAGCCGAGCAGGGCGCGACCCGGAGACGGTGCGGCGATGGATTCGTTCCGGGAAGCTGCGCGCAACCAAGGTTGGGACCCAGCACGTTATCGAGGAAGACGACCTCGATTCCTTGATCAGGGAAGTTTCGCATCAAGGAGGCAGCGCTTCCATCCCTGAGCGTTGGACCCGCTTCGACTCTGGGAACCCGCAGCCCGACTGGGTTGCTGCTGTTCACCGGTCGCGCAGGCAGAGATAGTGCTTGTAGGCGACGCGGCCATGGCACTGAGCGCCAGCGGTGTGGATCGGGCTTCGATGGCCTCGACAGCGAGGGCCTGATCGCCCCGCCCTAAATGTCACGCTCGACGCCCGGCTCCGTCGGGGTGCGGATCGGCTCGGCTGCGTGGTGCTGCCGCAAGAGCTGTGAGATGGGTGGGATCTCACAGGACGGGACGTGAGGGCGTTGTTCAGGTGATGGTCGCGCCCTTCGAGCGAGTGGTCCAAGAGCACGGGGCGACGGTCTACCGGGTCTGTGCAGCGGTCGTGGGCCCGGACGAGGCGGAGGACGCCTGGGTGGAGACCTGGTTGGCGGCGCTACGGGCCTACCCCGGGCTGCGAGCGGACAGCGACCTGCGTGCCTGGCTGGTCACCATCGCCCACCGCAAGGCCATCGACATGTACCGTGCCCGCGCCCGGAGGGCGGTCCCGCTGGGCGACCTACCCGAGCTGGCGGGCATGGAGGACCGCTACTGCGAGGCCGATCCGTCGCTGTACGGGCTGCTTCGGGCGCTGCCGGACAAGCAGCGCCTCGCCGTGGCCTACCGCTACCTGGGGGACCTTTCTTACGCAGACGTGGCAGCGCTGTTGGGAAGCAACGAGGCTGCAGCTCGACGCGCAGCAGCCGACGGCATCGCTGCGCTGCGCCGGCGCTACCAGCCCGCAAGCCTGACGGAGGAGGCACGATGAGCCGCAGCACTGATTCGGAGCTAGTCGAACAGCTGGCGCCCGTGGATGGGGGCGTCCTCGAACACCTCCACGGGCAACTCGCCAGGCTGGCCGAGGCGGAAGGGTTGCTCGACATCTCCTACCGCACCCTCGACAGCCCTGCGGGCAGCCTGCTCCTGATGGCGACGCCGCTGGGGCTGGTTCGGATGGCCTTCGAGGTGGAGGGTCACGACAAGGTGGTCGAGCGCTTGGCGACGCTGGTGGGCCCTCGGGTGCTGCACAGCCCGCGGGGCCTGGAGGACGCCGCCCGCCAGCTCGATGAGTACTTTGCGGGGCGCCGCCGGGCCTTCGACCTGGCGCTGGACATGCGCCTGTCTCATGGGTTCCGCGCCGAGGTGCTCGCCCACTTGCGGCGGATACCGTACGGGGCGGTGGAGAGCTACTCGGCGGTGGCCGCTGCGGTGGGCAATCCACGCGCTGTCCGGGCGGTGGGAACGGCGTGTGCCACGAACCCGCTCCCTTTGGTGGTGCCCTGCCACCGGGTGGTGCGCAGCGACGGCTCAACCGGGCAGTATGGGGGCGGTTGGGAGGTCAAGCGCATGCTCCTCGCCCTGGAGGCAGGGTCGGCTAACAGGTGACGACGGCGAGGGAGGGGTCCAGTTGGCTCACGTCCTGCGGATCAGAGGTTACGACGACAGCGCCAATCGGTCGAGCTGCAAGCACTACCGTGGCATCGATCACATCCGAGGTGCCGGTGGCCCCACACAGGTGCCCCGCCGCCTTGGCAATGCCGAAGTCAAGGGGAGCTATGTCAACTTCGCGCGAGCTGAGGAGCCTGGCCAAGCGGGCTTGGCGAGCCGGGTTGCGCCACACCTGGCCCACCACCCCCGCAGGTACGCAGACCTCCTCAGCCAGCTCGAGCAGGCGAACAACCCGACGATCTGCCCTTTCATAAGCGATGAGGGCTCCGGCATCGAGTACTACAGGCCGAGGACCGACCGGGCCCATTCCGTCTCCTCCTCGGTTGGGGGGCCCAGCTCGGCCCTAATCGACGCCAGGACGTCTTGCAGAGACTCTTGCTGGGCGCGAGCCGCCATGGCCTCATCCACCCAAGAGCTGACGGAGGCAGCTCGCCCATTGGCAACATCCGCCTGGGCCGCAACGAGCAACTCCGGGCGCACGCTGACCGTGACTCGTTCCTTTCTTGTCGTCATGCTAATAGCATACTATTCAAGAGGTTGTGCATACGAGTCGGCCCCATCCTCAGGTGGCCTTTGGTGGCGCCCGGTGGGGCTCGCTGGGGGCCTTGGGGAAGTGCGGCGGCCACGGAGCGTCGCCCAGGCCGCCGGCCTCGTCCCTCGCTGCCAGCTCCAGCAGCCCTTCCAGCGAGCCAACCTCGCTGTCCATGCCTGCCGCCGGGTCTCCCACCAGGGCCAGCCGGGCCGGGACCGTGGCGATCGTCAGGTCCTCTGGCTCCACGTCGGCCACCTCGTCCCAGGTGATCGGGCACGACACCCGACCCTCGGGGTTTGCCCTCACCGAGTAGGCGGAGGCAACGGTGCGGTCACGGGCGTTCTGGTTGTAGTCGAGGAGGACTCGCTGGCCGCGGTTCTGCTTCCACCACTGGGTCGTCGCCTCGTCCGGCATGCGGCGCTCTACCTCTCGGGCCAGTGCCAGGGAGGCCCGGCGGACCTCGGTGAAGCCCCAGCTCGGGGAGATTCGGACGTTGACGTGTATCCCGCGGGACCCGGAGGTCTTGGGGAACCCGACCAGGTCGTGCTCGGCGAGCACGGTGCCAGCGCACACGGCAACCCGGCGCACGACCTCGAAAGGGACTCCTGGTTGGGGGTCCAGGTCGACTCGCAGCTCGTCGGGGTGCTCGGTGTCCTCCCGGCGTACGGGCCAGGGGTTTAGGTCGAGGCAACCCAGGTTCGCCGCCCAGACCAGGTGGGCCACATCGGTGGGGCAGAGCTCTTCGGCCACCCTCCCGCTCGGGAAGGCCACAGTGACTGTCTCGACCCACTCGGGCCGGGGCGAGGGGACCCGCTTTTGGTAGAAATACTTGCCCTCCGCCCCGTCGGGGTAGCGCTTCAGGACCGTCGGGCGCCGGGCGACCCCCCGCAGGGCCGCCTCGCCAACCGCCAGGTAATAACGGGCCAGGTCAGCCTTGGTCTCGCCCCGGGTGGAGAAGAACACCTTGTCCGGGTTGGTGACCGTCACCGGTCGGCCGGAGGCCTCCAGCTCGATCGGCTTCGCGGTGGCGCTCACGCTGGCGTCGACCCCCTGTCGAAGCGGCGCCCCATCGGCCCAACCGTAGCCCGCTGGCCCTTCTGGTGCGCCGGCTCGGTGCGCTCGGCGGAGTCGTCCTGCGCTGATCCAGCGCTCCGGACGCTATTATGCAAGTTATGGCGACGGTCCAGGTCAGGAACGTCCCGGAGGACGTCCATCGCATCTACCAGGCTCGCGCGGCCGCTGCCGGGATGAGCCTCCAGGAGTACCTGCGTGCCGAGATGGTACGCAATGCCGGCCGCCGGGATCCCGGTGAGCTGGTGGCAGAGGTCTCCAGGCGCATTGCCAGCGAAGGGGGCGAGGGCTACTCTCTCGTCTCTTCGGCGGCGGCGGTGCGCTCGGATCGCGACTCGCATTGAGGCCTGTCCGAGCTGAACAAGAACTGGGGAAGGTAATGGAGACAGTGTCCACATTACCTTCCCCAGTTCTTGTTCGAACCGGTCACGATCCCCGGCGATGACAGTCCTGGACGCGTCGGTGATGGTCGACGCACTCGTCGGGCTTGGCGCCGTGGGCGAGGTTGCCCGAACCGCGCTGCGAGCGCAACACCTTCTGGAAGTGCCGGCGATCTTTACCGCAGAGGCGATCTCTGGACTGAGGGGCCTCGTCTTGCGCCACGAGCTGAGCCCGATCCGGGCCGCCGCAGCCGTCGAGCAGGTGCTCACGGTCAGGACGATCACGTACCCGTTCGAGCCGTTTGCCCGACGAGCCTGGCAGCTCAGGGACAACCTCAGCGTCTATGACGCGTGGTATGTGGCACTGGCAGAGTGGCTCGGCACCGACCTGGTAACCGGCGACGAGCGCTTGGTTTCGGCGCCAGGGCCCACTTGCGCGGTGCGTCTGGTGGGCGAGCCCCGCTCCCGATGAGCAGCTAAATATGCCTCAGCTCGCCGCCCCGCCGTGCCCACTCTCGCCCCGTTGCGCCAACTGGTCGGCTCAGAACTCCTCGTCGAAGTTAACCGAGCCCTCGACCCCCAGCTGGTACGCCGACACCGTGCGCTCGAAGAAGTTGGCCAGCTCCGAGACGTCCTGGAGCTCCATGAAGCCGAAAGGGTTGGTCGAGCCGAAGCGCTTGGGCAGGCTGAGCCGCATCAAGCGCTGGTCGGCGATGAACTCCAGGTAGCGGCGGGTGTCGGTAACCGACAGGCCGGGCACCCCCTCCGAGAGCATGTCCTCGGCAAAGGCGCACTCGGCGTCGACAGCCTCCTCCAGCATGGTCGTGACCTGTGCCGCGAAGGCCGAGTCGAACAGCTCCGGCTCCTCCTCGCGCACCGTGTCGATCACGTCGAAGGCGAAGCTCATGTGGGCGCTCTCGTCCCGGAACACCCAGTTGGTCCCGGCGGCAAGGCCGTTGAGCAGGCCCTTGGAGCGCAGGAAGTAGACGTAGGCGAACGCGGCAAAGAAGAACAGCCCCTCGATGCAAGCGGCGAAGCACACCAGGTTGAGCAGGAACGCCCGCCGGTCGGCCCGGGTCTCCAGCCGGTCGAGGGCACTGATCGAGTCGATCCAGCGGAAGCAGAACTCCGCCTTGGCCCGGATGGACCCGACGTTCTCGACCGCCGCGAAGGCCTCCACCCGCTCCGCGTCGTTGTCCAGGTAGGTGTCGAGCAGCGTGAGGTAGAACTGGATGTGCAGCGCCTCCTCCGCCAGCTGACGAGACAGGTACATCCGTGCCTCGGGCGAGTTGATGTGGCGGTACAGGTTGAGGACCAGGTTGTTGGACACGATCGAGTCGCCGGTGGCGAAGAATGCGACCAGCCTGCGGACCAGGTGGCGCTCGGACGGCAGCAGCCGCCGGGCGATGTCGACCAGGTCGTCGGAGAGGTCCACCTCCTCCACGGTCCAAGTGTTGCGGATGGCGTTGCGGTAGCGCTCGTAGAAGTGCGGGTAGCGCATCGGGCGCAAGGTCAGGTCGAGGCCGGGGTCGAGGAGGGCGCGCCGCTCCGGTGCCGGCGAGGCGGCCGACGGGGCGGCGGCGGGCGGTGTCGGACTGGGCGAGGCGGACGGCCAGGCGGGCGCCGCGAGGGGGCCAGGGCTGGGCGCGGCGGCGGGCGAGGCGGGCATCAGTCGCACGCCTCGCAGGTCCCGGGGTTCTCCAGCGAGCAGGCCACGGCAGCAGCGTCGGCGGAGCTGGCCGCCTCAGGCGAGCCTCCCGAGCCGCGCCCGCCCCCGCCGGAGACCCCGCCGGAGCCGGGGACCCCCCCGCTCCCCGAGCCGCCCCCCGCAGTCCCGGCGATCCTGGTTGCCGGCCGGGAGCGCAGGTAGTAGGTGGTCTTCACCCCGGATTTCCAGGCGTGCAGGTACATCGAAGAAAGCCGACCAATGGTGGGCGAGGCCACGAACAGGTTCAGCGACTGGCTCTGGTCGACAAAGGGGCCCCGTCCCGCGGCCAGGTCGATGAGCGAGCGCATCGGCAGCTCCCACGCGGTGCGGTAGACCGCCTTGAGGTCGTCCGGCAAGCCCTCCAGCGACGCAACCGACCCGTCGGAGCGCTTGAGCTGGGCGCGGGCCTCCTCGTTCCAGCACCCCCGCCGCTGCAGCTCGCGCACCAGGTACGTGTTCACCTGGAGGAACTCACCCGACAGCGTCTCGCGCTTGAACAGGTTCGACACCTGTGGCTCGATGCACTCGTAGCAGCCCGCGATCGAGGCGATGGTGGCAGTGGGGGCGATGGCGATCAGCAGCGAGTTGCGGAGGCCGTGAGCGGCGATCCGAGCTCGCAACGGCGCCCAGCGCTCGGGCTCGCTCGGCGCCACCCCCCACAGGTCGAAGCTGAGGCGCCCCCCGGCGGCGTGGGTCTCGGCGAACGCCTCGTGCGGGCCGTGGGCCTCGGCCAGCTCGGTGGAGGCCCACAGGGCGTGGAAGTAGGCCTCCTCGGCGATGCGCCGCGACAGGCCGGCCGCCGCCTCGCTGTCGAAGGCCAGGCCCAGCTGGAAGAACACATCGGCGAGCCCCATGACCCCCAGGCCCACCGGGCGCCAGCGGGAGTTGGACACCGCAGTGCGGGGAGTGGGGTAGTAGTTGCGGTCGATCACCCGGTCCAGGAACGGGACCGCCGTTCGCACGATCTCGCCCAGACGCTCGAAGTCGAATGCGCCGTCGTGCACCAGGCGGGCCAGGTTCACCGACCCGAGGTTGCACACCGCGGTCTCGTCGTCGGAGTTGACCTCGAGTATCTCGGTGCACAGGTTGGACAGGTGGACCACGTTCCCAGGCGACATCGCCTGGTTGCAGGTCCGGTTGGCGGTGTCCTTGAAGGTGATCCAGCCGTTGCCGGTCTCGGCCAGGGTGCGCATCATCCTGCTGAACAGCTGGCGGGCGGGCACCTGGCGCTCGTAGAGCCCGGCCCCCTCGGCCTCCAGGTAGGCCGACTCGAAGGCTTCCCCGTGCAGGTCGCACAGCTGGGGGACGACCTTGGGGTCGAACAGGCTCCACATCCAGTCGTTCTCCACCCGGGCCATGAACAGATCCGGGACCCAGTTGGCTATGTTGACGTGGCGGACCCGGCGCGAGTCGTCGCCGGTGTTGTCCCGCAGCTCCAGGAACTCCTCGATGTCCGCGTGCCAGGTCTCCAGGTACACGCACGCCGCGCCCTTGCGCCTGCCCCCCTGGTTGACCGCTGCCACCGAGGAGTCCAGCGTCTTGAGCCACGGGACGATCCCGTTGGACAGCCCGTTGGTCCCCCGGATCAGCGACCCCCTGGAGCGTACCCGCGAGAAGGCCACGCCGATGCCCCCGGCGTGCTTGGAGAGCCGGGCGATGTCGGCGTAGGCGTCGTAGATGGCGTCCAGCTCGTCGGCGGGGGAGTCGAGCAGGTAGCACGAGGACATCTGCTCGTGAGTGGTGCCCGAGTTGAACAGGGTCGGGCTGGACGGCAGGTACTCCAGCGACGACATCAGCTCGTACAGCGCCTTGGCGTCGTGCACGTTCGCCGCCAGCCCGCACGCCACCCGCAGGAAGAAATACTGCGGGGTCTCGACGACCAGCCTGCTCTCGGGATGGCGCAGCAGGTAGCGGTCGTAGACGGTGCGCAGCCCGAAGAACTCGAAGCCCTCGCTGCGCTCGGCGACGACAGTGTCGTTCAGCTTGCGGGCATGCGAGGCGACGAACCCTGCAGTGCGCTCGCCCACCACCCCCAGCCGGTGAGCCGCGGCGACCGACTGGGAGAACGAGTAGATGTCCTGGTTGGCCACCTCCTTGTCGATCACCGTCGACAGCAGCCTGGCCGCCAGGCGGGAGTAGCTGGGCTCCTCGCTGATCAGGGCCGCGGCGGTCCTGATGGACAGGGCGTCCAGCTCCCCGGTGGTCACGCCGTCGCACAGCCCGCTGATCGTACGCAGGGCCACCCGCATCGGGTCCACCCCCTCCAAGCCAGTGGCGCAACGGGCCACCGCCCGCACGATCTTGTTCACGTCGACGCCCTCGAGGCCCCCGTTGCGCTTGCGGACCCGCATGGGGCCGGCGTCGGCTTCGGTGGCTCGGCGGGGCGGTGCGTAGGTGTCGACTGCCGTCATGGTTGTAATTACATCACTGGTCCGAGCCGGTGTCAAACCGTCCTTTGGAGGAATTGGGCTCGGTGCCGCCTCCCTCTGCGGCCCACCCACGACCAGTGAGCCTCAGCGGATGGCGATCCGCCCCTCCCCAGCCCCGCTCACCCTGCCAATCACCGCGGCCGGATGGCCGGTGGTGCGCAGCTGGGCCACGGCGGCGCCCGCCGCGCCTGGCTCGGCGCCGAACAGCAGCCCACCGGAGGTCTGGGCGTCGGCGAGCAGGACCAGGGTGTCCTCGCCGACAGTTGGGGCAATGTCGAGGCAGTCCCTCACCCACTCCAGATTGCGTAACGTGCCACCAGGCACGCACCCCGAGGCTGCGAGGGCGCTGACCTCTGGCAGAAGGGGCACCATTCCTGAATCCAGCGCCACGTCCACACCAGAGGCACGGGCCATCTTGGCAAGGTGGCCGAGCAGGCCGAAGCCGGTCACGTCGGTCGCCCCGGTCGCCCCGGCTTCGAGCGCCGCGACCGAGGCGGCGGCGTTGGTGGCCATCATCGAGTCGATCGCTGCCTCGGCCGTGCCCAGCCCCCGCTTGACGGCGGTGCACGCGATCCCGGTGCCGATCGCCTTGGTGAGGACCAGCTCGTCGCCCGGCCGCAGGCCCGCGTTGGTGAGGATGCGGGCCGGGTCGACCTCGCCGATCACCGCCTGGCCGTACTTGGGGACCGGGTCGTCCACCGTGTGGCCGCCGACCACCACCCAACCTCCCGCCGCGGCCGCGGCCGCCCCGCCTTCCAGCACCTCCACCAGGATCTCCGGGCTCAGCTCGGTGCGGGGCCAGGCCACCACACTGAGCGCGAACAGGGGGCGCCCGCCCATGGCCCAGATGTCGCTGGCCGCATTGACCGCGGCGATCCACCCCCACGTGCGGGCGTCGTCCACCAGCGGGGTGAAGAAGTCGACGCTCGCCACCAGGGCCCTCCGGTCGTCCAGGCGCCACACGGCCGCGTCGTCCCCGGTGTCGGTGCCCACCAGCAGGTCGGGGTGGCTGGCTGGTGTCACCTGGGCGAGCACGGCGGCAAGCTCCCCAGGCCCCAGCTTGCATGCGCAGCCGGCCCCCGGGCTGAACTCGGTGAGCCGCTTGACCTGCTCCGTCATGCTCATGACAGCCACCGTAGCGGGGGCGCCGCCGCTGACTTGACCGACGGCGGCACGAAGCCCGCCAGATCGGTGTAGGCGATCAGATCCCCGAGGGTGTTCGCGGTGAAGACCTTTCCCCGAGTCGCCCGGAGCAGGTCGCGGCAGTCTTGTTGCCGCACGCCGAACCCACGGCCGTCGATGCACGCGATCAGCTGGTACGAGCGGGCAGCGCTCCTCTCGCGCTCGTCACGCATGTGAGCCAGACGGAGGATCCGAGCCACCTTGTCACGGGCCGTCCCGTCGTCTCCGGTGATCTTCGCCTCGATGATGACATCGGGCACGATCTCATCTGGCACGAAGAAGTCTGGAGCCTGTTCGAATCCCGGCACCCGCTCCGCTCGGCCGGCCTTGCGGTACGGGATGAGTGACGACCGCAGCTGCATCTCGATGGCACTCTCCATCACGTCCCCGACGAGCTCAGATACCGCATCCCTGTGACTCGTGTACGGTCGGCCGAGGAATCGCTCGTACAGGAGGGCGGCGTAGGGCACGTCCTCGGTTGCGGCTCGTCGCACGCTGACCAGCCCGCCAACCGTGTCGAACTTGCTGAGCCGGTGCACCAGGCCGTCGGGTACGGCGACGGTGCTCAGCTTCAGCACCCCGCAAGCGGTTCGTAGCATGTCGGTGACTCGATCCACGATAAGTGCGGTCGCCTTTGTGGCGAAGAAGTTCCGATCACGCTTGACCCTGGCGTCGATGGAACGGGCGCAATTCGCCGGGAGCGCGTTGCCGTCTCCTGGGCGGTCAGGTCCTGCCACTCAGGTGGGGAGACACCGAGGATCGTGCGCAGCGCGACGAAGGCCCGGGCGTTCTGTTTGAGCGCGACCCAGCAGGTGTCTGGCGTCACGACGGTGAATCCTTGGGTCGCCAGTCGCAGGGCCTCGTAGCCGTCCCGGAACTCCTCATAGGTCAAGAAGGAGCTGCCCCGCGGGAGCAACATGAACTGGCTGGTGAGGTCCGAGAAGGTGACAGCCACCATCTCGTCCATGAGCGACTCGAGCTGGCCGTGGTCGAGCTGGTACGGACGAACAATCTCTCCAGCCATCACGGCTCGCGTAGGGTGACGTCGACGTTGTCGAAATAGGGTGGGTCGGTGAGGACCGCGTCGAGGCTGTCCGGAGCAAGGGCCAGGTCCTGTGACGGTTCGCACGTGAGCCACGCCGATCGGTCATCCGTGGTCGGTTCGTGGTCGGAGAGGGGAGCTTCGATCTGCTCGCCGGGCGTGTAGACGAGTCTCTTGCTTGAGCTCGTGAGCTGTGTCTCGAAGGGACGCTGGGTGTAGGCCTTGGCGGTGGTGTACTTCTCGACAAAGTGCACGAACGATCCCGAGCCGACGCCGGGTATGCCGATCAGGCTGTCCTCGCAGACGACGAGGCCGACCGGGAAGCCATGGACGCTGAAGATGTCCTGGCATTTCAAGGCGTAGGTGTCGTAGCGACCGAGCAGGTTCTGGTATCTGAGGAAGTCGCTGAACACAGTGGCGAGCGCCTGGCGGACCCGTCTGTCGGGCAGGTCCGAGATCACGTTGAGGAGGGTGCCAAGACCGAGAATCTGGCGCTGGTTGAACATCTCCCGGTAGCGGTGGTAGCCCCATCGGTGCAGCCTGGTCGTCTCATCCCCGGGGGGGATCTCGTCGTCAGGGATACGTAGGCTGTGTCCCACGGTCGCAAGCTGTGCTTGCGCCTGCTCGTATCGCTGGTAGTCGCCCGCATCGGGCGATTTGAACTGGCGCCCAGGACTCCGCGGGTAGCACGCTGGGCAGTGGTACTCGATCCCGAACAGGTGATGGTCCGGCGGCGCCGCGAGCTGCTGAGCGAAGGCGAACGCTGTCCCACAGGAGAGGCATTCGGCCTTTCCTCGCTTGGTGTTCCCGTGGTCCAACGCCAGGTCGCAGGTGGGGCACTGCGGCTTCGATCCTGGCTCGATCTCGCAGAGGGCCTCGCACGACGGGCAGTGGTAGACCTGCCTCGGGTGACGCACGGCTTCGGCCACGAGGTAACCCGGATGCAGGTCCACGCGGCCCCCGCAGCCCGGGCACGGGCAGCTCTTCGTCCATAGGAAGTACTTCACCGGCACGTTCTCATGGCAGCCCAGACAGGATGTGGAGTACAGGGGCCCGATCTGTGCGCTGGTCTGGCGAACGACCTCGACTGCCGCTTTGCCGAAGTCGTCGAGGTCAAGGGGCTCCACCGCTTGGCGGACGAGCCAGTACGCCATCGGGTTGATGTCGCACCCCACCACGCCGAGCCCGAGGCGGAGTGCCTCGAACACGGTAGTCCCTCCCCCCATGAACGGATCGGCGACAAGGCCCTTGACGTCGTTGCTTACCCAGTACGACTCCGACAGGGGGGCGTCCACGAACTCGGCGAGCAGGAGGCTGCGAAAGACACGTCCCGGTCGTCGAGCGAACCACTTGTGGATGGCGATGACGGGCCGGTAGCTCTGCTGGATCTGCTTCTCTCGAAGGGCCAGGGCGGCGACGAAGCTGGGATCGAAGCGGGTTTCCAGTCCAAACGGGCCCTTCGCTGGCGCCTTGCGCCGCTCAGAGGCTGAGGTGACGGGGTCCATCCCTGCAACCGGGACAACCGCGCTCACCGAGTCGCCGTCGTTCAAGGCTGGAGCCGAAAGATGATCACGCCCGTCACCGTAGCGCCGCGTGTATGACACAGCTGACATTTGACCTCTTGTGCCCTGAACCACATCGACGGGGAAGTGTCGGCTCCAGTATGCCAGCGGGGTGTGACATGCCGGAGCGCCTGGTGCCAGTGCTGCTCAGCAGCAACTAGTGGCGGGGCGCCTACTTGAAGCGGCGGGCGTCCTCGGTGGCGTAGGCGGCGACGGCGGCGTCGGCGGCCGAGGTGGCTTCCAGCGCCGCGACCACCTCGGCGAGCCGGGGGGCGGGGATGGCGGCAGTGACCTCAGTGCTGCGCATCCCGGTGCGCGCCCGGGAGAGGGTACAGCCGGTGCTGGCGATCACATCGCCTTGCTCTTTGGCCACGGCGACGATGTGGCACTGAGGCTTGCCCTCCACGCGTAGCCCGGGCATGGCGTCGGAGAGCACCATCAAGCTGCGCGCGTTGATGCGGACGAGCACCACGTCTGGGTCGACTGGGGTGTCCGCGAGGGGGCCATAGGTGATCGCCCCCGGCTTGGTCGAGACAGTCGGGATCTCAGGGAACACCGACTCGGTGAACCAGCCGCTGGCCACCAGCGCGGCCACATCCTCCCGCCCGGCGGCCTCCGACAGGCTGAGCAGGCCGTGGGTGAGGCTTCCCACGCTGCAGTTGCCGTGGTCGGCGGGCGCCGTGGCGAAGGTTGCCTCGGTTGCCTTCATCCAGAACACACACCCAGCCGCCACCCGACCGGTGCGCCCGTCCGCCGTCGGCGCCGGCATGGGGGCGTCGTAGCTGGCAACCCCCGCAGGGGGCATTTCGGAGAAGGTGATGGCGACCGGCGGGGCGGTCGGGTGCAGCGCGGCCGTGAGGGACTCGGACAGCTCGTTCCATGTGCTCATGCCATAGAGCATGGCCCAGCCATGCGCTGGATGCACACCCGGGCGTGCCCTCAGGGTGTCGATGACGGTTGCACGGAGGTACAGAAGGAGCAGCGCTTGGCGGCCTCCGGGATCTTGCTCAGGCATTCGGGGCAGGACTTGGAGGCCGGGTCCTGGAACAGGCCCATGCGCTTGAGCAGGGCGTTGAACGGCAGGACGATCATGAAGTACACGACCGCAGCGACGAGGATGAAGGTGACGATCGCGGTGACGAGGCCGCCCCACGGGTACAGGATCTTGCCGACATGGAACCCGTTGTTGGAGAAGTTGCCGACCCCCCCTGAGGCCAGTCCTATGGACGGGGTGATGAAGGCCTTGACGAAGGCGTTGACCACGGCTTCGAAGGCCAGAGCCATGACCAGCCCGACAGCAATGGCCACTAGGTTGCCGCGCAGGAGGAAGTCCTTGAATCCCTTCATTCGTTTGCCCTTCCCTGTGAGGGTCCTCGGGACCCGTTTCAGCATTGGGGCAACCTTACGCCTCAGGCCAGGCTCCTGCCTGGTTAGATGCGTGGCGCCCCCAGCGCCACGGGGTGAGGGGCAGGGCGCGGGGGTAGTCCTCGAACATCCAGCGCACGAAGTGCCCGGCGGTCCAGGGCGTGGCCGACGCGACCCGGATCGCGCTCCCTGCGCCCTTGCGGTGCGCCAAGGCGCGCGCTGAGGCGCTGGCCAGGGCGTTGTCGATGGCCAGGCCAGTGGTGACGGCGCGGCGGTACTCGGCGGCCGCTCGCTCGGGGTGGCCTGCGCCGGAGCGCAGCACTGCCTGGGCGGCGAGGACGCCGGTCTCCAGGGCCTGTCCTATCCCCTCGCCGGTCATCGGGTCGCACGCCCGAGCGGCATCGCCGGCGAACAGGGCCCGCCCGCCCGCCGCGCTGAGGGCGCTGCGGCCGATCCTGGCTGGGATTGGCCAGGCCTTGTGGGGGGCCTCGGGCCTGGCGGCCGGGCCGAGGATCGCCCGGACGTGGTCTCGGGCCAACAGGTCTGACCACAGCCTGGCCAGCTCGGCGCCGTGTCTCGTGCTGTGGCGGCGGTGGATCCCGTACCCCACGTTCGCCCGCCCTCCTGCCAGGGGAAACGACCACAGATAGCCGGGGAGCAGGTCAGGCTCGAAGCACACCCACAGCTGGCTCGCTGCCGGACCGCTCACGTCGGTGAAGTACTGACGAAACGCGTGCCAATCGCCACGGTAGCCGGGCTCGTCGGCGACGCCGAGCTGCTTGCGCAGGGGTGACCACATGCCGTCGGCGCCGATGACGTAGCGGGCCTTAAGGGTGCCCAGACCGTCTGCCTCGACCGAGATGGTCCCGCTGTCCGCCCCCCGCCGGCCGCCGGCTCGGGTCTCCACCCGGCCGCCCAGGAGCGCCCGGCCGCCCAGGAGCGCCCCGCCGCCCACGAGCCCGCCGCCCACGAGCCCGCCGCCCACGAGCCCGTGGCCTTCGAGCACGGTGGCCCCAGCTCGCCGGGCGAGGCCGACCAGGGCGGCGTCCAAGTCGGTGCGGCGGGCCACAGCGCCGTAGGTCCCAGCGTGGTGGGGGAAGGAGAAGTCGCCCACCCGTGCGGACGGGGAGCGGATCCTCACGTCGGTGAAAGGCGTCCAGGAGGCGACTGCCGCGGGGGACAGGCCGAGGTGCTCCAGGTGCCGAAGCGCCCCGGTGGTCAGCCCGTCCCCGCAGCACTTGTCCCGGGGAAACCGGGCCTTGTCGATCGCGACCACCTCGAGCCCGGCGCGTGCGAGCGTTATGGCGGCAGCGCAGCCAGCCGGGCCGGCGCCGACCACCACCACGTCGGCCGTCTGGGTGCTCAACTGGCGGGTTTGGCGGTGATCGCCCGGAGTGAGCCCTCCAGCTCGGGGTGGGTGAAGGAGTACCCCGTCGACTGCAGCCTGGTGGGCATGACACGCTGGCTGGCGAGCACCATGTCGGTGACCATCTCCTTGCCGAGGACACCGGACAGGGCGAAGGCCGGCACCGGGAGCGGTGCGGGGCGGCTCAGGACCTTGGCAAGCACTGACGTGAAATCCAAGTTGGTCACTGGGTTCGGGGCAGTGGCGTTGAGAGGGCCAGACACGGAGGTGTCGTGGAGGGCGTGAAGGATCGCGCCGACCTCGTCGTCGAGGCTCACCCAGCTCATGTACTGGTTCCCCGAGCCGAGCCGCCCGCCCATGCCCCGCTTGAACAATGGGAGCGTCTTGGTGAGGATGCCCCCAGGGCCCAGCACCACCCCGGTGCGGAGGTGGACAACCCGGACACCCGCCGTTTTGGCGTCCGCGGTGGCCGCCTCCCAAGCCACGCAAACCTCGGCCAAGAACCCTGTGCCGGTCGAGCTCGACTCGTCCAGGATCTCGGCTCCCCGGTCTCCGTAGTAGCCGATCGCCGAGCCGCTGACCAGGACGGACGGGGGTTGGCCCATCGCGGCCAGGGCGCCGCAGAGCAGCCGGGTGCCGTCGATCCGGCTGTCCTGGATCGCGGCCTTCACCTCCTCCGTCCAGCGTCTCTCACCAATCCCCGCCCCCGCCAGGTGCACGACCCCCTCGACACCTGCCAGCGCTTCGGAGTCGATCTTCCCGGCACCGATGTCCCAGTGACACTCGCCCGACCCGGCCGGGTGCCTGACCAGGCGCACGACCTCGTGGCCAGCCGCCTCCAGAGCCGGTACGAGGGCGCTGCCCACGAACCCGCTGGACCCACTCACCAGGACCTTCATCGTCGCGACTCTAGGCGCCGGAACCTGATGACCTCGCCCGGCCTGGCCTGTGCCACCACCGCGATGTCGTGGGTGGCAAGGACGGCGATAACCGGGTAGCCGCCCGTGGCGGGGTGGTTGGCCAGGAGCACGATCGGCTGGCCGTTGGGGGGCACCTGGATCGCGCCGGGCACCATGGGCTCGGGGAGCAGCTCGGCGTCGGGGTGGGACCTGGCCAGGGGCGGACCGGTCAGCCTGGCGCCGGTGCGGTCGCACGCGGGGCTGACCTGCCAGTCCGAGGTGAGCAAGCTCCCCACTGACTCGTCCGTGAACCAGTCGTCCCGGGGCCCCAGCAGGACTCGGGCTTCCTTGAGTCTTGAGGGTGGGCCTCGCAGCGGCCGCGCCAGATTGCCGGCAATCGCCTCCAGGACCGCTGCCGTGTCGTAGTTGCCGAAGGGGAGCCGGTCGCCGTCTCGCAGAGATGGTGGCCCCAGGCCCGACAGCGTGTCCGTGGACCGGCTGCCCAGCACTGGGTCGACGGCGATGCCCCCGGCAACCGCGATGTAGGTGCGCAGTCCGGTCTTGAGTGGCCCCACCGACAGCCCCGAACCTGCCGGGACGGGAACAGCAATGCCCATCGGGATCGGCTCCCCGTCCAGCGCAGCGTCCACCAGCCCGCCGGTCAGGGCGATCACGGCGGGCGCATCGGCCTGCAACTCTGGCCCGAGCAGGGTCGCCTCCAGCCCGGCCGCCTCGGGGGGGTTCCCGACCAGGTCGTTGGCCCGACACAGGCTGGGCAGGTCCACTGCACCCGCCCCCGGCACCCCCAGGTGGGCGAGCCCCGCCCGGCCCCGATCCTGCACAGTCGTAAGGGGGCCCGCCTTCACCACGAGTAGCGATCCCCCGAACTGTGTCAAGTTTGTATGCCTATGGCATACAAACTTGACACGGTTCGGGTCTGGAGGCCCTCCAGCGAGGGTTTCGGGCACGAACTTGACCCTCCGGCCGGGCACAAATGGACTCGGCGGCGACAGCAGCGGGTCGAACGCCACCAGTCGGGTGGTTCCCAGCAGGCGCCACCCGCCGGGCGTGGCTTGGGGGTAGACGCCAGTGTGCGTCCCGCCGATCCCCACCGCGCCCGCAGGCACACGAGAGCGTGGCGTATCGCGCCTTGGGAGCACGAGCGTGGGGTCCAGGCCGGTCAGGTACGCGAAGCCGGGTGAGAAGCCCATGAACCCGACCGTGTAGGTCCCCGCCAGGTGTCGCCGCACCACCTCCTCCACGCTGAGCCCGGTCAGCTCGGCGACCTCCTCCAGGTCCGGGCTGTCGTAGGTCACCGGAACCTCGAGCACCCCGCCGCCCTCGCCCGCCGCCCCGCCGCCCGCTCCCGCCCCGCCGCCCGCTCCAGCCCCGCCGCCCGCTCCAGCCCCGCCCCCCGCCGACCCGCCCGTTGCCAACTCTGCGAGCCTCCCAACTCCCAGCGCCGAAACCGACGAGTCGAACCTCACCAGCACTGTCCGGGCCCCCACCACCACCTCGACCACGCCCGGCATCCCGCTGTCCAGGACCGCCGCACGCAGTCGGTGAGCAGCTCCCTGACCTCCCACGTCCACCAGCAGGGCCGCCTCCCCCGCCTGGCGCACGGTCTCGACCCAGGCCATCAGCCCTCGAAGAAGCTCCGCACGGCCACCCCTCCCCGCTCCAGCCCCTCCCGCACCGCCCGAGCCAGCGCCGCCGCCCCCGGGGTATCACCGTGCACGCATATCGACTCGGCGCCCACGGCCAGCACGGTCCCGTCCACCGCGACCACCTCCCAATGACACGCCAGGCGCAGCGCCCGATCCACCACCTCCGCCTCATCGACCACCACCGCGCCAGGCTCCGACCGGGGCACGAGCCCACCGTCGGGAAGGTACGCCCGATCGGCGAAGGCCTCGCCAACCACGCGCAGGCCCACCCCGGCCCCGGCGACTGCCACCGCCGAGCCTGGGGCGCAGAGCAGCGCCAGGGAGGGGTCGAACCCACAAACGGCGTCCACCAGCGCCTCGGCCGCCTCGGGGTCGGTGGCCACCCGGCCATAGAGGGCGCCGTGGGCCTTTACGTAGCGAACCGTCGTGCCAGCGAGCCGGGCCAACCCCGAGAGGGCGCCCAGCTGGTAGGCGACGTCGCAGCGAAGCTCGGCGGGCGATACGTCCATCGCCCGGCGCCCGAAGCCCACCAGGTCCGGGTACGACACATGCGCCCCGACCACCACGCCAGCTCGCGCAGCGCACCGCAAGGTCTCCCCGATTGCCGAAGGGTCTCCGGCATGAAACCCGCACGCCACGTTGGCGCTGCTCACGACACCCATGATGGTCTGGTCGTCACCCAGTCGCCATACGCCGAAACCCTCGCCAAGGTCGGCGTTCAGGTCAACCGAAGCCACGGCTTACCCGAGAGCAGTGGAATCTGAACCGTGCCCACCAGCCCCCGTGCCCACTCCCGCCGTGCCCACCCCCGCCAAGCGCTCGTCCTCCCACGCCACGCTCGGCGCGTCGGCCCACAGCCGCTCGAGGTTGTAATAGGCCCGCGCCTCCTCCAAGAAGACGTGGACCACGAAGTCCCCGTAATCCAACAGCACCCACCGTGCGTCACGCAGGCCCTCCACTCGCAGTGGCCCGACCTCGCCGGCTGCGCGCACGGCCGCCTCCACCTCCTCGGTGATCGTGCGCACCTGGCGGGGGTTGGCGCCACTCGTGATCACGAAGGTGTCCACTATCGCCAGGATCGGTCCCACTTCCAGCACAAGGGTGTCGGCTCCCTTCTTGGCGTCGGCGGCCCTGGCGGCCACCACCGCCAGGGGCACGGGCTCCCGGGTCACTAAGACCGGTCGGCTCCCTCGGGAGACCTTGGCGGTGTGGGGCTCATCTGGGACCAGCGTACAGCCCCCGCTCGCGAATGCAACGGATTACCGGTGCCGGGACCAGGAAGTCCAACGGCCGGCCCTCGGCTGCCCTGGCGCGCAGGTCGGTGCTGGAGATCTCCAGGGCCGGGACCTCGACCACCAAGACGTCGTCCCAGCCGGGCGGCGGTACCGGGGGAGGGGCGCCTGGGCGATTCACGACGACGAGCGTGGCCAGCTCGGAAACCTCGCCGACCCGCTCCCAGGTCGGCATGCCCTCGGCTGCATCGGCGCCGACGATGAGGTACAGCTCCGTCCCCGGGTGTTGCATGTCGAGGACCGCCAAGGTGTCCGCAGTGTAGGAGGGGCCGCCCCGCTCGAGCTCCAGCGTGCTGACAGCCAGGCCCTCGACGCCCTCCACGGCAGCTCGGACCATGGCCAGGCGGTCGGCCGCAGGGGTGACGTGTCGGGTGTCGGTCTTCTGCCAGGGCTGGTTCGCGATCATGAGCAGGACCTGGTCCAGGCTCGCGGCGTGGCGAGCGTTCACGGCCGCGGCCAGGTGTCCGTTGTGGATCGGGTCGAAGGTCCCCCCGAACACGCCAAGACGGAACACCGCTACGGCGCCCGGCGGGGTCAGGCGGTGGCGGTCCGGTCGGGCCGGGCCTCTCCGGTGCTCTGGATCACCGCGAACACAGCCTTGCTGGCGTCGGCGAACACTGCCATCCGTCCATAGGGGCAGTCCCGGACCGGGCTGAGGACCCTGCCTCCATTGACCTCCACAGCGGCCGCCGAGTCGGCGGCGTCAGCGACTTCGAAATAGGCAAGCCAGTACGGGGGATGACCCGGGGGGACCGCGCCGCTGATGCCGCCGAGCGGGGCCCCGTCGCCGAGGCTGAACATCGAGTACCCTGTCCCTGCCCCTGCCTCGCCCAGCAACTCGTGGCCCCACCCGAACACGGCGCCGTAGAAGGCGCGGGCTGCGTCGGGATCGGCCACCGTCGCCTCCTCCCACAGCAAACCGCCCGGCTCGTGGACCACAGCCGAACCGATGTGGGTGCCCGCCTGCCACACGCCGAACGCAGCACCCGCCGGGTCGGTTGCGATCAGCATCCGCCCCAGGTCGGCGGCATCGCCGGGCCCAACCACGACCTTGCCGCCGTTCTCGGTGATGGCCGCCCCCGTGGCGACCACGTCGTCGCTGGCGATGTAGACGGTCCAGGCTGGGCGGGCCCCCTCGGGCGCAGGCCTGATCCCCGCTGCCACCCTGCCCCCAACGGAGCAGGCCACGAAGCCGCTCGCGTCAGCCGTCTCCCACCCGAGCGCCGCGCCGTAGAGGGCCTTGGCGCCCTCCACATCGGAGGTGGCCAGGTCGACCCAGCAGGGCACCCCGGCCGGCCAGGCGACGCTGCGTGTGCTCATCGCGCCAGGCTATCCCCTTGGGGAGCTATGCGAGCTGCTCCACGAAATGCTCCAGCTGGCGCAAGTTGCGGCATTCGTAAGCCCCGTCGCAGTGCTGGGCGTACTCGCTGGCAATCGAGTCCCCGGTGTCCCAGTACGAGCGGGGCTCGGGGTTCAGCCACCAGAGATGTCGGGCTTGGCGGCGCAGCTCGGCCAGCACCCAGGCGGAGGAAGAGTGGTAGTTGTTGCGCGCGTCACCGAGGATCAACACGGCGGTCCGGGCGCTCACCTCGGCGCCCCAGCTATCCCAGAAGACCTCGAAAGCGTGACCATAGTTCGAGTGGCCGTCCACCCAGACCACATCAGCATTGGCATTGACCGAGGCCAGGGCCTCTCCCAGGTCGTCGGCCCCCTCGAACAAGGGGGTCACCTCGTCGATCCCGTCGACGAACACGAAGCTGCGTACCCGGGCGAACTGGGACGATATGGCGTAGACCAGCTGCAGGGTGAAGCGGGCGAACGCAGCGACAGAGCCCGAGATGTCGGCGACCACCATGATCTCCGGCTTGGAGGGCGTGGGGCGGCGGAAGCGCGGCTCGGCCGGGACCCCGCCGTAGGAGAGCGAATGCCGCACGGTGGCCCGGAAGTCCAGTGGCCCCCGCCTGCCGTGCCGCCGCCGCCGAGCCAGGCGTGCGGCCAGCTTGCGGGTGAGGGGGTAGATGGCCCGGCGCAGTGCGGCGAGCTCCTCGCGGCTTGCGTGCATGAAGTCCACGTCCTCGGGCAGCGGCCTGCGCAATGTCCGGGCCACGGCCGCAGCGCCCCGATCGCTTACCAAGCGCCGGCGGATCGCCGCTTCGACCTCCCTCCGGAGCCCCTCCAGGCGGGAGCGGTGCTCGTCCGTCGCCAAGCGTTCCTCCAGCGGCGTAAGCTCACGGCCCGCCTGGTCCCTGGCGGCGGCCATCATCCGCTCCGCCAGGCCGTCCATGTCCAGCTGGCGCAAAGTCCGGAACAGGTAGTAGGTGCCCCCCACGGGCCGGCCAGCCTCCATCCCGGCGAACAAGGTGACCGCGGCTCGGGCGAGCGAGCTCACCAGGGCCTTGTCGCCGGCAACCAGCGCCCTGTAGAGCATGGCGGACAGCTCCTCGGCCGAGATCGTGTCCGAGCTCCCCCCACCGGCGGAGGGCCGGCCCTCGTCGTCCGCCGCCCCGACCCCGTCCGCCGCCCCGACCCCTTCGTCGACTCCGGCGAGCGCCGGGCCGATGGCGAACTCGGGCCCCCTCAGGGCGAAGTAGGTCTCGAAGACCACGGCGAAGGGCTCCCAGTAGGCGTGGCTCTTCACCAGCGTGGCACCGAGCACCGCCTTGAACAGGGCCCGGTCCTCGATGGGGATCTGGCTCACCGCCTCTGCGGCGTCGATCGCCTCGGTCAACGACACCGGCAGCCCAGCCTCGCGCAGCGCAGCGACAAACCCGCTCAGCACGTCCAGCATCAGCCGAATCCCGGGATCTGACCCGAACTTTGGTAGATAAGGGCCGCTGGAAGGCCCTCATCTACCAAAGTTCGACCGCCGGCGGCACTCCGGGCGCAGTGCAGGGATGATCACGGGAGCGCCAGCTCCTTGGTGGCCCGGGTGATGTCGGCCCGGTACTTGAGCAAGATGTGCAGGCTGGCCCGGACCACCTCGGCGTCTATCGAGGACGTGTCGAGGAGCACCAGGGTGCGCGCCCAGTCGATGGTCTCGGAGATCGACGGGTGCTTGTGCAGCTCCAGGGCGCGCAGTGAGCGCACGACCCTGGCTACTTGCTCGGCCAGCTCCCCCGAGATGCCGGGCACCCGGGACTCCACGATGCGGCGCTCGCGCTCGGTGTCGGGGTAGTCGATGTGCAGGTAGAGGCAGCGCCGCTTGAGCGCCTCGGACAGCTCGCGGGTGTTGTTGGAGGTCAGGAACACCAGCGGGACCTGAGTGGCGACGACGGTTCCCAGCTCGGGGATCGACACCTGGTAGTCCGAAAGGACCTCCAGCAACAGCGCCTCGGTCTCCACCTCCACCCGGTCCACCTCGTCGACGAGCAGCACCACGGGTTCGGTCGCCCTGATCGCCTCCAGCAGCGGCCGGGCGAGCAGGAACTCCTCGGAGAAGATGTCCTCCTCGATGTCCTCCCACGCCGCGCCTCCGTCGTCCGAGGCGATCCGGCTGGACTGGATTCGCAGGAGCTGGCGCTTGTAGTTCCACTCATAGAGCGCCTTGGCCTCGTCTAGGCCCTCGTAGCACTGGAGCCGGATCAGCCGCGCTCCGCTCATCGACGCCACCGCCTTGGCCAGCTCGGTCTTGCCCGTGCCGGCGGGCCCCTCGACCAGCACCGGCTTGCCGAGGCGCTGGCCCAGCCAGACAACCCCGGCCGTGGCCGCGTCAGCAAAGTACCCCACGCGCCCCAGCCCCTCGCCCACTGACCGAGCATCTGAGAAATTGAGCCCGTGCTGCCCCGCCGCCGTGCCCACTCCAGCGAGCTTGGTTTCGGGGGGGACCCGGGGGGCAGAGTCCCCCGAGGGTGTGCCCACTCCCGACCCGTCCGCCCCCGCCGGGCCGGCCCTCAAGCCCGCACCTGGCCGTCGCCCCTGATCACGTACTTCAAGGTCGTCAGCTCGCGCAAGCCCATCGGCCCGCGTGCGTGGAGTCGCTGGGTGCTGATGCCGATCTCGGCCCCCAGCCCCAACTCCTCCCCGTCCACGAGTCTGGTGGAGGCGTTGACCAGCACCGCGGCGGCGTCCACCTCGGTGCACCAGCGCTGCGCTGCCGCGTAGTCGTTGGTCACGATGGCCTCGGAGTGCCCGGTCCCGTAGCGAGCGACATGGTCGATCGCGTCGCCGATGCTGTCCACGACCCGGACCGCGAGCTTGAGGCTCAGGTACTCGTTGGCCCAGTCGTCCTCGGTCGCAGGGGTCGCGCCAGCCAGGGCCGAACAGACCGAATCGTCGCCCACCAGCTCCACCCCGGCAAGGACGTCCGGCAGGCGGGCAAGGAAGTCCCCAGCCACCTCCCGGTGCACCAGCAGGGTCTCCGCCGCGTTGCACACGCTGGGGCGCTGGCACTTGGCGTTGGCCAGGATGGCCTCCGCCATGTCGAGGTCCGCGGCCGCGTCCACGTACACATGGCAGTTCCCGTCCCCGTCGATGACGTAAGGCACCCGCGCGGAGTCGACGACGGTGGCCACCAGGGAGCGCCCGCCGCGGGGTATCAGGCAGTCGATCAGCCCCCTGAGCTGCATGAAGGCCACAGCACCCTCCCGGCTGGTGTCCTCCACCAGGATCACCGAGTCGGCGGGGAGGCCCGCCTTGGCAACAGCCTCCCGCAGCAGCCCGGCGATGGCCCGGTTGGAGGAGATGGCGGCCGAGGAGCCCCGCAGGAAGGCCGCGTTCCCAGACTTGAGGCACAGCCCAGCCGCGTCGCTGGTGACGTTGGGACGATTCTCGTAGATGACCCCGACCACGCCCAGGGGCACGCGCACCCGGCAGACCCGCAGCCCGTTGGGCCGCACCCAGCCGTCCACCACATACCCCACCGGGTCGCCCAGCGCTGCAACCTGGCGCAGCCCGTCGGCCATCCCCCCGATGCGGGCCGGGCTGAGGCGGAGCCGGTCGAGCGCCGTATCCGTGGCCCCCCCGGCCTGCGCCCTGTCCAGGTCCCTGGCATTGGCGGCCAGCACCTCGCCTGCCCGCGTCTCCAGCAGGTCCGCCGCGCCCAGCAGCGCCGAGTCCCGCGCGGCCGTCGAGGAGGTGGCAAGCACCCGGGAGGCAGCCTGCGCCCGGCGCCCAAGCCCGGCGAGAGCCTCGACAAGGGCGTTGTCAGCCATGGGCGCATCCTACCCGCGGCCCCGACGGACCACGGCGAATATCGAGTTGCCTCCGGCTAGCGGCCGGACACCCGCGCACAGGCGACGGAGATGCTCCCGTTGCTGGTCCTGACCCTTATCTTGTTCGCGGCGACGGAGTCGGTGTGGACACTGACGTGGCTGGAGCCGTTGTCGGTGGCGGTGCTCACCCGGTATGCAGCCGGGCCCGCAGGCAGGAACACGTGCACCGACCCGTTGGAGGTTCTGGCGTTCACCGAGCTCGGCGGGTTGGTGAACCCCAGCCGGATGGCACCGTCGGAGGTCCTGGCGGTGACTGTGGCGCCCAGCCCCAGGCCGGTGATGGACCCGTTGGAGGTGGTGGCTCTTACTGGCCCGGTGATCCGGGTGAGGCTCAGCCTGCCATCGGAGGTGGTCGCCCTCACGCTGATGCCGGGGGGGACGCTCAGGCGGTACGACACCGCGCAGTCCCAATTGATCGAGATGGGGCCTTCCCCGGAGCAGTGCCTTCCGTCGAGCGTCAGCGTTTGGCCGCTCCACGCGAGCGTCGGCTTGGGCCGGCCGAAGCTCCAGCGCAGGTCCTCTGTCACGCCCACTGCCCCGGCGTTCCCAGCCCAATGCTCGGGTCCTCGACATCGAGGGTCTTGTCCCGAAGTGCCCTCAGCCCGGCCAGCCCGGGCCTCCACCCTCCGGTGGCATAGCAGCCGGCGAAGAGCACCTCTACCAGCCAGCCCGGCATCCCGAGGCCCGAACCGGTCACCGCGATGGCGAAGGCCATGACCGACAGCGTCGCCCACCGCACCTCGCTCAACGCCGTCAGTGCCCGAAGGCCTTGCAGCCCTGGTCGGCGCTCGACTGCCACCGGACCGGGGCGGACGGCTCTGTCGGTCACAGCTGTATCGGTCAGAGCGGTGTCCGTCACAGACATGTCCGTCAGAGCTGTGTTGGACATAGGCTTCATCTGTTGGCACCCCAATACGGACTGACTGAACAGGTCTTCACACAATCCAGGGGATTAGGCTACCGGCATGGGTCACGGGGTCGAGGGTCGCGCCAGCGCTTCGGCGCCGTTGGACGCGGCGACAGCCAAGGTGGTGGCGGTGACGCTCCAGGCACTGGCCACGCCCAGTCGCGTACAGATCCTGACCCGCCTGCGCCAGAGCCCGTGCTCGGTGACCGAGCTGGCCGCGGCGGTGGCGATGGAGGGCTCAGCCGTCTCCCACCAGCTTCGCCTGCTGCGGCATCTGGGCCTGGTCGACGGCACTCGGGCTGGGCGTAGCGTCGTCTACGCCCTCTACGACGATCACGTTGCCGAGCTGCTCGACCAGGCCGTCTACCACGTCGAGCACCGTCGTCTCGGCGCCCCCGACCGCAACGCCGCGGGCTGACACCCCCGGATGCCACCGGGCATCCGGGGAGCCGGCCCGCCTCGAAGACCAAAGGCCACAAGGTCACCACACGAGGAGAGAATGCCATGGACAGCCTGAGCCGACGCAACTTCTTGAAGAGGGGCTCGGTTGCGGTCGCCGGGGCCGGCGCCCTGGTCACAGTGCCGATAACCACCCTCCTGCCTGACGTTATGGGCTCGGGCGAGGCGGCAGTCCCTGCTGCCGAGACCACTGCGGCGGACCTCTCGGGCGGAGGCGCCGTCGGGGACACCTTGATCGCCCACGTCCGCAACCTCGGCACGGGCGAGATCAGCATCATGCGCGGACTCCAAGAGGTGACCATCCACGACCCTCAGACCGCTGCCCGCATAGCCGGCGCGATCCGCTGAGGCATTGACCGCCGAGCCAGCCGAGCTCACCGAGCCAGCCGAGCCAGCCGAACCCATACTTGCCCCCAGCGGCCCGGGAAGCGTAGTCCTGGACCTCGGCGGGAATGTCGGGGTGCTGGTGGTCCACGTGGACGCCGTCCTGGCGGGAGTCGAGGTCGAGATCAGCCCCGCAGGGGACCCGGCCGCCAGCCCGCACACCCACACCGATGTGCGGGAGCGCCGCTTGGGCGACAGCGTCACCTACGCCGCGGTCTTCTCCTCGCTCACCGCCGGCGACTACCTCCTCGACGACCCCCGTGGCGGGCCCCCGGCCCCGGTCACGATCACCGGTGGGCGGGTGCTGCAACTCGACTGGCGAACCGCCCCTCAGTAGGCCCGAGCCACCACCGCGACGGCGTCGGGCTCGTCGCCGGCCTCGACCAGCCCGCCGTCCGGGCCGACGAGGCAGCGCACCGACGCTCCGGCCTGCAAGAGGGTCGCCTCACCATCGACGCCCAGGACTCTCCAGGGCACACGGGCGAAGCCGTCGGTTGCTGCCTCCACCGCCTCGGCCACGCTGGCAACCTTGGAGGTGCGGGCCTCGCGCTCAGCCAGGGCCCCCGAGAGCATCGACGCCTGCATGGCAGTGAGCAGTCCGGGCACCGCCTCCCGCAGCGCCCCCGGCGCCAGTGCCAGGCGTTCGTCGCCATCCCGGCGGACCACGCTCACCGTCCCCGCTGCCAGGTCGCGGGGACCTACCTCGACCCGCAATGGGACCCCTTTCAGCTCCCACTCGGTCACCCGCCGCCCGTAGGAGGTGTCCACCCGAGCGTCCAGCTCCGCTCGCACCCCCGCAGCCACCAGCTCGTCCACCAGGCCCGACGCCACTGCCCCGGCGCCGGACTCGTTGCGAACCAGGACCACGATGACCTGCACCGGGGCCACCCCGGGCGCCAGGACCAGCCCGGCGTCGTCTCCGTGCGCCATGATCACCGCCCCCACCAAGCGGGTCGAGGCCCCCCACGAGGTCTGCCAGACGTGCTCCGAAGTTCCCGTCTCGGAGGAGAACTCGATCCCGAAAGCCCTGGCGAAGCCCTGGCCCAGCTCGTGGCTGGTGCCCATCTGCAGGGCCTTGCCGTCGCGCATCATGGCCTCGGCGGTCCACGTCGTCGTGGCCCCGGGGAAGCGCTCCCGCTCCGTCTTGCGCCCGACGAGCACCGGGATGCCCAGCACGTCCACCATGACCTCCCGGTAGACATCGGTGAGGATCCGCAGGGCAAAGGCCCGAGCCTCGGCCTCGGTCGCGTGGGCGGTGTGGCCCTCCTGCCACAGGAACTCAGTCGAGCGCAGGAACAGCCTGGGCCGCATCTCCCAGCGCACCACGTTGCACCACTGGTTCACGAGCAGGGGCAGGTCTCGATGTGAATGCACCCACCTGGAAAAATATGCATTGATGATCGTCTCGCTCGTGGGCCGGATCACTACCGGTGATTCGAGCTCCTTGCCCCCTCCATGCGTCACGACGGCCAGCTCGGGACTGAACCCCTCCACGTGGGCGGCCTCGCGGGCCAGGTAGGACTCGGGGATGAGCAGCGGGAAGTAGGCGTTCCTCGCTCCGGCGGCCTTGATCCGGGTGTCCAGCTCGGACTGGATCCGCTCCCAGATGGCGTAGCCGTAGGGCCGGATCACCTGGGTGCCGCGGACCGGGCCGACCTCGGCCAGCTCCGCTTTGGCCACCACGTCCTGGTACCAGCGGGGGAAGTCGACCGACTGGGGGGTGAGGACCGGGGCCTTAGGCACCCCCGGCAGGTTAGGTGCTAGTCCAGGCGCTTAGGCGGCGCTCGTCAGGGCGCGGCGAGGCAGCGCCAGCAGGGGCGAGCTGATGATGTGGTCCGCGCTGGCCCGGTTGCAAGCCACGGGGATGTTCCACACCACTGCCACCCGCAGGAGTGCCTTGACGTCCGGCTCGTGCGGCTGGGGCTCCAGCGGGTCCCAGAAGAAGATGAGCACGTCCAGCTCGCCCTGGACCACCATCGCCCCTATCTGCATGTCCCCGCCGAGTGGACCGGAGTGCAGGCTGGTGATCGGCAGGTCGAGCCGCTCGGCCAGCAGGCGGCCTGTGGTGGCCGTGGCTACCAGCTGGTGCCCCGCGAGGAGCTCGCGGTTGTACATGGCCCACTCGGCCAGGTCCTCCTTGCGGTGGTCGTGGGCGATGAGGGCTATGCGGTGGCGTGCGGGCGCGACGGGCGTAGTGGGCGTCGTGGTGGCGGGCGTGGGAGTGTCTGTTGCGGCTATCACACGCTCAGTACTAGCGGGTCGAAGTGAACGCTCCGTGTCGGGGATGCGAACACTGGTCGGGGGTGGGCACGGGTCTGGAGGTCCACTGAGCAATATTTCTCCAAATTTAGTTGACAATCTGTGAGGGCCATGTAACATTCTGGCCATGACGACGCGAGAGATCTTGGAAGCTGTGGCCGCGGGAAGGATCACCCCCGAGGAGGCGGCGGCCCGACTGGCTGCCGGGAGCGAGGGGGTGGGGCTGCGCCGGGTGAGGGTGAGGGCGGCTACCCGCACGGTGAGGGTGCTGGGCGACCCAGGCGTGTCGGAGGTGGCGGTCGAGGGGCTGCACGAGGTCCGCCGGGAGGGTGACACCCTTGTCGTGTCCGCCCACCCGGCCGAGGGAGGGGGAGGGTTCGCCTTCGTGCCGCCGGACCTTGGGAGGTTGGTGTCGGAAGGCAAGGCCAGGGCTCGCCAGGCCGCGCAGCAAGCCGCCCGGGAGGCGGCCCGGATGGCTTACGCCGCGGGGCGGCCCGCCTGGGCGCCCCCGCCCGGCCGCGGGCGGCACCGCAACGACTGGAAGAGGGAGTGGAAGCGGGACTGGAAGGGGGAATGGACCCAGGACTCGGAGCGGGCCGAGTGGCAGGGTTGGCCGGAGTGGCCCCGGCGGCCTGAGTGGCGCGACTTCGTGGGCGGGCCGGGTGGTTCCGGCGCACCCAACCGGGCGGGCGAGTTCGGCCACTGGGTGGAGCCGCTGGTGATCCGGGTGAACCCCCGGCTGGCGGTCGACGCGGACGTCAGCGCGGGCTCGCTGGAGGTTCGCGGGGTGAAGGGGGCCGTCGGCGTGGACCTGGCCTTTGCGTCGGCGACCCTCGAAGGCGTCAGCGGGCCCCTCGACGTCAGGGCGCAGGCGGCCACGGTCCGGGTGAGGGCGGCGCTGACCGAAGGGACCTCGAGGATCCGGGGAGATGCGGTGGCGCTGTACGTGGCCCTTCAACAGGCCTCGGACGTGACGGTGCATGCCCGCTGCGACTTGGGGAGGCTGCGCATGAGCAGGGGAGACGAGGTGCTGGCGCCGGGGGAGTCGCTGGTGGTGGGTACAGGCCGGGCCAGCCTCGACATCGAGGCGTCCATGGGATCGGTCGAGGTCCGAGTCGAGGATGGAGGCAGGTCGTGAGCGCCGGGTTCCACTACCATGCTGCTCCCCGGGTCTGCCCGGTCTGCGGCGACACCCTCGCCCTCACCCGGTTGGGTTGCCGAAGCTGCGGGACCGAGCTGTCCGGGAGCTTCGAGGCGTGCGAATACTGCTCGCTCGGCCACGACGACCGGGAGATGCTCGCCATGTTCCTGTTGTCGCGGGGGAATATGAAGGACCTGGAGCGCCACCTCGGGGTGAGCTACCCCACAGCCAGGGCGCGTTTCGAAGCCCTGCTGGGTCGGCTGGGCCTGGCGGGGGAGGGCTCGGTGGGAGGGCCAGAGCCCGAGATGTCCGATGACGCCCCCCCGGAGGCTGCCGCAGAGGCCGCCTTCGGGGAGGTCGAGATACTGGCCCGCCTGGCGCGTGGCGAGATCGACGTGGATACCGCAGATCGCTTGTTGGCCGGCACTACAGGAGGAGACGAGACGTGGTAGCAGCACAGGCCGTATTGGTGGAGGGGCTGCACAAGAGCTTCGGTGCGGTGCAAGCGCTGCGCGGAGTGGATCTCTCAGTGGAGCGGGGCAGCGTGCTCGGCCTCCTCGGGCCCAACGGCTCGGGCAAGACGACGACAGTGCGCATCCTCACCACGCTTCTCTCCGCGGACTCGGGCCGCGTCGAAGTCGAGGGAGTGGACGTGGTGCGCCATCCGGGGGCCGTGCGGCGGATGATCGGCCTTGCTGGCCAGCAGGCCGCCGTGGACGAGACCCTCACCGGTCGGGAGAACATCTTGCTGGCCGCCAGGTTGTACCACATGAGCGCATCGGCGGGACGCCAGCGCTGCGGCGAGCTTCTCTACCAGCTGGGCCTGGCCGATGCCGCCGACCGGCCCGCCAAGACTTACTCGGGAGGGATGCGCCGGCGACTCGACCTGGGGGCGAGCCTGGTGTCCCGGCCAAGGGTGCTGTTCCTGGACGAGCCGACCACGGGCCTCGACCCCAAGGGGCGCAACGACGTGCTGGACATCATCCGCTCGCTGGTGGCCGAAGGCATGACGCTGTTTCTCACCACCCAGTACCTGGAGGAGGCCGACCAACTGGCTGACCAGATAGCAGTGATCGACAGCGGCAAGGTCATCGCCTCGGGCACGCCCAGCCAGCTGAAGGACCTCATCGGCGGCGACGTCCTCGAGTTCAGGGTGTTGGAGGGGTCCCATCTGGGGGCCGGGGCTGCGGCGGTTGCCAGCCTCGGCTCCGCTGCGGCGATCACCGACGAGGTCAGGGCGACTGTGACCCTACCCGTGGGGGCCAGCGGGCCCTCGACCCTCATCGAGGCGGTCCGACGTCTCGATGCGGCCGGCGTGGGGGTCGTGGACCTGGCCCTGCACCGGCCGTCGCTGGACAATGTGTTCCTTTCTCTGACTGGCCATGCCGCCGAGGAAGATGGGGTGGCGGCAGCGCCGGCGCGGGGCCGTGGCCGGGGTGACCGGAGCCGTGGGGGTCGTGGCGGCGGCGGTGCAGGCGAGGGCACGGACGGCGCGGGAGGCAAGCGTGGCGGGGGCCGTGGCCGCCAACGGGGCCGTGGTGAGATGGCAAGCGCAGGCACGACAACTGGGGAGGCCTGAGCAATGGCTGCTGTAACCGTCCCGGCCGACTCACTCGGGCCGGCAGATGTGGCTCGCGAGTCGATGGCTCGACGAGCTCGATACTCCATCACCGACTCGGCGGCGCTGATGCGGCGCAACCTGACCCACATCTACCGGGTTCCGGCGCTCATCGTGTTCACCGCCATCCAACCCATCATGTTCACCTTGTTGTTCCGCTACGTCTTCGGTGGGGCGATTCACACCAGCGCCGGAAGCTATGTGAGCTACCTGATCCCGGGCATCGTCATCCAGACTGCCGGCTTCGCGTCGGTCACCACGGCGATCGGCCTGTCCAAGGAGCTGTCCGAGGGGGTGATCGACAGGTTCCGCTCCATGCCCATCGCCCGCTCGGCGGTGCTGCTGGGGCGGCTCGGGGCGGACTCCCTGCGAATCCTGCTGACGGTGATCATCCTGTTGGCCGTGGGGTACGCGGTGGGCTTCCGCATCAGCACAGGCTTCGGGGACACCATCGCCATGATCGCCCTGTCGGTGGGGTTCGGCATTGCGCTGTGCTGTGTGTCCGCATGGATCGGCCTGTCGCTGAAGGATCCCGAGTCGGTGCAGGGCTTCGCCTTTATCTGGCTCTTCCCGGTCGTGTTCGCCAGCGGGGTGTTCGTCCCGGTGACCAGCATGCCGGGTTGGCTGCAGGACTTCGCCCGCAACAACCCGGTGACCCTCCTCGCCGAGGCGGCCCGCAACCTCACCATCGGCTCGACCGCGGGCAACTCGATATGGCTGTCTGTGGTGTGGATCGTGGGGATCACCGCAGTATTCGGCGTCCTGGCGGTGAGGGCCTACCGAAAGGCGGTGTGACGCCAGGGACCGGACCAGCCGCTGCACCCTCCCACGCAATGGGCAGCGCTTCGCCACCAGCTGGTCTGGCTACTCGCCTGTGCTGAACTTTGGGCAATGGACGACACTGAGCGTTCGCCATTGCCCAAAGTTCAGACATCTATAGGAGCCGGTCCGTGCTGTGCTCCCTTGGTCCGAGCCCTATGGGACGCGGTCCACGCCAACAGGCGCTCGGCGGGCCAGGTGTTGACGACCTGGTCCGGGTCGGCGCCGCACTCCATTGCGCGGGCACAGCCCAGCGGTTGCCACTCCAGCTGGCCCGGAGCGTGGGCATCGGTGTCGATCGACAGCAGGCAGCCAGCGGCAAGCGCCTCGCGCAGCAGTGACCGGGGCGGGTCCAGGCGCTCGGGGCGGCAGTTCACCTCAACGGCTTTGCCAAGCTCGGCAGCCTTGGCGAAGACCGCTCCGGAGTCGAAGCTCGACGGCGGCCTGCCGCGCCCGACAAGGATCCTCCCGGTGCAGTGGCCCAGGATGTCGAGTGCAGGGTCCTCCAAGGCGGTCAGCATGCGCGCCGTCATGGTCGCTGAGTCCATGCGCAGCTTGGAGTGGACGCTGCCGACTACCACCTCGAGGGATCGCAGCAGGTCGGCGTCCTGGTCGAGCGTCCCGTCGAGGAGGACGTCCACCTCGATCCCCCCCAGCAGCCGCAGCGGCCCCGGCACCGCGTTGAACTCGGCGAGCACGTCCAGCTGGCGCCGGAGGCGCTCCGGCGTCAGGCCGTGGGCGACCGTGAGCCGAGGAGAGTGGTCGGTGATCACCAGGTAATCATGGCCAAGGGCTGCCGCCGCCCGAGCCATGGCTTCGATTGGGCTCCCCCCGTCCGACCACTCGGTGTGGCTGTGGCAGTCGCCTCTCAGCGCCGCCCTGAGCCGCTGGGCCTCGGCCGGCCCCGGGTCGACCCCCGGGCGGGCCTCCAAGTCGGCGAGGTACGGTGGCACATCGCCTGCGAGGGCCTGGGTCACCACGGCGGCCGTCTTGTCCCCAACCCCAGAGATGTCGGTCAGCCTGCCGCGCAGCGCCATCCCGGCCAGCTCGGTGGCCCCCACCCCGGCGACGGCCGCGGCCGCCCCTCGGAAGGCCCTCACCCGGTACGTCTCCTCCCGGTCGCGCTCCAGCAGGTAGGCGATGCGCTCGAGTGCGTCCACCGGGTCCATCGTCATCGAGGCTACCCAGCCAACGGCCGGACAGGCCCTAACCGGGATGTGGCACGTCGATGGCGGACAGGCCGTCAATCCCGGCGAAGTCCGTCGGATTGCAGGTGTGCAGACCAAGGCCGTGCGCCATGGCGGCAGCGATCATGGCGTCGTATGCCCTTGCTCCGGCCTTGCGCCCCTGGCGCCGTAATGACGCGTCACTGACGTACTCCTTTCATCTGTTCTCGATGCTCTGAAGGGCCTCCTGACGCTTGGCAATCACGTGGACGTCCACACCCGCGTCACCGGCTGTGCGCAGCAGCTTCTGAAGGACGGAGCCCTTGGTCACCTCTTCCCAGCGGCTCCGGCGGGTGAATGCGAGGACGATTTGCGTGATCTGGTGCTCGGCGGCGAAGTGGAGCAAGGCTGTTGCCGGGTCCTCCGCCTTGAGCTCGTGCCACTGGGCGCCCACGTCGGCGGCAAGGTGCCGGAGCTGGTCGATGACCTTGCCCGACGCACGCGGGGCCCCTTCGCCTGAGATCACGTGCACGACGACCAGGTCGGCCTTGGCTCGCGCCGCGATCCGTGCGGCCCTTCGGATCACGTGCTCGGCTTGGTCGTCGCCCTTGACCGCAGCCATGATCCGTTCCTTGGTCTCCCACACCCCGTGGATGCCGTGAGAACGCAGGTATGCGAGCATCTCCTCCTCGGTCTCGTCGGCCAGGAATCGCAGCGCCAGCTCTCGTAGCGCGGTCAGGTTCTCGACCCGGAAGAAATGAGTCAGCGCTTGGGGGACCTTCTCGGGTGCGTAGACGTGCCCGTGGGCCATCCGCCGGCGCAGCTGCTCGGGGGACGAGTCGATCAGCTCCACCTGGTCAGCGCGACGCACCACCCAGTCCGGGACCCTCTCGCGGACCTTGATCCCGGTCATGCGCTCCACCGCGTCTGCCAGGCTTTCCAGGTGCTGGATGTTGACCGTTGTAATCACCGCGATGCCCGAGTCGAGCAGCTCGACCACGTCCTCCCAGCGCTTCTCGTGGCGCCCAGACCCGGGGACATTGGTGTGGGCCAGCTCGTCCACAAGGGCCAGCTCTGGGCGCCGTGCCAGGACCAAGTCGAGGTCCATCTCCTCGAATTGCCCTCCCTGGTGCTGGACGGCTCGGCGGGGGACCACCTCCAGGTCACGGATCAGGCCGGCGGTGTAGGAGCGTCCGTGCGGCTCGACGTAGCCGACCACCACGTCGGCTCCGCGCTGGTGGCGCCGCCACGCCTCGTCCAGCATCGCCGAGGTCTTGCCAACTCCCGCCGCCGCCCCCAGATAGATGCGGAACTTGCCAGCGGGCTCGACCAGGGCGGCCTCATCAGGGTTGGCCGGTTCCGGACCGCCGACGTCGTCATCGGGTGGTCCCTCCTCGGCGCTGGTCACTTCCATATCCTGCCTAAGGGCCTGTAAGAAAACAACCTGGACGGCGAAGCCGAACCTCGAGGCCTCCCACCAGGTCAAACGCGTACACCGCCGTCCAGGTTGTTTTCGGACAGGCCCTAAGGTAGCAACGTGGCCAGAGACGCCCGATGGAGGTCACCCACGACATCGCGCTCGGCCCGGATGGTCTCTGCGGGGCTTGCCGCCGGCCTCCTCGGGATCGCGGCCCTCGGTGGCGCGATGCTGCCGTTGCGGTCGCACCTGAGCGTCGCCACCGCTGCCCTGGTCCTGGTGGTCCCGGTGGTCGCAGGGGTCGCCCTGGGTGGCTTCGCGGCTGGGGCGGTCGGGGTCTTGGCCGGCTTCTTGGCCTACGACTATTTCTTCATCCCGCCCTTCGGCACCCTGGCGGTCAATGCTCCCCAGGACTGGGTGGCACTGGGCGTCTACGTGGTGGTGATGCTGGTGGTCTCCCGAGTCGTGGCGGCGCTCCAGGCTGCGCGGGCGACGGCCAGCCTGCGGGAGAGCGACGTCCGCCAGCTCTTCGAGATCTCCGACTTGCTGATCGGCGACCGGGGGACGACCGAGCTGCTCGACTCGATTCTCAGCACGCTCCGCCGGGTCTTCGGCCTGGAGTCGGCCGCCCTACTCTTGCCCTCGGACGGCACGCTGGCTGTCGCTTCGGTCGACGGCGCACCGCTTCCCGAGGCCGTGCTGGCCCGGATCATGCCGTCTCCACCGAGCCCTGTATCAGCAATTGGCTCCGAGGACGTCCAGACCTTCGCCCTCGCAACCGCCTCCCGCCCGATAGGCCTGCTGGTGCTGGTGGGCCAGGTTCTGGGGGCCCACGAGCGTGAGCTGGTGGCTACCTTCGCCAACCACGCCGCCTTGGCCGTCGAGCGAGCCCAGCTACGCGAGGCGGCGACCCGGGCGGCCATGCTGGAGGAGGTGGATCGTTGGCGCGCCGCCCTGGTTGGCTCGGTCTCCCACGACCTGCGCACACCGTTGGCAGCCATCAAGGCGGCGGTGTCGAACCTGGTTGACCCGCTCATCAGGCTGACCGCCGACGAGCGCGCCGAGCTGCTGGCGATGATCGAGTCCGAGACCGACCGCATGGTGCGCCTGGTGACATCGGTGTTGGACATGAGCCGGGTCGAGGCCGGCGCCCTGGAGCCCCGGTGTCAGGCCGTGCTGGTCGAAGAGCTGGTCGACGAAGCCGTGCGGAGCGCCACTGGCCATCTCGACCCGGCCAGGATTGGCGTGAGCATCGATTTTGCCCTGCCATTGGCTGCCGCCGATCCGGTGCTTGCCGGCCAGGTGCTCGCCAACCTGATCGAGAACGCCGCGTGCCACGGCTCGAGTGCCCGCCACCCGGATATCCTGGTCAGCGCCCGGCGCGCGGACGGGGTGGTCGAGCTGAGCGTGGCCGACCGTGGCCCCGGAATACCTCGGTCCATGCGAGAGGAGGCCTTCGAGGCCTTTCGGCGCCTCGACTCGCCGGTGCCCCACGTCTCCGGCATGGGTCTGGGCCTGGCCGTCGCCAAAGCCTTCGTGGAGGCGCAGGGCGGGAGGATCCGGGTGGAGGACAATCCCGGGGGCGGTGCTGTGCTCACTTTCTCCCTGCCTGTGGCCCAGGTACCCTCCCCGATCGCAGATGCAGCAGAGGGGCAGGCTCAGCTCTCGGGCTCGCTGAGCCAATGGCTGGCTGACCCGATGGCTGGCTGACCCGATGGCTCGGCTGCTCATCGTCGACGACGAGCAGCCCATCCTGCGGGCGCTCGGCATCGGCCTGCGCGCTCGCGGCTACGAGGTGGTGACGGCCCGGACCGCCGCCGACGGCTTGGCGCAGGTTGCCCTCTGCACCCCGGACGTGATCGTGCTGGACCTGGGCTTGCCGGACCGCGACGGCGTCGAGCTGTGCCGACAAGTGCGCGCTTGGAGCGATGTCCCGATAATCGTGCTCTCCGCGCACGGCTCCGAGCAGCGCAAGGTGACCGCGCTGGACGCAGGGGCGGATGATTTTGTTACCAAGCCGTTCGGGATGGCCGAGCTGGAGGCGCGCCTGCGGGTGGCGCTCCGGCGGCGCCACCTGGCCAGCCAGTCAGACCAGGAGAACTCGGCTCTGGTCGTCGGCTCGCTGACGATCGACCTGGTGCGACGGGAGGTGACGGTGGACCAGGTGACGGTCAGCCTCACAGCTCGCGAGTTCGACCTGCTCGCCTACCTGGCCCGCAACGCAGGAAGAGTGCTCACCCACCGGGTGATCCTCGAGGAGGTGTGGGGCCCGGGCTACGGATCTGAGGTCCACTACCTGCGGGTCTACGCCAATCGCCTGCGTCAGAAGCTGGGTGGGGGCGCCGCGGGCCTGCTGCGGACCAGCGCAGGCGTCGGCTACCAGCTGGTGGCAGACCCCGGCCCTGATCCCTAGCGCTGCGCCGAAAAGCCGAGCCGGGGCCTCGAGCAGGAATATTGACCATCTGTTTACGCCTTTGACCGGCGCGTTTATGTGCCGTTGACGGCTGGGCCACCAAGATGTGCTCCATGGCAGACCTTGCATCCGTTATCGGCTTTGTCGGGTTCGCGCTGGCTTGCTGGGTGCTGGCAGTCGGGCTGGAGCGCGTCGAATGACTGTGGACTTCGTCCTCCTGGCCGTCTCGGTGATCCTGTTCGTCTACCTCGGGGTTGCCCTGTTCAAACCTGAATGGTTCTGAGCTAGTGAAGCTCTTTGCGACCATCGCGGTGATGGTGGTGCTGGTCGGCCTCATCTGGCGATACCTCGGCTCGTACATGGTCTCGGTCTACGAGGGCCGGGCCCACTGGTTGGGATTCGTCGAGCGACCGCTGTACCGGGCGATGCGCGTGGACCCCGAGGTGGAGCAAGGTTGGCGGCGCTATGCCGGCGCGGTCATCGGGTACTCGGTGGTGGCGCTGGCGCTGACCTATGCGATCCTCCGGCTCCAGCGATACCTGCCGTTCAATCCGTCCCACCTGGGAAACGTCGCCCCTGCGCTGTCGTTCAACACCGCGGTGTCCTTTGTCACCAACACCAACTGGCAGAACTACGCCGGGGAGTCGACCATGTCGTACTTCTCCCAGATGGTGGCTCTGGCGGTGCAGAACTTCGCCAGCGCTTCGGTGGGGATCGCCATCGCCATAGCGCTGATCCGCGGCTTCGCCCGCAAGGGGACCGGCACGATCGGGAACTTCTGGGTCGACTTGGTGCGCGGGACCTTGTACATCTTGTTGCCGGTCTCGTTCGTGATGGCCATCGTTTTCGTCTCTCAGGGGGCTATCCAGACCCTCGGCGGCCCGGCCTCGGTGGTCAACCACCTGACCGGGGCCCACCAAGCCATCGCCCGCGGGCCGTATGCCTCCCAGGAGGTGATCAAGCAGTTCGGGACCAATGGAGGGGGCACGTTCAACGCGAACTCGGCCGACCCCTTCTCCAGCCCCGACGGGCTCACCAACTTCTTGGAGATCATCCTCATCCTGGCGATCCCGATCGCCCTCACCTACACCTTCGGCAAGATGGTGGGCCGGGTCCGCCAGGGAGTGGCGGTGCTGGCGGCGATGACCCTGCTGTACGGGGCCTGGCTGGGCGTCGCCGTCGCCGCGGAGTCCGGGCCCAACCCCGCAGTCGCCGCCGCCGGCTTGGTGCACCAGCCCGGAGGCAACCTCGAGGGCAAAGAGGTGCGCAACGGGGCAGCGAGCACGGCCCTCTTCGCCGTCACCTCCACCGAGACCTCGACCGGCTCCGCGGATGCGTCGTACGACTCGTTCAACCCGCTCGGTGGGATGGCGCTGCTGGCAGGGATGATGCAGGGCGACGTCACCCCCGGAGGGGTGGGGAGCGGTCTCTACACCATCTTGTTGTCGGCCACAGTCGCGGTGTTCATCGGCGGGCTCATGATCGGGCGGACACCGGAGTACCTGGGCAAGAAGATCCAAGCCAGGGAAGTGAAGCTGGCCGCGCTCGGGGTGCTGGTGATGCCCCTGACCGTCCTGGTGATCACCGGCATAGCCGTGTCTGTCCACGCCGGCACCTCTGTGACCGGGAACAACGGGCCCCACGGGTTCTCCGAGATCCTCTACGCCTTCACCTCTCAGGGCAACAACAACGGGTCTGCATTTGGCGGCCTGTCGGGCAACACCGACTTCTACAACCTCATGGGCGGGGTCGCCATGCTCGCCGGCCGGTTCTTCATCATCATCCCGGTGCTGGCCCTGGCGGGCGCGCTGGCCGCCAAGCAGGTGGTGCCAGTGAGCCTGGGGACGTTCCGCACGGATACCCCGCTCTTCGTGGGCCTGCTGGTCGGAGTGGTCGTCATCATCGGCGGCCTCACCTTCTTCCCGGCCATCTCGCTCGGCCCGGTGGTCGAGCAGATCAGTCGGGGGAGGCTCTTCTAGAATGGCTGCCACCCAGACGCCGGTCGCGGCCGTGTCGGTCGGCGGCGGCCCTCGTGCGGCTTCCCGAGGCCTGTTCGACCCGGCCGTCGTCCTGCCGGCCACTTGGGACGCATTCCGCAAGCTGGGCCCCCGGGCCCAGGTCCGCAACCCGGTGATGTTCGTGGTGCTGGTCGGCACCATCGTCACCTTCGCAGAGGCGGTTGCCCGGCCATCCATCTTCAGCTGGGGAGTGACCCTTTGGCTGTTCCTCACGGTCATCTTCGCCAACTTTGCCGAGGCGATGGCCGAGGGCAGGGGCAAGGCTCAGGCAGAAGCCCTGCGCCGGACCCGGACCGAGACCGAGGCCCGCCGCCTTGTGACAGCTGGCGACCCCAGCGGCGCCTCGACCAGCGGCACCGACCCCAGCGGCGCCCCGACCAGCGGCGCCCCGACCAGCGGCGCCCCGACCAGCGGCGCCCCGACCGCTGCCGCCGCATCCGACGGGCGCACGGAGGAGCGGGTCCCCGCCGCGTTGCTGGCCAGGGGCGACCTGGTGGTCTGCCAGGCCACCGACGTCATCCCCTCCGACGGAGAGGTGGTCGAGGGCGTGGCGTCGGTGGACGAGTCCGCCATCACCGGGGAGTCGGCGCCGGTGATCCGCGAGGCCGGCGGGGACCGCTCGGCTGTGACTGGGGGGACCACTGTGCTGTCGGACCGCATCGTGGTCCGGATCACGGCCGAGCCGGGCCACACCTTCTTGGACCGCATGATTGCCCTGGTCGAGGGCGCGAACCGCCAGAAGACCCCCAACGAGATTGCCCTCACCATCCTCCTCGCCGCCTTGACGATCATCTTCCTCCCAGTGGTGGTGGTCCTCCAGCCCTTCGCCCACTTCGCGGGCGGCAGCGTCCAGGTGGTGACTCTGGTGGCCCTGTTGGTGTGCCTGATCCCGACCACGATCGGAGCGCTGCTGTCATCGATCGGGATAGCGGGCATGGACCGCCTGGTCCAGCGCAACGTCCTGGCGATGAGCGGGCGGGCAGTGGAAGCGGCCGGCGACGTCAGCACCTTGCTGCTCGACAAGACCGGCACGATCACCTTGGGAAACCGGATGGCGTCGGACTTCCTGCCGGTCGGCGACGCCACCGTAGAGGCCCTCGCAGAGGCGGCACAGCTGTCCTCGCTGGCTGACGAGACCCCGGAAGGTCGGTCGATCGTGGTGCTGGCCAAGGACCGCTTCAACCTCCGGGCCCAGGAGATGGGGGCCGACTACTCATTCGTGGGCTTCACCGCGCAGACGCGGATGTCGGGGTTGGACTATGGGTCAAGGCACATCCGCAAGGGTGCGGCGGCCTCGGTCCAGGCCTGGGTGGTCGGCCAGGGCGGGAGCATGCCCCCCGAGCTGGACCAGCTGGTGGAGCGCACGGCAAAGGCGGGATCGACGCCCCTGGTCGTTGCCGACGGCCCGGCGATCCTTGGGGTGATCGAGCTCAAAGACGTGGTCAAGCAAGGGATCGCCGAGCGCTTTGGCCAGCTCCGGGGCATCGGGATCCGCACCGTGATGATCACCGGGGACAACGCGCTGACTGCCGCGGCGATAGCCGCCGAGGCCGGTGTCGACGACTACCTGGCCGAAGCCACCCCCGAGGCCAAGATGGCGCTGATCAAGGCGGAACAGTCGGGCGGGAAGCTGGTCGCCATGACCGGGGACGGCACCAACGACGCCCCGGCCCTGGCTCAGGCCGACGTGGGCGTGGCCATGAACACCGGCACCGCAGCGGCCAAGGAGGCCGGCAATATGGTCGACCTGGACTCGAACCCGACCAAGCTCATCGACATAGTCGAGATCGGCAAGCAGCTCCTGATCACCCGCGGCGCTCTCACGACCTTCTCGATAGCCAACGACGTAGCCAAGTACTTTGCCATCATCCCGGCGCTCTTTGCGGCGACCTACCCCCAGCTCGGCGCGCTGAACATCATGCGCCTGCACAGCCCCGACAGCGCGGTGCTCTCGGCGGTCATCTTCAATGCCCTGGTGATAGTGGCGCTCATCCCGCTGGCTCTACGGGGGGTGCGGTGGAAGCCGAGCAGCGCGGCGGCGATCCTGCGGCGCAACCTGGCCATCTACGGGATCGGAGGCATCGTCGTCCCCTTCGCCTTCATCAAGCTGATCGACCTGATCCTCACTGCGACGGGGTTGTACTGATGCTGACCCTACGACGGGCGGTGGTGGTCTCGATCTTCTTCGCGGTGTTGCTCGGCCTGGCCTACCCGCTGGCCGAGACCGGGATCGCCCAGGGCCTGTTCCACCACCAGGCCAACGGCTCGCTCGGCGCCAACGGCTCGTCGCTCATCGGCCAGCGCTGGAAAGGCCCGGAGTGGTTCCAGGGACGCCCCGACCCGGACAACGCCATGGCCAGCGGCCCTGCCAACCTCGGGCCCCGATCGGCGGCACTGGAGAAGCAGGTTGCTGCCCTTGTGGCGGCCTACCGCGCAGAGGGCGTCGCCCCTACTCCTGACCTGGTGACTGGCTCGGGTAGCGGACTGGACCCAGACATCACCCCGGCGGGGGCGTACGCCCAGGTGGACGCGGTGGCCAAGGCCCGCGGGCTTGCCCCCAGGGTGGTGCGCGCCCTGGTGGGAGCGAACATCAAGGGATCCCAGCTCGGGTTCTTGGGGAACCCCTACGTGAACGTGCTCGCGCTGAACGAGGCCCTGGCCCGAGCCGCCGCCTGTCCGCTAGCCGCTCGGTGATCCGCTCAGTGGGTGCCGGGCTCGTGGTCCAGGTGGCCTGCCGCTTCGAGCTGGAAGGTGGAGTGCTCGACGTCGAAGTGGTCCGCCAGGCAGGATTGGAGCTGGTCGAGGATCCGGGCGGCGTGGCCGTCGTAGAAGCACGAGTCCTGCAGGACGACATGCGCCGACAGCGCAGGCAACGCCGAGGTGACCGTCCAGGCGTGAAGGTCGTGCACGTCCGAGACGTGCTCGGTCTCCAGCAGGTGCAGGCGCACCTCGTCTAGGTCCACACCGAGGGGGGATCCCTCCAGCAGCACCCGGCCTGAATCGCGCAGCAGGCTCGTCGCGGCACCGAGCATCAGCGCCACCACTACCAGCGAGGCGATGGCGTCTGCACGCTCGAAGCCAGTGGCCACGATGAGCGCCCCGGCGGCGACCGTGGCGGCGAACCCGTAGGCGTCGGTGAGGACGTGGCGGAAGCAGCCCTGGATGTTCAAGCTGGATCGGCTCGCCCTACGCAGGACCCACACCACCACCACGTTCACCGCGAGCCCGACCGCAGCCAGGCCGACCACGATCGAGCCCTCGACCGCGGCTGGATGGATCAGGTGCCTGACGGCTTCGAAGGCCAAGAGCGCCGACACCACGACCAAGGCGAGCCCGTTGCCCGCGGCCGATAGGATCTCGGCTCGCTTGAGCCCGAAGGTCCAGGTCCCGGTCGCTGGCCGTGTGGCCAGGCGAGCAGCCCACAGGGATGCACCGAGCGCCACCGCATCGGTGAGCATGTGCCCGGCGTCTGCCAGCAGTGCCAGGGAGCCGGCGATGACCGCGCCCAGCACCTCGAAGACCATGAATACCAGGATCAGGCCCAGCGCCACCGCCAGGTACCTGGCGTCAGGCGCCGGGCCCACGGCATGGTGATGGCCCGCGCCAGCGCCATGGCGATGGCGCCCATTCCCGTGCTCGTGGCGCCAACCTCGCCCGCTTCGCCCAGCGCCAGCGATCGCGTGGGAATCCACGCCTTCACCTTATGGCCTGGACCCTCCCCCCAGCTCAGCCAGTCCAGCAGGAGGAGGCTACCAGCGCCGGTACCACCTGCCCCGGCGGCTCGACCCCGCGGACGAAGAACCCGATGATCCATACCAGGAACAGGACCACAGCCACGATCCACAGCAAGTGGACCGCGAACCCAATCCCGAGGAAGAGGAGCACCAGCAATGCCAGCACGATTACCAAGCCCATCAAAGACACCTGTTTCGTGGTCGGACGCACCCTCTGAGCCTCAGTATATACCCGCCCGCCGACCGCCCCAAACGAGGCGCAGCACTAGCCGGTGAAGGCCTCGACGCCCTGGCCGGTCGGCACCACCATGAGCCCGTCCCCCAGGCCTGGCGTGACGTAGGGGTCGGCCCCCCCCTCGAGGGCCTGGCGGACCACGATCGCCCCGGTCGAGGGCCTCAGGCCGTAAAGGGTGGAGCCGCCGACCGACCAGACCAGGCTGCCGGCGATGACGGGCGGGCCGGTGGCTCCTGCGGGCCCCTGCCAGGCGACACGGAGCCGGCTGGGCCCCCCTACACGGACGTCCTTCACACCACCGCGACACGATGCGTAGATGTCGGCGCCGGCCTGGGCGGTCCCCCCGATGGAGAAACACACGTTGGCGGAGGCCACCGAGCCTCCGATCCCCCCGAGGTGGCCCTGGTGAAGAAGATAGCCGGTGGCCTCCTTGCCCACCTGGAACACCAGCCCTCCGCTCAGCAGGACCGGGCCGGTGGAGCCAAGGTCGGCGTCGTCCTGGTTGTCCGCCGCCCAGCTAGAGGGGGCGAAAGAGCTCAGCAGGCGTAGGCCCGGCGACAGCTCCAGGACGCTGTCTCCCTGGTCGTAGGCGATGGTGGAAGCGCCGTTCCCGGTCGCCACATAGACGTTGCCGGCGCTGTCGATGCTGGGGCCCCCAGGGTCCCAGATCGCGCCTCCGTTGCGGGTGGGCACCCGATAGGAGGCCAGGTTCCCCGGCCCCGAAGCCGGCGCGGCGACCACGAACCCGCCGTAGCTGCCGCAGTCCCCGTAGAGGCCGCCGTAGACGACGTAGACCCGCCCCTTCGACACCGCCAGGGCCCCCCGCTGCTGCTGGGCTCGCGGGTTGGTCATAGAGCCGGGGTCCGCGGACTCCGAGAAGGCCATCTTGCCAGTGCTTGCGTCGAGGGCGACGAGCTTGTGGGAGACCCCGCCCCCCGCGACGAGCGTCTCGGCGACCGCGAACAGACGCCCGGTGGAGGCGTCGATGGTGGGCGTAGAAAGGATCCCGAGCGGGTCGACGTTCCCGCAGGGCAGGTCCGAGGCGGGGACTGGCGTGCCCACGTGGGTCTTCCAGGCGATTTTGCCGGTGCGGGCGTGGAAGCCGTAGATCGTGTCGTTCTCGGTGGCCACGATCACCAGGGCGCGCCACACCAGGGGCTGCGCGTACACTTGACCGTCGAGTGCCGGGGAGGACCACGCGGGGCGGAGCGGGTCGAACGAGGCGCCCGAGCGATCGTTGCCCGAGCGAACAAGGTCCCCGTGGTAGGTGGTCCACCCACCGGCAACTGAGCGCAGCGAGACCGGGGTGCCCGGCGCGCCGACGCCCGCAGAGCCCCGTCCCGGGGTGCCCGGCGCGCCGACGCCCGCAGAGCCCCGGCCCGGCCCGCCCGGCGCACGCCCGCTGGCCGGCGGCTGCCCGCCCGGGGCCCGGCCGGGCGCCGTCCCACAAGCCACGGCCAACAGCGCCAGCAAGCCGAGGGCACCCAGCGACGCGCCTCGTCGTATGGTGCAGTCTAGCGTTGTGGTCAAGGCAGCTCCGAAGCTAGCCGGCGACTACAGCAAGGGAGATCGCGAATGCAGCTGGGAATGGTGGGCCTGGGCAGGATGGGAGCCAACCTCGTCCGCCGTCTGATGGCGGCGGGACACGAGTGCGTGGTCTTCGACGTCGACCCCAAGGCGGTCGAGGCGCTCGGAAGCGTTGGGGCGACTGCCTCGACGGGCCTCGACGACTTCGTGGCCAAGCTGAAGCCCCCCCGTGCCGCCTGGGTAATGGTCCCGGCCGGCGGCATCACCGAGAAGACGGTCAGCTCCCTGGCGCAGCGGTTGAGCGACGGCGACACCATCATCGACGGCGGCAACTCCTACTACCGCGATGACATTGCCCGGGCCGCAGCGGTCGCCGGCAAGGGCATCCACTACGTGGACGTGGGCACCAGCGGGGGAGTGTGGGGCCTGGACCGGGGCTACTGCTTGATGATCGGCGGCGAGGACGAGGTGGTCGAGCGCCTCGGCCCGATCTTCGCAGCCATCGCGCCGGGCGTGGAGGCGGCCCCCCGGACCCCCGGCCGCACGGGCGACCCCAGCCCCGCCGAGCAGGGGTTCCTGCACTGCGGGCCCAACGGGGCGGGCCACTTCGTGAAGATGGTCCACAACGGGATCGAGTACGGGATGATGGCCGCCTACGCCGAGGGCCTCAACATCCTGCGCAACGCCAACGCCGGAGCCACCGAGCGCACCGCCGACGCCGAGACCGCCCCGATGGAGAACCCCGAGTTCTACCGCTACGACCTCGACCTTCCCGAGGTGGCCGAGGTGTGGCGGCGCGGCAGCGTGGTGGCCAGCTGGCTCCTGGACCTCACCGCCGCCGCCATGGCCTCCTCGCCCGACCTGGCCCAGTTCTCCGGCCGGGTCTCCGACTCGGGCGAGGGCCGCTGGACCTCCATCGCGGCCATAGAGGAGGGGGTGCCCGCCCCGGTGCTGGCCAGCGCCCTGTACTCGCGCTTCGCCTCGCGCGACCTCGACCACTTCGCCAACCAGGTCCTTTCGGCCATGCGCTCGGAGTTCGGGGGCCACGCCGAGAAGCCTTCTTGACGAATATGCTCGGTTTCGCCGCGCCTCATTGCCCGCTCCCGACCAGACATTGACCAGCCGGGCCGCCGTGCGGGTCCGCCGGATCTACGAGGGCCCGGCTCCTGGCGACGGGGCCCGGGTCCTCGTGGACCGGGTCTGGCCTCGCGGTATGTCCAGGGAGCGAGCAGCGCTGGACGAGTGGTGCAAGGCCGTAGCCCCCTCAACCGAGCTGCGCAAGTGGTACTCGCACGACCCCGACCGCTGGGAGCTCTTCAACCAGCGCTACCGGGAGGAGTTGGAGAAAAGCCCCGAGCGGGCCGAGGCGCTGGCACACCTGCGCGAGCTGGCCGCAGCCGGCCCGCTCACGCTGTTGACCGCCACCAGGCGCGCCGACATCAGCGAAGCCACGGTCCTCGCGGAGCTGCTCCAGTAGCACCGCCGCAGCAACTGTTCGGAGGCTAAGGTCGAGGGCAGATGAAGCCTGCGACGCTGGTGATCGTCGGAGCCGGGCTGGCCGGCGCCAAGGCGGCTCAGGCGCTGCGCAGGGAGGGCTTCGACGGCAGGGTGGTGCTGGTGGGCGAGGAGGACGTGAGGCCCTATGACCGGCCGCCCCTGTCGAAGGCATACCTCCGCGGCGAGGTCGGGCTCGGCCGGGTGGCGCTGCACAAGGCGGGCTTCTACGAGGCAAAGGGGATCGAGCTGCTCACCTCGACCAGGGCGGTGGCCCTCGACGTGGCAGCAAGAGAGGTGGAGCTGAGCAACCGAGAGCGCCTGCGCTACGACGGCCTCCTCCTCGCCACGGGCGCCAGGCCCCGGCGACTGTCGCTCCCCGGAGCAGGGCTGGCCGGGGTTTGCTACCTGCGGGGCATCCACGACGCCGAGCACCTGCGCGGCGCCATTGGGCCCGGGGCGCAGGTCGTGGTCATCGGCGCAGGCTGGATTGGCTGCGAGGTGGCGGCATCGGCCCGTGGCCTGGGTGCCGAGGTGGCGCTGGTGGACGTGGTGGCCCAGCCGTTGGAACGGGTGGTCGGCCCCGAGGTGGGTGCGATCTACGCCCGCCTCCACGCCAGCCACGGGGTGTCCCTGCACATGGGGGTCGGGGTCGAGTCGTTGCGAGGCGCCGGGTCGGTGGAGGCGGTGTGCCTCACCGACGGGACGGTGCTGGGCGCCGAGGTGGTGGTGGTCGGGGTGGGGGTGGCTCCTGCGGTCGAGCTGGCCGCGGCGGCCGGGCTGGACGTCGCGAACGGGATCGTCGTGGACCAGAACCTTGCTACGTCGGCACCGGGCGTCTGGGCCGCGGGGGACGTGGCGTCGGCCTTCCACCCGCTCTACCGCACCCACGTGCGCTTGGAGCACTGGGCTGCCGCGTGCAGGCAGGGCCCGGTGGCGGCTCGGAACATGTTGGGTGCGAAACAGGCCTACGACAGCATCGGATACTTTTGGTCCGACCAGTACGACCTGGCCATGGAGTACAGCGGCTACGCACCCACTTGGGAGGAGGTGGTGGTCCGGGCCGAGCCCGCGGGCGGTGGCTTCGTGGCGTTCTGGCTCAGCGGGGGCCGGGTCGCCGCCGGAATGAGTGCCAACGTCGAAGGGGCGGCAACGCACGTCGAGGCGCTGGTGGGCGCCAGCGCGGTGGTCGACCCGGCTCGGCTGGCGGACTCCGGCGTGGGGCTCGCCGAGGTGAGTGGGCGCGGGTAGAGACGCTCAACTGGGCCATATTTCTCAGGATCTGACGTCGGCAAGGGGGACGCCGGGATCGGCGAGCTTGGCGAGGTCCACCGTGGCGCCGGAGCTGACCAGGGCCTCGATGTCTTGGGTCACGTCCCAGACGTTGACGTTCATGCCGGCGAGGACCCGGTGGCCGCTCACCCAGAAGGCGACGAACTCCCGCCCGGCCACGTCCCCAAGACCACCCGGTCGTAGGCCGGTGCGTGGCCGGTGTACTCCATGCCCACCTCGTACTGGTCCGAGAAGAAGTAAGGGACCTTTTCGTAGGCGGCTGGCTTACCTACCATGTTCGCCGCGGCCACGGCCCCCTGGCTGTCCGCCGCCGACCAGTGCTCGAGGCGGAGGTGGCATCCCAGCGCCGGGTAGTACGAGCTCGCCACGTCGCCGACTGCGTAGAAGTCGGGGTCGACGGTGGCCATGTGCTCGTCGACCACCACCCCGTCCTCCACGTGCAGGCCTGCCTCCGCGGCGAGGCCCGTGTTGGGGGTGATGCCGACGCCCACCACCACCACGTCGGCGTCGAGATGGGTACCGTCGGAGAGCGCCACCCCGCTGAGGTGCCCGTCGTCCCCGGTGATCGACTCCACCCCGACGCCCATGTGCAGGCTGACTCCCTGGTCGGAATGTATGGCCGCGTAGATCTTGCCCAGCTCGGGTCCCAGCACCTTGAGCAACGGCAGCTCCGCGACCTCGATGAGGCTCACCTCGGCGCCCGCGGCCCGAGCAGCGGAAGCGGTCTCCAACCCGATCCATCCAGCACCGATGACCACCACGGACTTCGCCCTGCTGTACTCGGACTTGATGGCCTCGCTGTCGCCGACCCGCCGCAGGTAGCGGACGCCCTCCAGGTCGGCGCCGGGGACCGAGAGGCGCCGCGGAGAGGAGCCGGTGGCGAGGACCGCCTTGTCGTAGGCAATGCGCTCGCCGCCCTCCATGACGACCTGGTGGTCGATCCGGTCGATGGAGGCGACCGGGGTGCCCAAGCGCAGCTCGATGTCGTGCTCCGCGTAGAAGCCCTCCGGGTGGACGAAGATGTCGTCGTGCTCGGCGCTCCCCAGCAGGTATCCCTTGGACAGCGGGGGCCGGTCGTAGGGGCGCTCGGGCTCCTCGCCCACCAGGACCACGTCTCCCTCGAAGCCCTCGGTGCGCAGCGCCTCGGCCGTCTTTGCCCCGGCCAGGCCGGCACCCACTATCACGAACGTTGTCATGCCTCCAGGCTAGGGCTAGGAGCGTTCCTCCGCTCCCAATCCCCTCGGTGCCCAGCGGGCGATGCCGAGCAATGTCGCCATGGCCTTGCTGGTCGCACCGGCGTCCAGCAGGTTGATCAATTCTTGGCGAAGCTCCATGGGGATGTTCGCCATCCCGCCGACGAGTTGGCGCCCCACTCCGTCGGGCACCGGATGGGCGAAGACGCTGTCCCCGACCTCCAGCACGCTTGACCCCCGACGCTCGGTCACGGCGACGGCCTCGCCGGTGCGGCCGTCGCGCAAGTCGAGCCCTTCGCCCGGCCGGACCGCCACCACCTCGTAAAGGGAGGCACGCGCGGATGCCCACTGCGCCACCAGGTCGGCCTCGTCGTCGGGGAGGAGGCTGGATCGCTGGCGCAGGAATCCCTGGATGGCACCGTCCTCGAAGAGGACCAGCGAGGCGGCGACGTCGTAGTCCACCATCCGCAGCGCGTCGTTCAAGTCTCGCCCCTCCGCGGTCATGGTGAGCACCGCGTGGAGGATGTCGAGGTCGGGCCCCACCCGCTCCGCCCACCACGTGAGCTTCTCCCAGATCCAGGCCACCCGCTCGGGAAGTGGGAGGTGTGGCTGAACAAGTGGGGCGTCGAGGCAGCAGCGCTTGAACTTGCGTCCCGAGCCGCAGGGACAGGGGTCGTTGCGCCTGGCTTCCGGCCTGCCGGCCACGGCCGGGGCATAGCGGCGCAGCATCCCTTTGCGGCCCGAGTCCTCGTCTTCCCCGCGACGCTCCAGATATCGTAGCGCTTGGCGGGCCTCGCCGCGGTCGGACGCGTACCAAGCCGCATCTTCCAGCAGCCCGGGGTGTGTCGGGTCCGCCCGCAAGCCCACCTGCAGGCACTCCTCGGCCCGCTGCAGGTCACCGCAACGGCTAGCAACCAGCGACTCGACCCACGCAAGGTCTGCCTCGGCCCGACTGCCCGCCAGCGCCCTCAGCCTGGCGAGGAACGACAGAGTTGTCTCGGGCGCGTCACCCATCGCGTGGGCGAACGCCTCGGCAAGATCCGACTCGCCCAGGGCAGCGCCGATTGCCCTGGATCCTGCGCGGTCGAGCTTGTCGGGCTGCTCCGTGAACTGCATGCACGCCCTGGAGCAAAGCATCAGGGCTTCGCCTTTGTCGTCGTCCAGGTCGTGCAGGACCGACACTCGGGCCGCCCTGTGAAGCCGGTGGAAGAGCTCCCAGTCGGTGCCCGCTGGCGCCGAGTACCGGTCGACCACCTCGAACCCTGCTGCCTCGAACACGGTGCTGAGCGGGGCCAACGTACCGGCCACCAGCCCCGGTGAGTCAGCCGCCAGCTGATTGAGCAGCATCTCCACCGGGACGGGGAGCGTGTGGTCCGGGCTGAAGCCGTCGAAGCTGGCTCGGAGCTGGGCGCACAGGGGGTCAGTGATCGGCTCGATCACAGGGCTCGGGCCGAGGGCCATGACGTCGAGCTCCCCTTGCACGCCCAGGATGTCGTCGTCCGTCGAGCTCAGGCGGAACCCGATCAGCTCGCCCGCCGCTGCACCGTCCAGCCAGCCCGCTGGACCGCGCAGCACGGGGCCCTGGGGGGCTCCGGTGTCCAAGCTCTTCGCGTCCAGGGCCTCAGCGTGCGGGTCCATGTCGAAGGTCGCTTCCTCCTCACCGCCTCCCAGGTGGATGTGGTCACCACAGCACAGCAGCGCCAGCAGGGGCGCCAAGTCCGTCCCCAGGGCCAGCTCCTCCGTGGCTGCCTCGTCGCCGCTAAGGCGGTGGGTCAGGACAGTGGCGCCCAGCAGCGCGGTGACCGATGCCAGGCGGTCCTGGGCCAGCTCGGCGACCAGCGGCTCGGTGGCCAGGAGAGCGAAGTCCTCCGTCTCACCGTCGAGGTGCCCAGCCAGCTCCTCGGCCGACATCGGGCCGCGCTCGGCCAGGATGTCGAGCACCTCCCCGAGGGGCCAGCCCACGTCCAGGTCGTCGTCATCGAAGTCCAGGTCGTCGTCATCGAGGTCCAGGTCGTCGTCGCCATCGAAGTCCGGGTCGTCGTCGCCATCGAAGTCCGGGCCGTCGTCGAAGTCCAGGTCGTCAACGCCGGAGTCGCCGAGCCCCCCCGGCAGCTGTCCGTCCCAGGACCCTGGAAGGGCGTCGAGAGCGCTCACGTAGCCAGCCAGGTCGAACGGCTCGTGGTCGTGGAGCACCTGCCAGAGCCCACCCGAGACCGCCGACATGAGCATGTGGAGCACCTCGTGGCGCTCGACCTCAGCCGCGGCCAGACGCTGGGCGGCCTGCCACGCCTCAGGCGGGGCCCCGTCCAAGATCTGGTTGGAGATCACCTCGTGCATGGTGAGGTGCAGCTGCGGGCTCACCGTCTGCTCGCCCACCAGGATCCGTGACCTGCCTTGGTCGATCGCTGCCGACAGCTCGGGGTGCTCCGCGTGTATCAGGACGGTCCTGTCGTCCGCGTTGTCCGGGTTCAGGCCGTCGAGCTCGATGCCATCGAAGGTCCCTGAGCGCTCGGGGAAGAGCCACTCACGCCGGTCCATGGTTGGCATCGTATCGCCCCAACGTCCACCGGTTGGAGTACGTCAGGGCGGCGGCGCGTTCCGGAGTGGGCCCGGCAAGGGAACTGGCCCGGTCAGCTCCCGTGCTCCCCGTGCCCAGAGTGCCCCGGTGCCCCCCGTCCCCAGAGTGCCCCGGTGCCCCCCGGTGCCCCGAGTGCCCCCCGGTGCCCCCGGTCAGCTGTTGCGGCCCCGGTGTCCCCGGTGTTCTCGAAAGTGGCGGTCCAGCTCGTTGGCGTAGCGCAAGCCCAGCTCGGCGCCGTGGTCTGCGAGCCAGGCCGACAGGGAAGTCACAGCTGTGGCGGGGCCCTGGGTGTCCGCCAACCCTGCGGCCATGGCCCGATACTCGTCCCTGGTCAGCACCACGTCGCGCAGTGCCATGCCGAGCAGGCCCGATAGCACGGGCACGGTCGAGCCGGGAACGTGCACGATGCGTGCGCGGCTCCCCACGGCGTCTCGGATGGAGCCGACCAGGTCTGTGAACGTGGGGCGTTCGGGGCCTACTGCGTCGATCAGCGTGTCCTGCCGGGAGCTGCCCTGCTCGACGCAGATGCGGGCGAGGTCGTCGACATGGACGGCCCGGATCCGGTACTCGCCACGGCCTCCGACCGCGAAAACCGGCAGGCGGCGCAGCAGCCAGGCGATGTTGTTGAGCAACACCCCGTCTGCTCCGAAGAGGATCGCAGGGCGGACGATGGCGTAGGACAGCCCCGTCTCGGCAAGGGCTCGCTCCACGACGGCCTTTCCCTTGAAGTAGGCGAAGGGCGAGTCGATGCTCGGATGAGTGATGCTGACGTGCACGATCCGGCGGATCCCCGCTCGCCGTGCTGCGTAGAACAGGGCCCGTGAGTTGGCCACTGCCTGTTCGTGGGTGGTGCGATCGTGGGCGAAGCGCACCCAGTAGGTGTTGTACAAGGTGCTGGCGCCTTCCAGGGACTCCACCAGCCCGATCGGGTCGTCGAAATCGAGGGAGCGGACCTCGATGGCCGAGCCGGCTGGTGCCCTGCCGGGGTGCCCGGTGATGGTCCTTACGCGGCGGCCGGATGCGATCAGGCCCCGGGCGATGGCGCCACCCGAGTAGCTGTAGGCGCCCGTGACAACGTCGAGGCCCGTATCGGCGCTCGCTGAAGGGGCTTGACCGGTGGTCGCGTTCATTGATCTGTTGCCCCTTGCTTTCCGGCGGCCGCCGTTGCCCCGGCCCCCGGCGCCGCCACACCTCCCAGGAGGGTGGCCAGCTGCTTGGCGCGCTCGAATAGGGCCAACGCCGGGCGCCGGTTTCCGTCCAGGTGGGTGAGCAGCTCCAGGCCGACGTAGAGTGCCACGACGCCGTGGGCCAGCTCGTTCGACGGGATGATCGAAGCCGCACCGGTGGTCCCGACCGCGGCCTCGATGGCTTGGCGGGCGAAGGTTGTCCAGGGGGCGATGCGGCTTGCCACCTCGGCCCCAAGGCCCGGTGTGCTGGAGGCGCCCGCGATCACCTCCACGAGCACGGTCACATAGCCCGCGTCCAGATCCTCACGGAAGATCCCAGCGGCCACCTCGACCAGCTCGGCTGGTGACGCCACTGCCTGGAGGGCAGCGCTGTAGCGCTCCAGGCGAGCGGCGCTCACGGCGTCGAGGGCCGCCAAGAGCAGGTTCGAGACTGATCCGAAGTGGTAGAAGACGAGCGCCTGGTTGGCCCCAGCCCTCCCGGCGATCACCCGGGCGCTGGCCCCGGCGAAGCCCACCGACTTCAGGGTCTCGATGGCCGCTTCGATCAGGGCGGCTCTGGTCGCAGTTGACCTCCGATCTTCCCCGGTCAGGAGTTGGCTGGACACACCAGGTTTGGCCATTCTCGGGCCTCTCTAAGCGAACGTATTGAGCTATCGCTCAAAACTATAGCACGGTTTGCGGGGGGCTGCGCTCGCCGGGGAAGATCCCGATGTCGGAGCGCCACTCCAGGTCACCGCTGACCCCGGCGGTGATGGCGCCAGCTACCACGGACCGGGCCTTCGCCAAGGTGTCGCCGGTTGCCACGATTGCGACGGCCCTCGAAGTGCCGATGGTCTCGTACGACCCGGGCCCGCGTTCGACCGCGGCGGAGAGCAGCACGTCTGCTCCGTTGGAGCGGACTCGCTCGGCGTCGATCGAGAAGCGGTGACCGGCGCTGGTTCCCAGCGCATACTCTGGTGCGACAAGGTATGTCACGACCGAGGCACGGTCCGCCATCGGGATCATGCCGTCCGACAGTGACCCCTCAGCCATTGCGACGAGCGCCTCGGTCCAGTTGCCCTCCAGGAGCGACATGATGTTGATCCCCTCGGGGTCCCCGAACCGCGCATTGAACTCGATCACCCGTACGCCGCCAGGGTCGGCGAAGAAGCCAGCGTTGAGGCAGCCGGAGAAGGGCCTCTTGGCGTCCGCCAGGTAGGCGATCACCTCTCGGACGATCCCGCAGGCAGCGTCGTAGGCCTGGCGGCTGAGGAAGGGCAGGAGGCCGCCTGGCAGCGCGCACGACCCCATCCCCCCAGTTCCCGGCCCCCTGTCCCCCTCGAAACGGTAAGGGTAATCGTAGGTTGCGGGCGGAAAGACGATCGTCCTGCCGTCGGTCATGGCCTGGATGGTGAACTCAGGCGCCGAGATGCGCTCTTCGATCGAGACCGCTCCACCGTGGCGCTTGGACTCGATGATCTCCAGTGCGTACTCGGCCGCCTCGCCGTTGTCCGCCAGGTGCGGCCCGACGACCTTGACCCCCTTCCCGCCCGTCAACCCGAGCGGTTTGACCACGACAGGGCCGTGCTCTCCGATATCCGAGATGGCCAGCGCCACCTCGCTCGGCGTGCGGGCGACGGCATGAGCCGGGTTGGCGCCGGGGGCGATCTGGTCCACGACCTGCCGGCCAAAAGCCTTGTTCCACTCGATCTCGGCACCGGCCCTGGTCGGCCCGACCGTTGGGATGCCGGCTTCCAGGAGGTGGTCGACCACGCCAGCGGCAAGGGGGTCGTCACTGCTGACGAGGGCCAGGTCGATGGAGTGGTCCGTTGCATACCCTGCAATCGTCTTGCCGTCACAGACGTCCCCGACGTGAATGCCTCCGCCTGACTGCTTCGCAAGGTCGCAGAGCGTCGGGTTCAGGTGCCCCATGAACGCGTGCAGGATGGAGGCCTCGGCCATCCGTGTCCCCAGGGCCGCTTCCCGTCCACCGTTCCCCACGACCAGGCTCTTCATCGCCTCACCGTAGGTACGCCTTGCCTGTCGGGTCAAGCAGGCGCTGCGGCGGGCCACATCCTGAGCGGGCCGGGCTCGGTCGACGGCAGGACAGACCGCCGACCTGAGCCGCCGGCGGCCAGGGGCGTCAGCTCGCTGGGTCATTGCGGGCATGGCTTCGTTGGGGGCAACCAGCTTGAAGGCGGCGCCGGTCGGGTCGGTGGCCTCGGCCAGGCGACCGTAGGGGGTATCCTCGGCCGCCTGGACGATCGAGCCGCCGAGCTCGACAATCCTGGCCAGGGTGGCGTGGGCGTCGTCCACGCCGAAGTAGACCATCCAGCGGGCCTTGGTACCTTCGGGGAGGAAGCCCGACGCATCCATGATCCCGGCCAGCCACGCAGCACCGTCGACCATGGTGGTGTAGCGGAACTCCGGGGTGTCGCTCGCCACGTGCGTCTCCCAGTGGAACACGTCACGGTAGAACCCGACCGCGCCCTCGTAGTCCCTGGTGTGCAGCTCGAACCCCGTCTCGACGGTCTTGCGGGCATCGTCGGTGGCCAGGTAGATGGACCACACGTCTGGGTAGGTGGCCTCGAGCCCCTTACCCATGATGCCGGCGACCGGGATGCCGTCCTTGGTGAAACCATGTAGCCACCGAATCGGGGGTCTGGCCCCTCGGTGCCCCAGCCAAACAGCTGGCGGTAGAACTCCCTGCTCAGCTCTGCGTCGGAGGTCATCAGGTCGACGCAGCAGGGCGCACCGGCGGGCGCGGTCTCACGTTTGGGCATTGCTGGCTCCTTACTTGGTCGTTGGGGAATTCGGACGAGTCGACGAGCATCCACCGGCGGCGTCGATCATGGAGCGCCGCCCCCAGGCGACCCCCGAGGGCGGCCCCGATGAGGAAGGCGGCCAGGGCGACCAGGGAGGCAGCTATCGACAGGCCCTTGGCCCCCACCAGCGCGAACCCCAAGAAGACCACGTTGTCGGTCATGTTGGCCACGAACACCCGGCCAATGGCGAGGTAGCTGATGGCGTCGACCAGGCCGGTGGCCGCGGTCAGGGCCACCAGCACCACCAACAGCCCGCGATCGGAGGCCTTCGCCGCCGGGGGGACCACGGGGCTGGTCACTGGCGGCCCTATCGCCCCAGAACACGACCTGCGGGGCCGGCATGGCCGGTGCTCACCATAGGCCGGGGACCAGGCGGGCGCGAGTAGCGGCGAAGCGTCGGTAGGGCTCGCCGATGCCCTTCAGCAGGGCTCGTTCCTCCAAGTGGATGCGGACCACCAGCCCGGCGGTGGGCAGCACCGCGAGGACCGCCAGGGAGGCCCAGGTTCCCAGTGCCAGCCCGATGCCCAGCAAGGTGAGAATCAGCCCCGTGTACGACGGGTGCCGCACCCATCGGTAGGGCCCGGCCTCGACTATTCCCTGGCCGGGGTGCACCCGGACGTCGACGGTGAACAGTCGCCCGAGCAGGGCGACCGACCACTGGCGGATGGCGACGCCGGCGACCATGAGCACCAGTCCGGCCACGAAGATCGGCCAGCGCCCGTCGGGGATCGCCGCGGCGTGCAGGTTCACGGCCAGCACGAAGGCCCCGGTCAGCCCGGCGGCTGCTGTCACGAACACCACGGCCAGGCTGCCCTGATCGGCCCGGGACCCCTCCCGGTTCAGGCGGCTCCTCAGGCGGATGCGCCATTCCAGCAGGCCGAAGGTGCCCAGGACCACGTAGAAGGCGACCTTGGCCACCGGGTGGGTGTAGGGCAGAGGTGTCACCATCACAAGTCTGCCACCGGATCCCGCCGAGCGCCTGGCCCAAGCCGCAGCCCGCCTGGCCCTGGACTGCTAACGGCCTCGCATACTGTGGGACCGTGAGCGTTCACGCGGCTGGTGTTGGACCCGGGGAAGCTTACCGTCCCATGACCGTCACCGACCTTGCGAGGTGGATGGCCACCCTTCCCGATGATCGGGACCGCTGGCGGGCGTTCTTCGAGTTCCTGGACGAGTACGACGGTGAGCCGCCCGAGGGGCGCGGCCGCCTCTTGGCGGGCACCCCACCGCTGCTGAACGACCTTCGCTGGGATACATGCGTGGCGGCGCTGGCTGAGCACCTCTCGCTGAGGGACGGCCTGCAGCCCCCGGGGTGGGTTCGAGACGCCGGTCGCGCCCTGGACAGGTTCTGGTTCCCGGCGCACACCACGCCAGCCACCCGGGCGGAGGCTTACGTAACCTCCCCGGCGTCATTCGCATGCCGGGGGATCTTCATCGAGCGCCACGACCTCGCCCGAGCGTGAGCCCTGACCGCTTCCTCGACCGGGCGATGATCGAGAGGGCGTTCGCTTCGCTGGCTGTCCGCCTGCAGCGCCGAAACCTGACCTGTCGGGTTTACCTGTTCGGTGGCGGGGCCATGGTCATGGCCTTCGAGGGCCGTCCGGCCACCCGGGACCTCGATGCCCGTTACACATCGACCAGCGCCGTTCAGGAGGAGGTCTCTGCCGTGGCTGAGGAGATGGGCATGCCCCGGTCGTGGTTGAACGAGCAAGGAGTGGTGTACCTGCCGCAACTAGATGACCCCGCTCCGTTCGCGGTCTTCGACCATCCCAACCTGACGGTCACCAGGGCGTCTGACCGGCACCTGCTGGCGATGAAGGCGGGGGCTGCCAGGGCGATCCAGGACGAGGACGACATTGTCGCGCTCATGGGTCGGTTGGGGATCACCTCGGTTGAAGGGGTCGTGGAAGTGCACGACGAGGTCTTCCCCGACGAACCGCTCCCACCGCGGGCACTCGACCTCCTCGGGCAAATCGTGTCGGAGCGGTGGGGGAGTGAGGCTGGCTGCGACCTAGGCAAGTTACCGGGACGATAACGTATAACTCTGACGCGGGCGTAGTTCAGCGGCAGAACATCAGCTTCCCAAGCTGAGAACGCGGGTTCGATTCCCGTCGCCCGCTCTCATATAGTGCTGGTCAGGTGCCCTTTTCGGAGGGCGTCTCTTCGCGCCCGGGCTGCGGCGTGCGCGCTACGTGCGCGAGGCGTTCCGGTCGATCCTCACCACGGAGCCCTTGGGGGCCCGCCTGGCGGCTTCGAGGATGTTGTCGATGCCTGCGGCAATCTAGTGGTCGCGTTCCTCGGTGGCGTGCTGGTAGATCAGCGCGGCGCGCAGCGTCGAGTGACCGAGGCGGGCCATCAGCTCCCTGGTCGACGCGCCGGTGGCGGCGGCGAGGGTCCGGCGAGGTGGCGCAGGTCGTGGAAGTGCAGGTCGGTCTCGCCGACAGCCTCGGCGGCCGTGCGGAACCGGCGGGACCAGTGCTGGGTGCGGATGGGGCCGCCCTTGTTCTCACCATGGCGTCCGGGTGCGGCAAGGCCAAGTCGACGGCGACTCCGGCGGGCACAGCAGCTACCGCGAGCACGGCGGCTCCGGCGGGTACAACGCCGACCACACCAGCGCCCGCCGCACCACCGACTACACCAGCGCCGATCGTTCCACCCACCACTCTGTCGCTCCCGGAACAGAACGCGATCCAAGCAGCTCAGCAGTACTTAGCCATGGGCAGCGGATTTTCACAAGCTGGCCTGATCCAACAGTTCATCGTCGGCTGGCGATGGGCGCCGCCAGCTCGATGCCCACTCCCCCGATGTGGGCCGCGGCAAGCCCCGCCGACCGACGGTCGAAGACCGGCGACGCTTAGTCTTTGGCGGGACGGGCCGGGGAGGCGAGGGTTAGCGTCCGACACGAAGCTCGGATCATGTGCGTCAGCCAGGCCGGTGGCACACCTGCAGCCACCGTGCCCCTGTCCGAATGGCCTGCTCGGCTCCGACCTTCAGTGCGGAAGGCGCCGCCGGGGCGCCTCGGAGAGAAAGGGCACTCATATGAAGTACATGATCTTGGTTTGCGCCTCGCAGAACGACTACCAGGAGATGGTTGGCCAACCTTCGGCCCAGCCTGCTTGGACGCACGAGGAATACGCGGCGCTCGGCGCGTTCATGCAGGCGTTTAACCAGGAGCTACTCGACTCAGGGGAGTTGGTGGAGACCAGGGGCCTGAGCGCCCCGGTGCACTCCCGCCGGGTCCGGCTCCAGGAGGGGGTCCCGGTGGTGACTGACGGGCCCTATGCCGAGTCCGAAGAGGTGCTCGCTGGCTACTGGATCCTCGACTGCGCGAGTTTCGACCGGGCCACCGAGATCGCCTCCCGCCTGGCTGCCTGCCCGGGCCCGGAGCACGTTCGGGCCCGGGCCTACGCCGATGTGCGGCCCGTCGATGAGCACCAGCCGGACTTCGAAGGCTGAGGAAGGAGAGGCTGCGGGAGATGGCCGCCACCGAGACCGAGGGCCTGCTGCGCAACCTGGCCCCGCAGGTCCTCGGCGCGGTGGTGCGCCGGTACGGCAACTTCGACCGGGCCGAGGATGCCACCCAGGAGGCTCTGTTGGCGGCTTCGGTGCAGTGGCCACGAGATGGGCTACCTCGGAACCCCAAAGGCTGGCTCATTGCCGTCGCTTCACGTCGGCTTACCGACTTGTTGCGCTCCGACCAGGCCCGCCGTCGCCGCGAGGACACCGTTGCCCGGTGGTCATTGGTAGCGCTGGGTGAGGATGCGGTTGACGAAGCCAACCCGGCAGGTGCCGACGACATGCTGGTCCTGCTGTTCATGTGCTGTAACCCCTCGCTGGCGGTGGCGTCACAGATCGCCTTGACCTTGCGGGCAGTCGGGGGTCTCAGCGTCACCGAGATCGCCCGCGCCCTGCTCAGCTCTGAACAGGCTGTGACCCGGCGCATCACCCGGGCGAAACAGTCGATCAAAGACAGCGGGGTGCCTTTCGCCCTGCCGTCCGGCGATGCCAGTCGTCTGGATGCCAGTCGTCTGGATGCCGTCCTGCGCGCCCTGTACCTGATCTTCAACGAGGGCTATTCCCCTACAGTGGGGACCGAGCTCCTGCGGGTGGACCTCGCCGACGAGGCCATCCGCCTTGCGAGGGTCCTCCACGCGATCCTGCCCGACGACGGCGAGGTGAGCGGACTCCTGGCGTTGATGCTCCTCGTCCACGCACGCCACAAGGCGCGCTCCGGGGCCGACGGGCGGCTGATCCCCATGGCGGAGCAGGACCGCGGCCGATGGGACCGAGCCGCCATCGACGAAGGCATAGCGCTGGTGACTGCTGTCCTTCCAAGAGGGCCCATCGGGCCATACCAGCTCCAGGCGGCGATTGCCGCCGTCCACGACGAGGCCGAGAGTGCGGACGCGACCGACTGGGCGCAGATCGCGGCGCTCTACGGAGTGCTGCTCAGACTCGATTACAACCCCGTGGTTGCCCTCAACCACGCCGTTGCGGTCAGCATGGTGGCCGGGCCCGTCGCTGGTCTCGATCTGCTCCACCGTTTGGAACCCGACGCCAGGGTCAACGTCGATCGTCGCTTCCATGCGGTGCGCGCCCACCTCCTCGAACGGAACGGCGAGCCCCAAGCCGCTCTGGACTCCTACCAGACTGCGGCAAGACTGGCCACCAACGTCCAGCAGCAGCGCTACCTCAACGACCGAATCGCCCGGCTGGGGAGCTCGACCTGACTGACAGCAGCGCCCACGTTTCGCTCGATTGGAGACCTATGGACCAAGAAGTCCTCAAGTACATCGAAGCCATCCCGCCCGAACATCGTCACCTGTTCGACCGCGTCCACCGGATGATCCTGGAGGCGTGCCCCGAGGTCGAGGTCGTCCTCTCCTACAAGATGCCGACCTACCAGATGGGCGACCGTCGCCTCCACCTGGCCGCATGGAACCACGGCGTCTCGATCTACGGCTGGAAGCCGCAAGGGGATGGCGGGTTCACCCTACGGCATCCCGAGTGCTGGACGAGCACCGGGACCATACGGTTGCGGACCGATCATGAGGCAACGATCGCCGACGAGGAGATACGAGAGCTTGCCCGGGCGACTCTGACCCCGCCCACGTGATGAGGAGCAGTTGGGCTCACGTGGCCACGGACAGCGCCTTAGTTGGGAGATCCTGGATGAGTCGCCAGGTGTCAGGTTGGGGGTGGCCAGCACCTCGCAACCCCCATAACCGCCCGCCGCGCTGAAGGGGTTTGGCCCGAGAGCGAGGGCTCAAGGATGGTGCTGTTGGTGGTTATGCACCTATAGGGTGCACAACCACCAACATGTCGGCCAACCTAAGGCCCAAACCTGGGCCTACGGTCGGAGACCGGCGAGAACCAGGGAGAACATTCGCTCGGTCCGCTCGGGGTCGACCTGTGAGTTCTCGTTGACCAGCAGGATCCCGTGGATGAGGCGCAGCAAGTCACCGAGCTCCACGTCCTGGCTGACCTCACCGGCCAGCTTGGCCCGGGCCAGGAGCTGGTCACCGGCCGCGCGCATCTCCACGGAAGCACAGTTGATCTCCGAGCCCTCCTGGTGCTTGGCGCTCATCACCGAGGCCCCGAGGCTCTTGCCGTTGGCCCCGAGCACGAGCTGGGTTCGCAGCCAGGTGACCAGTGCGTGGACGGGGACGGGATCATCCAGCAGCCGTTCGGCCAATCTCTGCAGCTCGTTGACCTGGTCCAGGTAGACCGCCTCGCACAGCGCCTGACGGGTGGGGAAGTGGCGGTACAAGGTGCCGATCCCCACACCGGCTTGGTGGGCCACGTCCTCCATGTTCGCATCGGCCCCCTGCTCAGCGAGCGCCGCACGTGCAGCGGCCAGGAGCCGCTCGTGGTTGCGCCGGGCGTCGGCACGCCTGGGCTTGTCCAGCTGGGTGCTCTCTGCGGCTAGTTCGCTCATCAGGCCCCCCAGTACAAGAGCGGGTTGCTAAACGGAGTTAGACTCCGTATACTAAACGGAGTAACCCTCAGTTTAGCCCCCGCCAGCCCCGAAGGGGCGCGCGCCGGGCTCATCAGGACAAGGAGCAAACCCATGGCCTTATCTTCGCGCGCCTCAGCGCGCCCAAACATCGCCCTCGGGGTGATCGTCGCCACCCAGCTGATGGTGGTCCTCGACGTCACGGTGGTGAACATCGCCCTGGCCAGCATCCAACGGTCTCTGCACTTCAGCACGGCCGGGCTCTCATGGGTGATCAACGCCTACACCCTCACCTTTGGTGGCCTGCTGCTACTCGGCGGGCGGGCCGGGGACGTGTTCGGGCGCCGCCGGGTGCTGAGCATCGGCTTGGCGGTCTTCACCGCCTCCTCCCTGCTCGGCGGGTTGGCACAGTCGTCGTCCTGGCTGCTCGCCGCCAGGGCCTTCCAGGGGATAGGCGCAGCCATGGCCGCGCCGAGCACGCTGGCCCTGATAACCGCCACCTTCGAGCAGGGGCCGGCGCGCAATCGAGCTCTCGGTGTGTTCAGCGCAGTCGCCGCGGGGGGCGGCTCGCTGGGCCTGATCCTCGGGGGAGCCCTCACCGCCTGGGTCTCGTGGCGTTGGGTGCTGTTCATCAACGTGCCGATCGGTCTGGCGATCATCGCCATGGCGCCCCGCTACATCGTCGAGCCGCCCCGCCATCCCGGCCGCTTGGACCTGCGCGGTGGGCTGCTTTCGACCGCGGGGCTGGCCACGCTGATCTACGGGTTCATCCGGGTGGCTGACCACGGCCGGGCGTTCACGGTTACCGGTCTTTTCGTGCTGGCGGTGGCCCTTCTCGGCGCCTTCGTGGTGCTGGAGTCTCGGACCAGGGAGCCCCTCATGCCCCTTGGACTGCTCCGGGATCGGGCCCGGGCGGCGGGCTTCGTCGACATGATGCTGTCGGGGGCGGCCATGTACGGGATGTTTTTCTTCACCAGCCAGTTCCTCCAGCGCTCGCTGGGTTACAGCCCGCTGGTGGCCGGCCTGGCCTTCCTCCCGCTGACGGCTCTGATCTTCGCCGGCTCCCGGGTCACGCCCAAGCTGGTGAACAGGCTTGGTCCCACCCGGCCGCTGGTGGTGGGGTTGGTGCTGATCACTGCCGGCCTGGCGTGGCTGGCACAAGCTCCGGCCAACGCCGGCTATGTCGCGGGGTTGCTCGGGCCGTTGGTACTGTTCGGCGCCGGGGCAGGGTCGGCGTTCATGCCCCTCACGGTGACCATCTTGTCGGGTGTCGAGCGCGATAATGCCGGCGCGGTGTCGGGCATGCTGCAGACCATGCAACAGGTGGGCGGTTCCCTCGGATTGGCTGTGCTGGTCACCATCGCCAGCGCCGGGGGCCAATCGGCCGCCTTGACCACCGGTGCCGGACTCACCGCCCTCGCGGGGCTCATCGCGGTTTCCGTGCTGCGGGCTCCGGCGGTCCGCGCCGTGCCAGTAGCGGCAGTCGAGGAGGTCGGGGTGGGGGCGTGACCCAGCCTGGTGCCCGCCCCACCGCGCCGGCCCGCAATCCAAGCCGATGCCGGCTAGCACCAAGGCCAGGTTTACGTCCCCTCCGCCGACCTGGCCGCCGCGGTGTTCGACCCTGCCGACGTGGCCGCCTGCGCCGCCGCGGTCCTCACCAGCCGGCGCCTGGGAGAGGGCCGGGCGCCTCGACCTCCGCCCCAGTCGCCACGGATCGAGGCGTTGGGTTGCGCCTCGAAGGTTGCCCGCGCCTGCTCCTCAACGGGGTCTGGTTCGCGGGTCATGCTCGGCGCCCTTGAGCTCTGGGCGCTGAGAGCGCGGCCAACAACTCCGCTGCGGTGGGCAGCTCGAGACGGCACGCCGGTGCCGTTGGCACCGGCGCTCCACGGTTGACCTCGAGGCCGTTGATCAACACGGTCGGCGAGGCAAGACCACCCTGAACCTCGATGACGCTTACCTCGGTGATGCTGGCCTGGATGTCTCCTGCAAGGAGGGCGTCGCAAATGGTGGCGCGGACCTGGTCGACCAGCGGGCAGGCCAGGTGGTGCACCAGGGTGATCTCTACCCCTTGGCGGGTGGTCGGCAGTAGCTCGTCGGCCAGGCCGGGCGGGGCGGTCAACGGTCCTGCTCCGACGGCACCCAGTCGAGGGCCTCGCACGCCGCCCGGGACGCGGCGAAGGCCTCGGCGACGCCGAGCAACAAGCCGTCGACATGCTCGTCCAGCCACGGCTTGGCGTGCTCGGCGGAGGCAAAGAAGTGTCCCTGGTCGCACGCAGTCCGGCGGAAGTCCTCGACATCGCTGGCCGGGGACACCTGGGAGACGATCACCTCGGGTGGGCTCACGCTGAGAGGGCCCTGGGGGGACAGCTCCAGGTCGACGGGTCGGCCTGTTGCCGCACAGATCGAGTGGACAGAGGTGCTCCGACCCAGGACGACGGTGAAAAGCAGGGTGTCGGTGGCGCACCAGGTGTACAGGTCCTGGCCTCCAACGACAAAGTGGTGTGCCGTGGGGCGAAGAGTAAGGCCAAAGCCGACCAGGCGTCCCTGGTCGTCCCATTCGCCTCCGGGCAGGGAGCCAAGAAGGGACCTGACCCGGTCAACTGGCGCCCCGGCCGCTTCGGCGAGCTCGTCGAGCGGGAGGGGACGGCCCCCGGCGAGCAATCGCACCAGGTGGGGAACCAGCTCATAGCCCTCGTAGCGAGCTATGAACTCTGCGTCGGTGCAGGTACATGCCCTCATCGGCCGTCGTCGTCTCCTTCCCTTGGTTGGTCGTCGCATGTGTGAAGCAGGGGGCAGTCGCGCTGCGAGCGGGGTTCGGCGCAGGTCGCAACGAGGCGCCCGAGGGAGTCGCGCATGGATACGAGGCTGGCGATCTTGGCGTCGAGTTGGGCGACCTTCTGCTCCGCCATCTGCTTGGCGATGTCGCAGTTGCTGGGTCCTCCAGCGGCCAGCTCGAGTAGCGACTCGACCTCCTCCAGGCTGAAGCCGAGGGCCTGGGCGCGCTTGACGAAACGAACCACCCGCACCGTGTCCGGGCGATAGGCGCGGTAGCCCGAGCCGAGCCGCTCGGGCTCGGCAAGCAAGCCACGACGTTCGTAGTAGCGGAGAGTCTGGACGTTGACGCCGGCCGCAACGGCCACCTCGGAGCTGCGCATAAGCCAAGTGTAAACCCTGTACCATGGTACGGAGTCAAGGGGTTCGCAAATTATTTTTCGGCGCTCTCCACCGAGCCCGGCGCTCTCCACCGAGCCTGGGGCTGGCGCGTGGTGCCACCCAGCTACCACTCCTGGGGGCGCCAACCCTGCCTACCTGGACGGTGTGCCAACGGTGGTCGGCCCGAGGCTGTGGTGGCTGTCCACGCCGACAGTCAAGGGCGCGGGCGAGCAGGCTCACCACGCCGCCCTCGCCTCGCTGAGCTGCTGAGCGCCTGGGGCCTTCAGGGCGCTGCGCCAGCCAGATCGCCAGGTGCTCAGGCTGCGAGAACCGTGGGACCGCCAACAGCCATAGGCTCTCGGCGTGCCCGACATGACCATCCTGGTCGCTGCCGGCGACCTGACCGCCTACCCGGCTCGACCGACGGTCGGTTGCGGCCCCTGGCCTGGCGCTCCGCTGCCTCGGGGCGTGTGAGGGCTGACGACTGCGTGCTCGGCCCTGACGACTACGTGCTCGGCCCTGACGACGGCGTGCTCGGCCAACGAGACGTCCTGGAGGCTCCCTTGCGCTGCGTCGGCGCCAAGGCCGCGACACTGGCACGCCTGGCGGAAGGCGGTGTCCCGGTCCCCGCCTTCTACGTCGTTACCGCTGACGCATTCGCAAGCCACCTCGTCCGGAACAAGATCGCCTGGCCATCTCCAGGCGACGAGGCTGATCGCGAGCAATGGGCGACAATGCGCGAGTCGATCGCAGCGTCCCCCATGGAGGAGGCCCTAAGCGGCCAGATCCTCGGAGCCCATGCTCGCGTCTGCAGCCAGAGCCGCCACGAAAGGGTCGCAGTCCGTTCCTCGGGCAGCGAGGAGGACTCCAGGTCGGCGTCGTTTGCGGGCCAGTTCAGCTCGTTCCTCAACTTGGAGGGTTCCGAAGTCCTCGACGCGGTGAAGGCCTGCTGGGCGTCGTACCTCTCAGAGAGGTCGCGTCAATACCGGGCGGCCAACCGGATCCCCCTCGGGCCGGCGCCGAGCTTTAGCGTGATCGTCCAGACGCAGGTGCTCTCGGAGCGAGCCGGTGTGATCTTCACCGTGCACCCGCTCGACCCGGCCGGGGGCGAGCTGTACATCGAGGCCAACTTTGGCACAGGGGAGTCCATTGTCGGGGGGCTGGTGACTCCCGATCGCGCCACGGTGTCCCGCTTGGGCGTCGTCGAGATGGTCACGGCCACCAAGCGGCGGATGACGCAGGTGTCCCTGGCGTCACGCGGCACCGAGGTCGTCGAGGTCGAGGGGCCTCGCAGGGATGCTCCCGTCCTGAGCGAGGGCGAGGTGCGGGAGCTGTCCCGGATGGGCCTGCGCATCGAGCAGCTCATGGACGGGCCCCAGGACATCGAGTGGGCGTACGACTCCCGGCAGCTTTGGATCCTTCAGGCACGTCCGATCACCACCTTCGCGGTAGGGTGAGCGGGATGGAGACCGGCAAGGCAGGCCTTGCGCGGCGACCGCAGTCGGTGCTCGTGGCGACGGCGATATCGGTGGGATGCCGCCAGCAGTGCTTCAAGGCCGGCACTGGCCTCGACTACGGCGTCGAGATCCAGCGGTTCGAATCCTCGGCCCCTTCGATATCCACAGATGACGAGGACCGGCTGGTCCAGGCAATCACCAAACGGGCGGATTCGGAGCCGAGCTTCTGGTGGGACTACGTGCGGCGTGCGATTGCAATCGAGAGTCGACTCATCAGCACTGTCCGTTCTGCGGCGTCATTTGCCGAGAAGCCCCGCAGCCACCAAGAGCTGCGCGAGGCTGCGGTGGGTGTGACCAAGGCGATGCAGGCGATGGCGCCGTTCATCGTGGCGATGCCGTTGGCCCTTGGCTTGCTTCAAGCGGCCGTATCGGACCAGGTCATCGAGGAGTCCGGAGCCACCGAGGCCGGTGGAGCCGAACACGAGGAGATCCTGGCCCGCCTGCAGGCCCCGTGGTTGGAGCCCGACCCGGTCCGCGAGATGCGCAGCGGTTACCGGATAGCGCTCCATGTCCAAGAGAGCGAGGAGGCCAACAGCCTGTTCGTCGACACAGCTCCGCGCATCGCCGTCGAGCGGGTGAGTGAAGGATTCCCCGAGCTGAGCCAGATGATCCGCAACCATGTCGACGAGTTCGGGTGGTTGCGCACCGTTGGCTACAGGTTCGACCCCCTGTCGCCAGAGGCTCTCGTCTACCGCATCCAGCTGGTTGCGCGCCGCTGGACCACGGAGGCCACGAGGCGCGCAGCGGCGCCCGAGCCGGTTCCCACCGCGGAGGAGGTGCTGGGGTTCACCCCCTCCGAGTCGCTGGCCGAGCGCATCACCGCCCTCCAGGCCATCCTGACCCAGCGGTGCTTCCGGGTCGATGTCGAGCTCCAGGCAGAGTGCATCGCCAGGCCGTTGTGGGCAAGGATCGCCGACGCCCTGGGCTGCACGACGTCACAGATCCTCTTTGTCTCGCCAGGCGAGGTCCTGGCCGGCCTTGCCCACCAGGGCAAGCTGCCGGTCGACGAGATAGACACCAGGGCTCGCAATGGATTCAGTGTGGCCCGAGACCACGACGCCATGGAGGTCCACGCCGAGGCCAGCACCCCGAGCGACCGGGGGGCCAGCGGAGGCCAACGGGCCAGCGGAGGCCAGGGCGGAGGCCAACGGGGCAGCGCAGGCACCGAGGCCAGCGGCGTGCTCACGGGGATGACCGCTTGTCGGGGCACTGCGGTCGGCCGGGTCAAGATCGTCTCCGACCAGGCTGACCTGGACCGCCTGGAGATTGGTGACGTGCTGGTGACGGCGTCGAGCACGATCGACCCGACCGACACGGTAGGGGAGGGCACGGTGTTCCCGACCCGGACCGGTGGTCCCCGCGACCAAGCCCTCGAGAGGGTCGCCGCGGTCGTGGCCGACGAAGGGGGCTTGCTCAGCCACGCCGCGATCGTGTGTCGGGAGCGAGGCCTGACGTGCGTGCTCGGCACGGAGACGGCAACCAGGACCTTGAGTGACGGCCAGGTCGTCGAGGTCGATGCGACCAAACCTGTCGGGATCGTGATCAGGCTCCTGCCCGATTGATGCGGTTGAGGTCGGGCTTGCTCCGTAGTTATCCTGTCGACGGCAAGAGTGCAGCGAGATGACCGCCAGCATCGTGCTGTTCCTCGCGTCCCTGGCCCTCACCATCGTGTCTAGCATCGTGCTGGTCGAGGTGGTCGACCGCGTGGGCCAGCGCTTCCACCTGCCAGAGGGCCTGGTCGGGATCCTGACCGCGCTCGCTGCGGACTCGCCCGAGGTCTCGGCGGCCATCACCGCAATCCAGGGTGGCCGGGCGAGCCTGGGTTTCGGGGTCGTGATCGGGTCGAACATCTTCAACGTGGCCGCCCTCCTCGGGCTGAGCGCGGCCATCGCCGGGGTGGTGCGCATCCGCCGGCCGGCGCTGGTGCTCGAGGGGGTCGTGGCCCTGGCGGTCACCGTGGTGGTGTCGGCGCTGGTGCTGCGCCTGCTGGGCCCGGTGCCCACGGTGGTGATCGTGCTCGTGGTGCTGGCCCCCTATGTGTGGCTGTCCGCCCACAACTCCAGCCGCGTGTCCGGGCTCAAGCTCCCGGGGCCGATCAGGAGCGGGCTTGCATCTGCGGTCGCCGGCGTCGAGAAGGACGAGCGGCCCGGCCGCACCGCTCCGCGCGCCAGCAATCACGACATCTGGACGCTGGTCCCTGCCCTGACAGCGGTGGTGCTCGGCAGCGTCGGGATGGTGGACACGTCGGTGAGCCTGGGCAAGCGTTGGGGCGTATCGCAGATCCTCATCGGCACCCTGGTCCTGGCGGCACTGACCGGGCTGCCCAACGTGCTCGGGGCCGTGCGGCTCGCCCGGCGGGCCCGCGGCTCGGCCGTGGTGAGCGAGGCGCTCAACTCCAACACCCTCAACCTGTTGGTGGGTGTGACCCTGCCGGCGCTGATCGTCGGGGTGGGCGCCCCCTCGGCTCAGGCCAGGCTGTCGGTGTTGTGGCTGCTGGGGATCACGGTGGTGACCGTCGTGCTGACCGGCCTGCGAGGCGGGCTCCGCCGGCTCGAGGGAGTGGCGGTCATCGTGGCCTACCTCGTGTTCGTGGTGGTGCTGGTGGTTGGCTGACCGGGACGGCCCTACTTGAACCAGATCCGGCGGTAGTCCCGGCTCCGGGGATGCAGCAGCAGGCAAACGACCGCGACGTCGAAGATCAGGTTCAGGAGGAAGCTGGTGTTCCCCTGGCTGATCCTATAGACGGTGTAGGCGACGAGCAGGCTCGCGCCAGCCACCCCCAGCGCGTAGCCCCACTTGCGCTCGTTGGCGATGCCCAGGGCCCCGACCACCTGGCACACGGCCAGGAAGAGGCCGATCGCGAGCAAGTCCACCAGCCCGCTGCTCAAACCTCCGAAGATGAGCAGGAAGACAGCGTCGAGGTACAGCATGATCACCCCGTACTGGAGCGTCTGTGGCTGGCTGCTGTCGTACCACTTGTACTCGTTCATTGCCATGCTTATGAGTCTGCCAGCCCGAGCGCCAAAAGGGGCGCCGGGCGCTGCACCACCGGGCGCGGCGCTGGTCGCCGCACGACCGCCTTGGCGGCAAGTTGCCCGCACGCTGCGTCGATCGAGCGTCCCCTGGTCGCCCGGACCGTTGCGTTGACCCCCCGCCCGGCCAGCTCCGCGGCAAAGGCCGCGACCCCTTCGGGTGGGGTGCCACGGGTTGGCCAGCCAGGGGTCGGGTTCAGCGGGATCAGGTTGACGTGCGCCCGCAGCTCGGAGGCCAGGCCCGCCAGCTCGGCGGCGTCGCTGGGCCGGTCGTTGACCCCGTCGATGAGGGCCCACTCGAACGACAGCCGCCGCCCGGTGGCCTCGACGTAGGCGTGGCACGCTGCCATCAGCTCGGCGATCGGCCAGCGGCGGTTGATCGGCACCAGCTGTTCCCGAAGGGCGTCGTTGGCGGCATGAAGGGAGACGGCGAGGCCAACCGGCAGCCGCTCGCCAGCAAGACGGCGGATGCCAGGAACCAGCCCGACCGTGGAGATGGTCACCCGGCGGGCGCCGATCCCCAGGTCGTCGTGGATGCGCTCGACGGCCCCCCAGACGCGGGGGTAGTTGGCCATCGGCTCGCCCATGCCCATGAACACCACGTTCGACAGCCGCCGGGACGCGCCCCGAGCGAACCGGGCCGCAGCCACCACCTGCTCCACGATCTCCCCCCTCGACAGTTGGCGGGTGAAGCCCGCCTGCCCCGTGGCACAGAACCCGCACCCCATCGCACAGCCCGCCTGGCTGGACACGCAAACGGTCGCCCGGTCGGGATAGAGCATCAGCACCGTCTCGACCAGCGCGCCGTCCTGGCACTCCCACACCCAGCGGCGGGTCTCCCCGGCGTCGGCGCTCGACTCGCTCACCTGCTGCAAACCGGGCGAAAGGGCGGGGTCACCGTCGAGGCGCTCGCGCAGCGCCGCCGGCAGCTCGGCCAGCCCCTCCGGCCCGGCGAGGCGATCGTAGAGCCCCGCCCAGACCTGCCGGGCCCGGTACGCGGGCTCCCCGGCACACAGCTCCTCGAGCTCTGCGCGCGTCAGGTCGTATCGGCTCACACGCCCAGGGTATGTGCTGCCAGGCCGTCGTTGTTGAAATTAGGCCTCCGTCCTGCCCAAGCGCCGTGCCCACTCACGACCCGCGGCGTAGGGCGCAACGCCCCTACCTGTACTGCGTCGCCACCCCGAAACCTCCCGCCACCAGCACCAGGCCCACGAGGAGGTACCAGGCAGAGGTGCCGTAGGGCAGGACGCCCAGGTAGTCCAGCACTATGACCGCGGCCCCGAGGATCAGCAGGGTGAGGAGCAGCACCGGGACCCAGGGAGGGCTGGAGCGCTTGTTGCGCGGGATCGGAGCGGTGTAGCGCCCGCTGCTCACCGGTGCCGGCGCAGCAGCCTTGGCGGCCTTCCCGCCCTTTGGGGTGAAGCGCCCGCTGGCCTTGGGGGTCGCCCGCACCTTCTCGCCCCCGCCCTCTGCCGCGCCCTCTCTGGGCCGGGCCACGCCCCCGCCGGTCTTCGGGGCTCCCCGCCCGGACTTCACGGTGCCCCCGCCGGCCGTGCCCCCGCCGGCCGTGCCCCCGCCGGGCTTCGGGCCGCCCCGCCCGAACTTGGTCGTGGCGGCCTGGGGCTTTACCGCGGCTCCGTCGGGCTTGGCCGCGCTCCCGCCGGGCCGCCCTTTGGCAGTCCTCGCCCGAGCTGCGGCCTTGGGGCTGGTGCCCCGCGGGGTCGGTCCCCTGCCCTGGGCGGAGCGCCGCTTGGTGCCCGAGGGTGCCGGCTTTGCCATCGGCCACGACCATAGCGCAGGCGCGGCGCTATCGTCAGAGCGATGAGGGGTCCCCGGGTGCTGGTGATCGACAACTACGACTCTTTCACCTGGAACCTGGTGCAGGGACTGGGCGAGCTGGGGGCCGAGCTGATCGTCCGCCGCAACGACCAGGTCACCGTCTCCGAGGCCAAGGCCCTGGCCCCCGACGCCCTGGTTGTCTCACCGGGCCCGGGCCGGCCCGAGGACGCCGGGGTGAGCATGGCGATGATCGCCGAGCTGGGGCGCAGCGTGCCCACCCTCGGAGTCTGTCTCGGTCACCAGTGTGTGGGGAGCGTGTTCGGGGCGGAGGTGGTGCGGGCGCCCGAGGTGGTCCACGGCAAGACCTCGCTCATCCACCACCGGGGCGCAGGGGTGCTCGCGGGCCTCGACAGCCCGTTCGAGGCCACGCGTTATCACTCCCTCGTGGTGCGGCGAGACTCGATACCCCCCGAGCTGGAGGTCACCGCCGAGACCTCCGACGGGCTGGTGATGGCGATGCGCCACACCGAGCTGCCCATAGAGGGTGTCCAGTTCCACCCCGAGTCGATCCTCACCACAGTTGGCCAGAGGCTGCTCCGCAGCTGGCTCGGCCGCGCCGCCGCCCTCACCCCCTGAGCGGGGGGGCCTAGCCGCCGCCAAGGAGGCCGCCGCCACCGCCTCCACCTGCGCCGGTGGTGCTCGTCGTCGAGCCCGTGGTGGTGGTGGTCGAGCTGGTCGGGGTGCTGGTGGAGGTGGAGCTTGCCAGCTGGCCCACGGTGAGCGTGATCGTGGCGCCGACGGGCTGGGTGCCGGTGGGGCTCTCGGAGATCACCGCTCCGTCCTGGCCTGGGTCGACGACCGTCTGGTAGGTGAGCTTGGCCACCTTGAACCCCGCCATGGACAGCTGTGTCTCCGCGACGCTGGCCTGGAGGGTCGTCACGTCGGGGACCTTGGCCGTGGGCTGGCCGCTGGAGATCACCAGGTTGACCTTGGTTCCCGGCGGCTCCGACGTGTTGGCAGGAGGGTGGGTGCTGATGACCTGCCCAGCGGGCACGGTCGTGGAACCCTGGCTCGTCTGGGACCCGACGCCGAGGTTCGCCTGCTGGAGGGCTGCGCCCGCCTGAGAGGCGGTGTCGCCATGGACGTCGGGCACCGACACTGTGGCCGGGCCGGAGGAGACGGTGAGGGTGATGGTGGAGCCCTTGGGGGCCTGCCCGCTGGCGCTCTGGGCGGTGACCGTCCCGCTGGGCTGCGACGACTGGGTCTTGGTCTGGCTGACCTTGAAGCCGTCTCCTTGAAGCTGGGTCTGCGCCGCGGTGAACATGCTGCCAACCTCGCTCGGGACTTTCACCAGCGGGGCGGTGGTCGTCTTGGTCTTGGGGGGTGGCGTGTGGTGCTTGTTGAGCAGGCCCGCGCTGTGCAGGATCAGGTACACCACGACCGCCACCGCGATGAGCAGCACCAGCAGGAGGAGCGCCCAGAGGCCGGTGCGCCCGGAGCGCTCCATCATCTGGTCTCGGTCGTAGCGCCCGCCCCGGCCATAGCCGGGGTCGTAGGCTGGGTCAGGGGAGAGGGCTGGGTTGGCGACAGTGGGGTTGGCCCTTGCGTCGACGGGGGCCATGACGGTGGTCCCCTGGCCCTCGTTCGCGGCCCCGGCTACCCCCGCCGCCGCCGCGCCTGCTGCCACCCCAGCCGCCGCGGCTCCCGCAGCCCCGGCGCCTGCCGCCCCGACGGTGGTGGTCGCGGCGGCGTCGTCGACATAGTCGTCGAGGTAAGCGACCGTGACCGGTGTCAGCGCAGGGGCCATCAACTGGGCGCCCTGCTGGAAGCGCAGGAGGTCGTCTCGCAGCTCGGACGCGTCCTGGTAGCGCTGCGCCGGGTCCTTGGCCAGGGCATGGAAGACGATCGCTTCGAATGCGGGGGGGACGTCGGTGCCCGGCCCCGTCAGCCTTGCCGGCTCCTCCCTCACGTGCTTGTAGGCAATGGCCAGCGGGTTTTCCCCGCTGAATGGGGGAGCGCCCGAGATGGCCTCGTAGAGGACGACCCCGAGGGAGTACACGTCGCTGCGTGAGTCCACGACCTCGCCCTGGGCCTGCTCGGGCGAGAAGTAGGTGGCGGTCCCCATCACGGCACCGGTCTGGGTGAGGCTTTCGTCGGCCTTGGCCCGGGCTATGCCGAAGTCGGCGACCTTCACGTTGCCGTCGTCGGAGATGAGCACGTTGCCCGGCTTGACGTCCCGGTGGATCACTCCCTGGCGGTGGGCGTAAGCAAGGGCGGAAGCCACCTCGGCCCCCATCGCTGCCGCCTGGTCGGCGGGCATCGGGCCATCGGAGCGCAGCAGGTTGGACAAGGGCCGCCCGTCGATGTACTCCATCACTATGAAATAGGTCCGGTCCGACTCGCCCCAGTCGTAGACCGGCACGATGTTCTGGTGGCTCAAGTTCGCCGCGGCCTGTGCCTCCCGGCGGAACCGGGCCACGAAGGTGCGGTCCACCGACAGCTCGGGGAACAGGACCTTCAGGGCGACGGGGCGGTCCAGCAGGAGGTCGCGCGCCAGGTAGACCTCGGCCATGCCGCCGCGGGCCACCAGCCGCACCAGCTCGTAGCGCCCGTTGTAGACAGCGGGCGGGGTGTCGGAGCTCATCGCGCCCAGAGCCTACGCCACGCTGCCAGGCCGTTCATGACGCGTCGGCCCGGAGGGGTCGGGTCGGGCGGGCGCACGTGTGGTGGGTGGGGGGTGGTGGGTGGGCAGATAGTGCTCATTTTGCCCCAAGGGCTGCGGCGAGCACAGCCTTGATGATCGGCCCCGAAACGGAAGAGCCGGTGGCGCTGCCGGGCTGGTTGGGCACGACGGCGGCCACCGCGATCGTCGGGGTCTGTCCCGTCCCGGCGGGCCCGAAGGCGATCATCCAGTCGTCGGTGAGCGCGTTGTTCGCTCCCACTTGGGACGTGCCCGTCTTGGCCGCCAGGGTGATCCCCGGAATGGCGATGTTCGAGGCCGTCCCCCCGTTCACCACGCCGACCATGAGCTGGCCGACTGTGCTAGCCGTGGCGGCGGAGGTGGCCTGCAGCCAGGGGTGCGGCGAGTAGGAGGTGACCACTCCCTTGGCGTTGGAGACCTTGGACATGACGTGGGGCGCCATGATCGTCCCGCCGTCGGCAATCGCTCCTGCCGTCATGGCCATCTCCAGGGGGGTAGCGGACACGTTCTCCTGGCCGATGGCGGAGAAGGCGACTCCCGGCAGGTTCTGGGCAAAGCTGGAGGCTGGGGGGAAGTTGGACTTGGCGGGGTTCGGGAAGTCCAGGGGAGGGGTCTTGTCGAAGCCGAACGCCATCGCTTCGCTGGCGAGGCTCTGCGCTCCCAGGTCCAGGCCCACCTGGGCGAAGCCGGTGTCGCAGCTGACCTTCAGCAGCTCGGGCAGCATGCCCCCGCAGGTCTCGAAGTTGTAGTTGTGAAGGGTGTTGACGGTGTTGGGGAGCTGGATCTGGCTGGTGACCGGGTAGGCCTTGGTGGCCAGGGCCGGCTGGTGGTCGTAGACCGCCGAGGAGGTGATCACCTTGAAGGTGGACCCGGGCGCGTAGCTCTGGCGGTAGGCCCGGTCCAGCAGGGCCATCGTCCCTGTCGTGTCGGCGGTCCAAGCCTTCTTCACGGTTGCGGGGTCGTGCGAGGCGAGGGGGTTGGCGTCGAAGGCCGGGTTGGAGTACATGGCGAGGATGGCCCCGGTGGATGGATCGATGGCCACGACCGCCCCGGTCTTGCCACCGAGGGCATTCGCGGCGACCTGCTGGAGGCTGGGCGACACCGTGAGGGTCACGTTCTCCAGCCTTGCGCTGTTCGGAGTCAGGAGGTCCGAGAGGTGGGTGATCTGCGAGGCACCCGCCAGGTACTTGTTGTAGCTCTCCTCGACCCCGCCACTGCCGTAGATGATCGAGAAATAACCCGTGATGTCGGAGTAGAGGGTCGAGTTGGGGTACGTCCGCTGGTACTTGTAGACGTCCTTGGAGGGGACCGACTTGGCCAGGACCGTGCCGTCAGAGGCCAGGATCTCCCCACGCGGGGTGGAGAACTCCTTGGTCGTGTGCCTCGAGTTCCCCGGGGCGTTGGCCAGGGCGTGGGCTTGGCGTACCTGGAGGTTGTTGAGCTGGAGGAACACGATGGCGAACAGGATCACCACGACGATGCCGAAGATGCGGATCTGGCGGTCCATCAGCCAGGGCCGGAGCCCGCAGAGTCGTCCTCGCCCGCAACGTCCACCACCACGACGGTGACGTTGTCGCTGCCACCGTTCTCCAGGGCTCGGCGCACCAGCTCTGCGGCCGCCTCCGCCGGGTCGGCCACCTCGCCCAGGACGTCCGATATCGAGTCGTCGTCCACCTCGTTGAAGAGCCCGTCGCTGCACAGCAGCAGGCGGTCGCCGTCCACGGGACGGACCAGCCAAGCGTCCACCTCGACATCGGGCTCGTTGCCGATCGACCTGGTGAGGACGTGGCGCCGGGGATGCGATGCCGCTTCACGGGCACTCAGCTCACCGATGCGAACCATCTCCTCTACCATGGTGTGATCTGCGGTGAGCTGCGCAAAGGTCCCGTCCCGGAGCCGGTACGCGCGGGAGTCGCCGACGTTGACCAGGGCGATCTCGGCAACGCCGTCTTCGGTGACCAGCGCCATCGCGGTGAGGGTGGTGCCCATCCCCCGGAGGTCCTCGTCGGTGAGCGCCTGGTTCCAGACTGCAAGGTTCGCCGCGCCCACCGCGCCCACGAGGTCTCGTATCGAAGGTGGCCCGTTCGCCTGCTCGAAGGTGCTCCGGAGGGCCTCGATGGCCGTGCGGGAGGCGACCTCCCCGCCGACGTGGCCGCCCATGCCGTCGGCCACCCCGAACAAGCCGTCTGCTTCCAGGGCCAGGTCCTGGTTCATCTGGCGGACGTTGCCCACGTCGGTGGCGGCTCCGGAGCTGAGCCGGATCATCGAGAGGCCTCGAGGACCGTCCGGCCCACTTGCAGCCGGTCCCCGGCGTTGAGGGGGCTGGGCCCGCTGAGGCGGCTTCCGTTGACGAAGGTGCCGTTCGTCGAGCCCAGGTCCTCGACCCATGTGGCACCTGCCCGGCGCCACACCCTGGCATGGGTGCTGGAGACGAAGCTGTCCTCGGTCAGCGCCACCCCGCAGCTGGGGGCCCTTCCTAGCGTGACCTCGTCGCCCAGGGGGAAGGAGCGCCGCCCTCCGCCGGCAGGCTCGAGCACCCTCAGGCTGGTGACCTGGCCACTTGCCCCAGCCGGCGCGGCCTCCGCGGGTTCGAGCCTGGGCAGCGGGCCGGGCGCGGCGCTGGGCGCGGGGCTGGGCCGCGGTGGCCGTGCGGGCCTCGGGCTCGGCTCGAAGGCCGGTTGCCTGGGCGCCGGTGGCGGTCCTGGGTCGAAAGTCGGCGGCCTGGGCGCCGACGGGGGCCCGGGGTCGAAGACCGGCGGCCTGGGGCTCGAGCCCAGGCGGGCGGCGAAGGACCTCGGCTCGGGCGCCGGCGCCGCGTCGCCTCCTCCCCGTCTCACCTCGACGAGGACCCCCCGCAGGACCAAGAGGAAGAACAGCCAGAGGATGACGAGCAGGACGTACTTGAGGACGGACAGCAGCGAGGTGGAGGCGGCTGCCAGCAGGAGAACCGTCGCGGCAGGGCTGGTCATCGAGACTCGAAGGTGAAGAGGGCAGTCCCGATCGCGATCTGGTCGCCGTCCGCCAGCTCGTGGCGCGTGACCCTGGCCCCGTTGACCCGAGTGCCGTTGGTGGAGTCCAAGTCCACCAAGAAGACGGAGTCGTCGACGCGGCGCAGCTCGGCGTGATGGCGGCTCACGCTGGCGTCCTCCACGACAACCGTGCAGCTCTCCAGGCGTCCGATGAGCACCGGCTCCTCTCCGATGGCAAGTCGTTGACCGTCCTCCAGCACCAGGCTGGCAACGGCGAAGCCACCTGGGCCCTCGCGCGCCTCGCACTCCACCGAGAAGACCCCGGCCCTATGCGACGTGCCGAGGGTGAGGGTCACCTCGACTGGGCCCAGGAGGGCATAGCCCTCCTCCCTGGAGTGGTCACGGGCCGCCTCCGCGAGCTCACGAGCGAGGATCTCGGAGAAGCTCTCGAAGCGCGCCATGTCCGGGCCTGACAGCGTCACCGTGAAGGCGTTTGGCGCCACCATCCCCCTTACGCCCATGGTCCGACCCAGGTCCATCTCCCGTGCCAGGCGCCGTCCGATCTCGAGGGGCTGGAGCCCCTTGCCGAATGCGATAGCGAACGTCCCCTCGACGAGTCGTTCGAGCCTGCGCTCAAACTGCTGGAGAACCATCGTAGGCCGCATCATATCCGGCAGCTGACCTGCGCGTCGTCCGGGGAGAGTCGGGGGCGCTATCGTGGGTGACCCACTCGGGCGAGTGGCGGAATTGGCAGACGCGCAGGATTCAGGTTCCTGTGAGGGAGACCTCGTGGGGGTTCAAGTCCCCCCTCGCCCACCCGACAAGGCCCAGCTCGCCCGTGCGGCGCATGGTGACGAAGCGGCGGAAGGTGGTTGAAGTCCTCGGCCGGTCGCTGATCATGGCCAACCGTCGTATCACTGCCAAGGGCGCCATGGATTGGCTGCGATCCACCTCCCCCCAACCTCGAGCACCCTGCCAGGCTCGCTCATGTCCCCCTCCTCTCGTCTCCCCAGGGTGCTTGCCCCTCGGCGTTGGCCCGCTCCGAGCTCATCGGCTCGTGACCTCGCCCGTGTCGAGCGGGGGTGCCGCGCCGGTGAGCGACGCGGCGGCGGACTCCCAGGCAAACGAGCCGGGTCGCAGGTGCCACTGGGCCATGAGTCCGTATAGGCCGGTCGTAAACATGAGGACCTCCAGGTCGGGGTCGGTGTCGCTCGGCCACTCGCCGGCGTCGACGCCGGCTTGGAACAGGTCGCGCAGCTGTCGAGGGCTCCCCTCCGCCGATCTTTCGACGGCCGCGGCGATCTGCGGGTTGTAAGCGGCGAGGGTCCTCGCTTCCATGAGCACCCGGCAGGTGTCCGCGTGCTCGACCACATGGGCCCCGACGGCAAGGGCGACCGCCGACAAGACCCGGCGCGGCGAGGTGCGCTCCTCCTCGGAAAGAGCGCCGACCTCCAGACTGATCCGATCGGAGAGCCCGCAGTCCCACTCGTCGTGCAACGCGATGAACAGCGCCTCCTTGCTCGGAAAGTAGAGGTAGGGCGTTCCCTTGGACACCTCGGCCGCCTCGGCCACCTCGGCCATGGTCGTGTCATGGTAGCCGGTGCGGGAAAAGCAGTCGAGGGCCGCGGCGAGGATGTCGGCACGCCGCTCGGCCTTGGTCGCCTCAGCGAGCCTCGGCACCGTCACTACCCGTACCCAGGAAATGGCTCCCGGTTCGGGCCGCCACCAGACCCTCGAGGCCGTAGCCGGCCCCGAGGACCACCAGATAGGCGAGCGCCACCACGTCCACCCGGAGCCAACCCAGCCCGCTGCCTGAGATCGAGACCACTGCCAGGGCCGCAAGTCCCAGCGCCGTCCACCCCGCCCCGGTGACCAGGCAATGGGTCTCCCGGCAGCAGCAGAAGTTGGCCAGGCAGTAGCTCCCCGACACCAGCACCCAGACCGCCCCGACCGCGACGCCCGCCTCCCCTCCGATCCCAGCCGCCACGAGGAAGGCCGCCACAGCGACGGCGACCCCCAGCCGGCCTCTCACGATGGGCGCGAGGAGGCGACGGTATCGGCTAACCAGCGGATGCATGTGATCCTCCCTCCAGCAAAGTGACTGACTACCCAGTCATTATAGGGCGGTCCTCCGAAGCTGTCAAGACCCGAAGATGCCGCCAACACGCGAGGGTGCCGCAGACGAACGCGACACGACCAGGATGGTGTCCCACTCGCCCTCCGAGTCTGGTGGGCCCGACCGCCGATGGCGGGACCTATGGTGACGCTCATGATCACCGGTGTCTACCGAGACTTGTTCGCGACAGTTGCCCCTTCGGCTGGGGCGCTGATTGGTCTCCTGTTCGTTGCCATCTCGGTGGCGCCGAGACACCGCTCGACGAGCATCAACGCCGTCGTCCAAGAGGTTCGGGGCCGCTGCATCGCTATTGACCTTTACCAATGCGCTGGCGGTGTAGCTCTTTGGTCTGGTGCCTGGTGGCAACGTCGGCTACTCGGCCACCGTCCTGGGTGTCATTGGCGTCCTCTTCGCCCTTGCTGGGCTGCGTTCCGTCTTTGCCAACAAAGAAGCACGGCCAATGCTGCGCCGTCGGCAGTTCGGTTGGATCCTGCTCATTGTGGCGACCTTCGGCTTCGAGCTGGCAGCAGGCATCGATCTCCTCCTGCATCCTCGAAGCCAATCCAGCATCGAGCTGGTCAGCAACCTCTTGGTGGTCTCGTTGCTCATCGGCGTGGCCCGGGCGTGGGAGCTGGTCGGCCGGAGAGACACCGGCATCATCTCCTCGCTGGCTGTGCTCGCCGGCCGGGACCTCGTCGACCGAAGCCACATGTCTGAAGGAGCGCTCGCCGAGGAGGGGCAAATTAGTCCTCACGACGGAGCCCCGCCACCGCCTCCCGCCGTCGGCACGGACGCCTCTCCCTCCGAGTGACGTGATCAGGCCGGTGCGGGCACGGCGTAGGCGTCATTGACGCGGGGTGGCGCTGAACTCGTTCAGCACCGATCCTGAGCTGTCGCCAGTCCTTTGGTTGCGGCCGAAGGATGCGGTATGTCCAAGCCCTGACCAGCGTCAACGACCCGCCGAGCCCTCCAGCAGGGCTGGCGCCAGGTGGTGTGTGGGGCCGGCATCCCTGGACCGGCGGGTCAGACCGGCGGTGGGGGCAGGCCAGCGCGGAGACCAGTGGATAGTGCATGTGGGATCAAAACCGATGAGCGAGTCCGCAGACGCTCCGGAGTGGCGCAACTACTGCGGGGAGCCCTCCTCGCCTGACGGCATAGAGTCAACTGCAGTAGCCTAGGGTTGGTTGAGGAGGTTGAGATGAGTCTCGGTGAGCTGGAGCTACGGGCGTCCCCAGAGGCGGTTCGGCTCGCCGTCCGTCTGCTTGAGAGTGACATCGCGGCCCAAGCGTGGGTGGACCAGGTCGGTTACTGCCTCACCCAGGCCGAGACTGCCGAGTTGCTCCGCCGTAGCGAGCAGGCAGTATCCAAGGACACCCGGCTCCTGCGCTTGGCACGCAGCGACGGCCGGCCGGCCTACCCCGCTTTCCAGTTCGACGGCAGGCGCCAGGTGCCGGGACTCGGCGAGGTGGTCCGGGTCCTCAACGTGGCGCTGCTGCCGGCGACGATCGCAGCCTGGCTCACCGGGACGCAGCCGGGGCTCGAGGGCCGCCGTCCGCTCGACGCGCTGGCCGATGGCGATTACGAAGCGGTACTTGCGGTCGCCCGGCGTCTGGCCGAGCGATCCGCCCACTGACGGCATGCCGCTGTCCGAGCCGCCGGCACCGGCGGCGCTGTTCGGCTTGGCCGGCCAGGCGCTCGCAGGACGGGTGTTGCATCGGGTGTACCGGGATGGGCGACGATCCCCGTGGTGGTTCGCCAGCGTCGGAGACGCCCCTCGCACCGGCGGCCGCTTCGACCTCCCAGCCCCGGACGGATCGTGCTACCTGGCCACCGACCCAGTTGCCGCAGCGTTGGAGGCGCTGCAGGACTACGGGCAGGGAGTCCTACCGCTAGCGGAACTACGGACACGCCGGCGAGCGGCCGTCAGCGCGCCACCAGGGGCCCCGAGGGCAGCCCGGATGGTGTCGGCCCGGATGGTGTCGGCCCGGGCCCGCGGCCTTGGTGTCACCCAGGCCCTGTGGGCTGGAGCTGACCTTGCATTGACACAACGCTGGGCCCGTGCGTTACGCCGGGCAGGCTGGCTGGCGCTGTGGACCGGCACGCAGCACGACCCGACTGGACGAGCCCGGGGCGTTACGCTCTTCGACGAGGCCGGCGAGCACCCGCCATACGGGGACCAGAGTTGGCAGTGGCATGCTCTGCCGCTCGCCGATGACCGTAAGGTCCTCGACGGCTTGAGCAGATACGGGATTCGCATCCTGGCCGACTTCGACCCGCCCTTCAAGCCGTGACCATCCTCTTTGACCGGCAGGCCACCTCCATGGTGCCTACCTACGTAGCGCTGGCTCTACGGGCACCTGCTGGCGGGCTCGGCCGACACCGCCCATCAGCAGTCGAACCCGGACCAGCAGATGTCGTTTCGCAACCTCTGATCGTCAAGGACGAGTTCGCGGATCACATCCGGGAGCAGTTCGCGTTGCCACCGGCACTCGAGCCGGCCGGCGCGCCCTTCGCACCCGGGGGCCGCCGCCCGAGCCGCCTTCATCGCGTAGGCGGCAGCACCGAGCTCGTGCGCGGCAACATGCGCGACCACTGCCGCCTGGCCGGCTGCATCGCGGCGTGCCGAGCGGCTCCGCTCAGCTCTCGTGCGGCACCCATGGCATGGCCACCCGCCGCACGGGACTCAGACATCCGGATCTCGCCGCGCGCCCATGCCCGAATCTGCTCGATCGCCTGGCGAGGTCGCGGATCCGCGGGCTGCATCGACTCGAAGAGGTGCAGGACACGCTCTGCGCAAGCGGCTGCACACAAAGCCAGGAGCCGATGGTCGGAGTCCGTGAGCGTCCCCCCGCGGCGGATGGTGACGAAGCGGCGGTCGCGGTCCTTGGGGAGGATCACAGATGAAACTGTATGCGAGTGAACTTGCGCTAACCTCGGTTCCTCCGGACGATTCCGCGGAATCGTCCACGGCCCGGTCGTTGCGAAGCCACAATCCCATGCCTTGCCTGAGGCCAGCGACGGCAGACACCGGCACCACCGGATGACCGACAACCGAGGGACCTATCTGGCGGCCGTGTACCCGCTGGACCTGTCGCTCGACCCTGTCCCTCTACAGATCGGAGGCCCGCGGAGGGGAACACCTGAGCCGGGCCAGCCGTTGCTTCGACCATGACGAGCGTCCGACGGGTACTGGCCGTCTCGGGCAGTCTGCGCGCCCGCTCGACGAACATGGCGGTACTGCGTACAGCCCGGCAGGTAGCTCCCGAGAGCGTCCAGGTCATCGTCTACGAAGGCCTCGGAGGCCTTCCTCAGTTCAACCCCGACGACGACACCGACCCACTGCCCTCCCCGGTGGCCGAATTGCGCCGCCAGCTGCACGCGGCCGAGGCCGTTCTGTTCTCGACCCCCGAGTACGCCGGTGCCATGCCAGGGTCGTTCAAGAACCTGCTCGACTGGAGCATCGGCGACGACCAACCCGGCTCCATCGCCGGCAAGCCGGTGGCCTGGATCAACGCCTCCCCCCGAGGCGCGGCCAACGCCCACGACGCCCTACGCAAGGTCCTTGGCTACGCCAGCGCCGTAATCGTCGGGTCGGCCTGCGCCGAGATCCCGGTGACGGACGCCATGCTCGGCAGTGACGGCGAGGACCTCATCGTCGACTCCTCCGCGCGCCAACGGATCGCCGATGTGGTCACGGCGCTCGTCAACCACGGTGACAGAAGCGACCCGACAGGGACGACGGGCGCCTCATAGGGCGAACGCCATCTCGGCGCCGGACCAGGGCCGGTCAGCTCACCCGGGGAGCTTGGAAGCCAGGACGTCGAGCTTCTCGATAGACGGGGGCACCGACAGCAGCTCGTCGGCTTTGGCCATCAGTGCGGCTGCGACCTGCCCGTTCAGGTGGGCATCACGTCCGGCGTCGTCAGGGAACGCGTCGAATATCCCGAAGGTGGAGGGGCTCAAGCGAATGGCAAACCATGCGGTGGTCGCCGGCTCACCCTCGACTATGGCCTGTGCAGAGCGCAGGAAGGCGTCAACCTCGTCCTCCTTGCCGGGCCGTGCCTCCATCTTGACCCAAAGACCCACTTTGACCATGACCGGCCTCCTCTCGGACGAAGCTCACAACGGATTGCCCGCTCGCAGGGTCTTCGGGCCGAGCAGCACGGCTGGATGAGGCTGCCGCGCGGCGCAGGGGTCGGGAGTGGGCACGGCGGGTGACGCGGGGCCGAGCACGATTCCTATGACCAAGCTCAGCGGCGCCAACCGAGCTTCGAGCATCCACCACTCTGGTGGGGCCGGGCCCTACGGTGGGGGAGTGGTGCTTGCCTCCGATTGGCTCCTTGGAAGCCGTGCCTGTCACAGGTCGAACGTATGATCGTGTTCGGCTTCCCCCGCCGACCAACGCTGTGGGGGATATGCACGTGCCCGAACCGAGAGAGCCTCGACAGATGAAGCTGTTCGACCCCGTCACGCACCGTGCGAGGGCCGGCTCACCCGGGACGCCATTGAAGAAGGCCCCCACGTTTGTGGTCAGGAAGCATGAGGAGGAGCCCGACTACTCGAAGCTGGTCAGCGAGCAGTCTGCCCTGGTCCTGGGGGACGCTCATGCGGTCCTGCGGGCGCTGCCCAACGAGTGCGCCCAGACCGTCGTCACCTCGCCGCCGTACTGGTCGCTCCGGGACTACGGGATCGAGGGCCAGGTCGGCCTCGAGGGCTCCGTCTTCGACTTCGTCGCGGCGCTCGCGGACATTTTCGACGAGGTCCTGCGGGTCCTGCGAGGAGACGGGACCCTTTGGCTGAACATCGGGGACTCGTACACGTCCGGCGGGCGGACGTGGCGCGCCCCCGACAAGAAGAACCCGGCGAGGGCAATGTCCGTGCGGCCACCAACTCCCGAGGGGCTGAAGCCCAAGGACCTGATCGGCGTGCCATGGCGCCTCGCCTTCGCCCTCCAGGAGCGGGGTTGGTACCTGCGTTCCGACATCATCTGGAACAAGCCGAACGCTCAACCGGAGAGCGTGAGTGACCGGCCGACTCGTTCTCACGAGTATCTGTTCCTGTTCTCCAAAAGCGAGCGCTACCGCTACGACGAGATGGCTGTGCGTGGCCCGAACGACCGCCGCCTGCGCACGGTGTGGGACCTGCCGACCAAGGTCTATCGAGAGGCATCCGGGCACTTCGCCACCTTCCCGCCGAGCCTCGTGGAACCATGCGTGCGCATGGCGACCGGGCCCGGAGAGTTGGTCCTGGACCCTTTCGTGGGCTCCGGGACATCAAGCTTGGCGGCCGGGCTCCTGGAGCGGCGCTTCGTGGGTATCGAGTTGAACCCTGCGTACCTGGAGATGGCCCGTAACCGCCTGGTTTGCAACGGGTTCGAGGAGCTCGCGGACGAGGGCCTCGGCAAGGCGATGGATGGCTGAGTTCGCCCTCCCGCCACCCGCCCGTCAGGTCTACATCCGAAGCTTCCTGGCGAATGCCCGGACCAGCGTCTTGAGCGACGCAATCCGGGACGCCGTACGACTGGTCGACCCCGCCACCCTTGCGGCCGAGATGGACCAGCACGCTCCTCCCGCTGCCCGCCAGATCCTCCAGGGTCTGGGGGTGAGGGACGATACGGTGTTTGCCGTACCTTCGGTGCTCCGTCAGGACCCGCGGACCCTCGGTTACTACCGCCTGTTGCTCGGCGTCTCCCAGAAGCGCTTCTACGGTCGCGGCTCGGGTATGGGACCGTTCAAGGCGATGGAGGACAGGGGTGGCATTCGGGCCGATCTCGATCGGGCCATCCCGGAGCTGTGCAAGGCGATGAACCAGGCGATGGGCGAGCTTGTCACGACCGTTGGCGCGGCGTTGACCCCCTTGGACGTGGAGCAGCTTCCACTGATGACCCTCGGCGCGCAGGCCGACGGGTCCTGGCGGACCCGCATCGGCCAGAGGGCTACCGAGGACGTGTTCGATGCCCTGAAGAGCGTCGTCAAGGCTCAGGGAATCGCCTACGTGGATGGAGCCCATGCCTTGTCGCTGACCAACGCAGCGCAGCGCCACGTGACCATCGCCTTGGCTGCCGATCCCGACGTCGTCATCAAGGAGACGGTGAACACACAGGAATTCTTCAAGGTCGCCATCGAGATCAAGGGTGGTACCGACCACAGCAACGCCCACAACCGTGCCGGAGAGGCGGAGAAGTCCCACCGCAAGGCGGCCGATGACGGAGCGTCGGACTTCTGGACCGTCATGAGCACGACCGGTGTCTCGATGAGCACGCTGCGCACCGAGAGCCCTACGACAAAGCAGTGGTTCGATCTCGAGGAGGTCCTGGCGGGCGCTGGACCGGGCTGGGATCGGCTTGTCAACCACGTCCGCATCGTCATGGGCATCTGACCGGAGCCTGGGGCCTCGAAGTCGTGCCGGACGCTAGGGTCGGAACAGATGAAAGACGTCACCGATGCCACTTTCGAGGCAGATGTCCTCGCCCGCTCCGACCAGGTCCCCGTGGTGGTCGACCTGTGGGCGCCCTGGTGCGGGCCCTGTACCACCCTCGGCCCGGTCCTGGAGAGGGTCGTGGCCGCCACTGGCGGGAAGGTCGAGCTGGCGAAGGTCAACGTCGACGAGAACCCCCGGATCTCGGCCTCTTTCGGGGTGCAGTCGATCCCCGCTGTCTTCGCCCTGCGGGACCGCCAGATCGTGGACCGCTTCGTCGGTGCGCTGCCGGAGGCAGCGGTGACCTCCTGGGTGGCAGGCCTGGCCCCCCCCAAGTCCGAGGTCGAGCTGCTCATCGAGAACGGCGAGGAGGACAACTTGCGCCGTGCCCTGGAGATCGAGCCGGGGAACACCGCAGCCGTGCTCGCCCTGGCGGAGCTGTTGGTGACCGACCAGAGGCCGGAGGAGGCGCTGGGCATCCTCGCTCGCATCCCCGAGACGGGTGAGACCAAGAGGGTCGCTGCCCTCGCACGCCTGGCGGTGGCGGAGGCCGAAGGAGCAGCCCCCCCCTTGGAGGAAGCCGACGACCTGGGGCCCCGCCTGGACGCCCTTTTGGAACGCGTTCGTGGTGACGACGAAGCCCGGCAGGAGTTCGTCGACTTGCTGGAGACCATGGGGCCCGAGGACCCTCGCACGGCTCCTTATCGCAAGGCCCTGACCGCCAGGATCTTCTGAGGACAGGGGTCGCAGCGCTCGGGCACGGTGCAGGGCCACGGTGAGGGCGACGGACAGAGCCACGGGCGGGCCCACGGCGAGGGCGAGGGCGACGGCGACGGGCAGGGCCACGGACAGGCCCACTGAGGGCGACCGTGAGGGCCACGACGAGGCGATGCCGGTGAGGCTGGTCCTCGGGCGCCACAGCTGGGATCTCTCCACCCGAGCCCTGGTGATGGGCATCCTGAACAGGACACCGGACTCGTTCTACGACGGCGGCGCTCACCTGGACATGGGAGCCTTCGTCGAAAGGGCGGCGCAGCTCGTGGCGGACGGCGCGGACCTGCTAGACGTCGGGGGCGTCACGGCCGGGCCCGGACCGGAGGTCACCCTCGACGAGGAGCTCGAGCGGGTGGTCCCGGCGGTGGAGGCGCTGGCCTCCCGCTGGGAGGTGCCCGTCTCCGTGGACACCTGGCGCTCGGAAGTTGCGAACGAGGCGTTCGCTGCGGGCGCCGTCCTGGGGAACGACATAAGCGGCTTTGCCGATCCAGCCTACCTGCGGGTTGCTTCGGCAGCAGGAGCCTCCGTCGTGGCCACCCACATCCGGCTGGCCCCACGAGTGCCCGATCCGGCCCCGGACTACGGGGACGTGGTGGTCGAGGTGGTCGCCTACCTCGCCGAGCGGGCTGCGTGGGCAGCGGGGGCAGGGCTGGGGCCCGAGCGGGTGGTCCTCGACGCTGGCCTGGACCTCGGCAAGGGCCCGTCACACTCGCTGCAGCTGCTGCGGGCGTCCGGACGCCTCGCAGCCCTGGGCCACCCTGTGCTCGTGGCAGCGTCCAACAAGGCTTTCCTGGGAGCGGTGCTCGGCCTGGGGCTCGGCGAGCGCCGCGAGGCTTCCCTGGCTGCTGCGGCGGTAGCGGTCATGAGGGGCGCCCGCCTGGTCCGCACCCACGACGTGGTGGGTGCTCGGCGGGTCTGCGCGACACTTGCCGCAGTGATGGAGGCAGGCGATTGAGCGAGGCCCAGGTCCACCTGGTGCGGGGCGACGACGCGTCGCTGGTGGCCGAAGCGGTCATTGCCCTGGTGGCATCGCTGGCCGGAGACGAAGACACTCGTCTGGTGGTGGAGGACCACGGCCCCGAGGCCCGCGGGGCTGAGGGGGCCGATGACGACCCCGTTGGAGCGGTCCTCGAAGCGTGCCGCACGGCTCCGTTCCTGACCGCCAGGCGGGTGGTGGTGCTGCGCGACGTGGGGCGCCTGCGGGCAGAGGACACCGAGCGGCTGATCTCCGGCTTCGGGCACCTGGCCCCGAGCACCCAGCTGGTCCTGGCGGCTGGCGGGGGGGCGCTGCCGCCCAAGCTGGCAGCAGCGGCGCGCAAGCAGGGCGAGGTGCTCGACGCCTCCGCGCCGCAGGGACGGGACCGCATCGGCTGGGTCACCCAACGAGCTCGGGGCGGCCCGGTTCGCCTCGACGCAGCGGCGACCGCGCTCGTGGAGGGTCACCTGGGCTCGGACCTGGCACGACTCTCTGGCCTGCTGGAGTCCCTGGCGGCGGCTTATGGCGAAGGGGCCAAGGTGGGGCCTGCAGAGGTGGCGCCATTCCTTGGGGAGTCGGGCGGGGCGATGCCCTGGGACCTCACCGATGCGATCGACCGCTCCGACACCGCCGCCGCCCTCGCGGCGTTGCGCCGCCTGCTCAGCGCGGGCCAACGCCACCCCCTCACCATCGTGTCGGTGCTCCACCGTCACTACGGCTACATGCTGCGCCTGGACGGAGCGGGCGCCACCAGCGACGAGGAGGCCGCAACGATCCTTGGCGTCCGCTCGGCGTGGAGCGCCGGCAAGTCCCTCAAAGCTGCCCGGCGGCTGGGCTCGGAGGGGGTCGCCCGCGCGATCGGCCTGCTGGCCCGAGCCGACCTGGACCTCAAAGGTGCCACTGCCCTCTCCGACACTGCCGTCCTGGAGATCCTGGTGGCCCGCCTCTCCCGCCTTGCCCCCAGGCCGAAACGCCCGGCGTCGAGGCGCCGCTGAACCCTATTTTTAGGAATCTTGCTCGCTGCCGCGTCACCCGCCCTCCCCACTCCCGACCCGTGCGCCGCGCGAGCCGCCCCGGTAGTGCTGCTGAGCGGAAAAGCCACCGGCTGCACAGAGGCGGCTGGGCGCGCTGATCCAGGGGTGCGGGGCGGAGCCCCGCTCGGGGCGTCAGCCCCGACTGCGTCGGGTGCGGGGCTGAGCCTGTATGGCCAGCTTGAGGCGAGTGGC